>JAUXXQ010000020.1 GCA_030684815.1 Methylobacter sp. | reverse complement strand
TAAGCGCCATCAAGGCTTACCACGATGGCGGTGACGGCTTCGTCAAGCGCGGGCGTGGTGTATTCCCAGACTTCCTCTTTGGCTTGGGCAATGCTGCCGACGCAATCGCTGACGTCCTGCAGGTAGGAATGGGCAATTTTGCGGTGATGGTTGTCCGCCAAATCCTGGCACACGGAGGGCGCATTCATATTGGCGTATTTGTGCGATGCGGCCCCGTGCGCTACCAAGTTAACGCCAAACAACAAGCTTCGGCAAGACCGTTTGACCATGTCGCGATTCAGCGATTTACGTCGTTCACGATGCCGGAAAGCAGTAATAATACCCGTCAAACCTATATGCACGAGATTTACCAGGCATTGATACATGATGAACTACGTAATCGCTTGATTCTCGACGATATCCGCCAAGCCCTTGCCGAAGGCCGCTCACCGATTGTGCTAACTGAGCGTAAAGAGCATGTGGCATTATTGGCAGAGCAGAGTAGGGGATTCGCCAAACATGTCTTTGAAATGCAAGGTGGCATGGGCGTCCGGCAACGCAAGAAATTACTGGCTGATCTGCAAGCTGTTGCCGATGGCGAAGCGCGAGTCATCGTTGCTACCGGGCGTTACCTTGGAGAAGGCTTTGATGATGCCAGACTCGATACCTTGTTCTTGGTCATGCCGGTTTCCTGGAAAGGAACTCTGGCACAATATGTCGGTAGGCTGCATCGCCTGTATCATGCAAAAACTGAAGTCCGTATCTATGACTATGTTGACAGTAACGTAGCGATGTTGGCCAAGATGAGTGAAAAACGCAAAACAGGCTATAAGGGGCTGGGATACAAAATGCTTGATTGGAACGGATGAATGTTTTCTTTCGTTCGACATTATTGATGTCTGACGGCGCTTCACGAATAACGAGATCATCAAAATCGAATGTGGTTTTCGTTTATTTCGTTTATGCTATTATGGTAATCAAATCTTAATGATCGGAGTAAGCAAAAATGGCTGCATCTAATGTCGTACACCTGCCCACCCCGCAAGAGGCGGAAGAGGCTAAAATAACCAGTCGGGCTTTATCAAAATATGCTCATAATGAACGATTGCATTTAAAAATAGCCAGTAACAGCGCCGAATCCGACGATTTAATCTTACCCGGCTATGCAATAAATCTGTTGCTGGACATCTTAACGGAAATGTCCAAGGGCAACGCCATAACGGTTATGCCGATTCACGCTGAATTATCCACGCAGGAAACCGCAGAATTGTTAAATGTGAGCCGCCCTCATTTAGTCGAGTTGTTGGAACAAGGCAAAATACCGTTCAGAAAAGTGGGTACGCACCGGCGGGTTTTGGCTAAAGATGTATTCGACTATAAACAGCGCATAGACGAAGACCGCTTAAAAGCTTTGGATGAACTGGCAGCTCAAGCGCAAGAGCTGGGTATGGGATATGAGTAGTGGCGAAGTTCTCAGTTATTTATGATGCCTGTGTTTTGTATCCTGCACCGTTAAGGGATTTGTTAATGCAGTTGGCTTTAACCGATTTGTTTAAGGCGCGGTGGACGGATCAAATTCACGATGAATGGATTGAAGCGTTATTGAGGCTGGATAAATACGACAGAAAAACGTTAGAAAGAACGCGCGATTTGATGGATGCCAGTGTGCGCGATGCCAAGGTATCCGGCTATGATGAATTGATCGATGCGTTAGTCTTGCCCGATCTGGACGACAGGCACGTTTTAGCCGCTGCAATTAAAGCGGGAGCTAATGCGATTGTCACTTTCAATTTAAAAGATTTTCCCAAGGTTGTTTTATCAAGATACGGCATTGAGGCAATACATCCTGATGAATTTGTTTATAGCCAGATTGACTTAGCTCCGGCAATTGCTTGTGGAGCAATCAAGAGACAACGGGAATCATTAAAGAACCCGCCGAAAGCGAAAGATGAATTTTTAGCGATACTTCAAAAACAACAGCTACCACAGACAGTATCGGCATTAAGAACTTACATCGAGTTGATTTAAAAATTATGGTTAAAGCGGTGACGGTGAGCAAGTTTTTATCAAAATAAGGTGGTGTTATAGATGGTATGGGTTCTGGTTGCTGGTCGCGGCAGTACGCCATGAATAGGAGTCTAGGAGTTTGTCGGCCTTACCAGAATCCAATGCTTTGAGTTAACATAGCCCGGAATAAGCCTTCATTAACCGGATAACTCCTATCAGCAAGCACTTTATCGACATTAACCGCAACCAACCTATCAACCTGCCGGGTAACTGCGAAGGCTGGCTGGATGAGAACAGCCTGGCTCGTTTTGTGGTTGACCTTACCGAGCAACTGGACACCAGCGCCATAGAGCAAGCCTACAGTGGCGGTGGCAGCGCACCGTATCCGCCGAAGATGATGCTGGCCCTGTTGTTTTACTGCTACGCCAAAGGCATTTTTTCCAGCCGCAAAATAGAACGAGCGACCTACGAATTGATTCCGGTTCTGTTCATCACCGGCGGTACGCACCCAGACCACGACAGTATCAACAGCTTCCGCAAGCGC
>JAUXXQ010000212.1 GCA_030684815.1 Methylobacter sp. | reverse complement strand
CCAGCCAGCCTTCACAGTTACCCGGCAGGTTGATAGGTTGGTTGCGGTTAATGTCGATAAATTGCTTACTGATGGGAGTTATCCGGTTAATGAAGAATTATTCCGGGCTATGTTAACCCAATAGCATTGGATTCTGGTAAGGCCGACAAACTCCTAGCCCGCTAAAAAGCGGCCTTTTCAATCGGTCACATAGTTGAAAAATTTTAAAATGTGTTAGAATCCATCCCGCTATATAACTGTTACCGATAGCTATACAGCCAACTTAATTAAAAAATTAACAACTTGAGGACGAGTGCAATATGAAAAGCTTAAAAAAAATCTTACTATCTTTATTGATTGCAACTTCTATGGGTACTGTTTCAACTTCAGTATTCGCTGAATCTGATCCAGGCAGAATCACCTACTCGCCTGCCGATGCGATTGATATAGTAGCAGGTAAAATCAAAGTAGCGCTTGACGCAATAACCAGCGGTACAGAAGGCGGACAAGTTGCTGATCTTATTAAAGAGGCATCCGATGCCAGCAAAGAAATCAACGCAAATGATAAAGTTGATGTCGCCCGTGCAAAAGCTAATAACGTACTGAAATCAGCCAGAAAACATGCTAAAGACGCCGCTCTGCAAGAAGCTGAACAAGAATTAAGAGATGCCCTTAAAGCATTTAATGACCTGAAGCCGTTAATCTAAATTGATTTGCCCCTATCAGGTAAGCTTAGCTATCCTGATAGGGTTTAGCCCCGCTGAAATATGCGCCCTGTTCTGGGCGTATTCCCCCCATCAAAACCTACCTACCTTCCCTGTTTAGCAGAATATTCTGTTGATGCCAGCAAAAAGTCCGCCAGCCGCTTGTCGGTATTGAAGATGTGATCGATTAGCCAGCGGTTGAGAAAAGACAGCAAATCCTCACGCGAAATCAACACGCCCGCTTTAATATCATTGCGCACAGCAACCACTTTGGCAGAAAAGCTGCGGTGCTGTTGGATATGGGTAGCCGCATCGTCAACATAGCCGTATTGCTGCATCAATTGCTCTTCGGTTTCAAAATGATACAGCGCATAACTGAGCAAGTCGCGGGTGATGTGCTCTAAAAATTCAGCGCTATTGTCAGCCGTCAACTGGGTATTGGCTTCATTGAAAAGATTGATCAGGATTTGGTGCTGCCCGTCAATCTTGTCGATGCCGGTAACAAGCCGCTCATCCCATACGATAAGGTCGTAATCAGCCATGTGGTATTCCTTATGAATTTTGCTGTTTGAGCAATTCGTCAGCCAACAGGCGATGCACCAGACCGCTCATAGTATGCTGCTGGGCCAACAATTGCAGCGTGTCTGCATCAGCTTCAACCGTCATGCCCGCTTGACGATGCTCGCACAAATGCGCCGTGGTCTGATAAATATCGCGATGTATAGCATCAAGTTCATGGAATTCGCTGGTATTGCGAAAATGACTGGCGCGCTCCTCACGATACCAGTGGCCAAAATGAGATTGCCGGTGATCCTGCAGCAATTCCGGCGTCGCCACGCTGTCCGGATCATCGAGATTGGCGATAACCCGGTTTATCCAGCAGCGATGTTTAGCTTCGGTCAACAGCAATTCAAAATAATCCCGCGAGGTTAAATGCGCGGCGGCACCCCACAGCGGATCCGGTATGAACACCGCCAGCCATGAGTCCATGTGTTTAGCCGACATCGGCTTGGTGAGCACACCGCCCTGCATCACATCACAGCCCAATTCCATCAGCATTAATATTTGATCAATGTGCCCCACGCCCTTGGCAATCACTTGTGCGTGGCATGATGCCGCCAAACCAACCACGCCTTCGACAATAGCCATTTCTTCGGAGTTGCCCAATAGGTCGGAGACAAAACCCAAATCGACTTTTAAGGCATCAACGCTAAAATGATTCAGCCGCACCAGCGATTGCACCAGTGCCGAAAAACCGCTACCAAAGTCATCCAGAATAATGCCAACACCCATTGCCCGGCATTGGCGCATCACGTCACCCGCCATCAACACATCTTTTAACACTGCCGATTCGATCACTTCTATTGCCAAATACTGAATAATTTCAGCATTATAGCCGGACAGTATGGCTTGCAGCCGCGCAGGGAATTCCGGGTTGAGCAGCTGGCGCGCGGAAATATTCACGCTGACCTTAATGTTAAATCCGGCCTCATGCCAGCCTTTAAGTTGGCGCAAGGCATGTTGCAGCGACCAGCTGTCCAAGGTAATCATCAGGTCGTCATGCTCAATCACAGGAATAAATTCGGCAGACGACAGCACACCGAGAACCGGATGATTCCAACGCAGCAAAGCCTCAGCGCCGACGACCTTACCTTGGCGGCAGTCCACCTCGGGTTGGTAATAGAGTTCAAACTGCCCTTGCGCCAACGCATCGCTGATTCTTGCCAACGAATCCTGATTGGTTTGGTTGCGTTTTTCATAAACGGCATTAAACAGCTGATAGCCGTTTTTGCTCGCCTGCTTGACCTGATACATGGCTTGGTCGGCATGGCGCAACAATAAATCCGGCTCGCTGTTATCTTCGGGAAACAAGGTCACGCCGATACTGGCTGAAATATGCGCCAGCTGCCCGAAAATCAGATAGGGTGCCGCGATAACAGTGACAATACGCGCTAAAGTCTGCTCACACTCACTCACTCTTGCAAAGCCGCCGAGCAGCAAAGCAAACTCATCGCCGCCAAAACGGGCGGCGGTGTCTTCCTGGCGGATACAGTCTTTCAAACGTTGCGCCACTTCCCACAGCAACTGGTCGCCTGCCGCATGACCCAAGGTGTCGTTGACGTGCTTGAAACCATCCAGATCGAGCATACACACAGCGGCAATTTCCCGGTTACGGCGGCAAAGCGCCAACGTTTGCTTGATGCGGTCGGCAAATAAAACCCGGTTAGGCAACTGGGTAAGTTGGTCGTAAAAAGCCAGATTATTGACCTTATCCTCTGTTATCTTGCGCTCGGTAATGTCGGTATAAGTTGCCACATAATTAATCACTTGGCCGTCTTTATTTCTGACGGCGGTAATGGTGACGAAGGTAGGATGCACTTCGCCATTTTTAAGACGGTTCCAGATTTCGCCCTGCCAGGCACCTTTACGAATCAGGCTGCCCCACATTTCATTATAAAATTCCGCATCATGATGGCCGGATTTTAAGATGTTCATTCTGCGGTTGAGCAATTCCTCACAGGAATAGCCGGTAAGTCGGGCAAAAGCATGGTTGACTTTGACGATGACATTGTCAGTATCGGTGATGACCATGCCTTCTTGGGACTCGAAGGCGGTGGCGGCAATTTGCAGCTCAATCTCTGCCTGTTTGCGCTCGCTAATGTCAGTGAATGCAACATGGATCATAGCCGGTTCTGAATTTTCCATGCGCTGGCAATCGAGCAAGGCATGGAAATCATTGCCATCATCGCGGCGCATGACCAATTCAAAGCTTTGTTTCGTGTTGAGTGTCAACGCAGATAGAAAATGTTGTTGCCAGCGCTCACATTCTTGCGCCTCCAAAAAGTAGTTAAGCGAGCGGCGCTGTAACGCCGTGCGCTCACCGCACAGCAACTGCGCGCCGGTATGGTTAATTTTTTCAATGAGGCCGTCGCCGGTCAGTGTGAGATAACCGATAGGAGCAAAATCAAACAGATCCATATAACGGTTGCGTGACTCTTCCAGCTGGATATGGGCTTGTTGCAACTCATGGTTTTGCGCCTCCAATTCGGCATGATGGTCTTGCAGCTTATCGGTAGCCCGCTGCAGTTCATGCTCTATGCGCTTGCGTGCGGTAATATCGGTGATAAAACCATGCCAAAGCGTTGAGCCGTCATCCAGCCGCTGAGGCAGGGCATTACCGAGCAACCAACAGTCCGGCTCGTCGCCGAACTTTAATCGATACTCATCAAACCAGGGTGTTAAATCTCGTGCTGATGTTTGAATTGCGGCCAAGTGCGCTTCTAAATCATCAGGATGCACCACGGTAAAAACATAGGCCGCATCGTCCCGCACCGCCTCTGGCGCCACCCGGTAAATGTTGAGCAATTGTTCATTGGCGTAAGGGAGGCAGCAGCTGCCATCAGGCCGCAATTGGAACTGGAAAACTACGCCAGGTACTTGGCCTGCAACCTTGGTCAACCTATCCTGCGCTTGTTGCCGCAGCATTTCCGCTTGCTCGTGCTTAGCTTCCTGGATTTTAAGCGGGCGAAATGCCAGGGCATAAATGGCCGGAAAAATCAACGCTAACAGCAACGAGGCGTCAAGCAAGGCCATATGAAAATGCGACAACGGCGGTAACATTTCAATGATCGAATGGCTGATCATCTCGCCAATAAAAATGAAACCGATTAATCTCAGAAGCAAGAATTTGGTGGAATGGGAGCTGTTTAAAGGAATCAGATGCATATTCTCAGTTAGGTTGGAGCCCCCATTAAGCCATACAGCATAAACAAATGGCGGGCTCATTTACTCATGTATCGATGTTGCACAAGGATAACAACAACACCCTTGCTTGTCTAACGCACTGACGATTACCATTATTGGCTGCCCGAGCAGGCATTAAAGTCTGTTCCTAAAAAGAAATGGGGCGAGGATGGGACGGGTTGACACAGATTTTTTTAAAAATATGCCGTACTTTATCCGTTTGATCAGCGACAGCCGCCACCACGATCATTATTCAATCTTCGCCGATTAGCTCGGCCCGATAACGATATATACGGATATTATCCGACCAGTAATCAGGCGGCAGCCCGGCTTTTTGTTTTAAATGGCGCAAAAATTCCTGGGGTTCGGGCAATGACTCCCACACCGAAGGCAGGAAGGTTCCGCGCCGCCGCCCCTCTTCTAAAATCAACCCATCAACGCCGGGCTGCAATTGCGCCACTAAATCCTGTTCGGAACTAAACGCCACCGGCTCGGCGCGTGTGAGTATCGACAGGTGAATAGTCAAATCGGCAAATTCATCGGCATTCAACGGCAAAAAGCGCGGGTCGTTAAAGGCCGCGGCAAAGGCATTTTCGGCAATATCTTCGGCTAACGGCCTGACCGCCTCCAGCATACCGATACAGCCGCGCAATTGATGATTGATTTGCAAGGTGACAAAGGTAGCACGCGGCAGTATTAATTCTGCCGGATAATCGGCCAAATCGATTGTTAGCGGGCGGCCTGTCTGCAAACCGTGTTGTATCGAGTTTTTCGCCAATTCCAGCAGGCGTTGCCGGTTCGCCTTAGTCAACGACATAAGCACCGTACCCCACGACGCTGGCTTTATCGCCTGCGGTATCGCCGGAATTGCGCAGATCGATGGCGGTGACGGACAACGACTTTTTTCGCGCCAGCTTTAACAATCCGCTGACCGGCACTCTTCCGCAGGCAGATTCAAAATCAAGTTGCTCATAGTGCAGCTGCTCTATGGCCTGGCTGGTTGCCTGATCCATCTGCCGTGCGGTCGCGTAATCATGGTAATGGCTCAAATCGGAACTGACCACAATCAGCGTCTCATCACCGCCCCACAGCGCATCAAGCACTTGGCTGACTTGTTCCGCCGAAGCATCACCCGCAACAATGGGCACAATTTCAAAACTATCGAGCATTTCCTGCAAAAAAGGCAATTGCACTTCCAAGCTGTGCTCATAAGTGTGGGCCTGTTCAAGGTATTCGACAAAGGGCAGTTGGATGATAGCCCGCACCGCAGCCTGATCAACCAAGACGCTACCTAAAGGCGTGCTGAAAGCCTCCGCCCGGCTCACAGCCATCCCCCTAAAAGCGACACGGTGGGAGGGGCCGATAAGAACCACGCGGGTTATCCGGTCATGGGCTTTTTTTAAGCGTGCATACGCTGTTGCGGCAATCGGGCCAGAATAAATATAGCCTGCGTGGGGTGCGATGATGGCTTTCGGGACTTTGGCATCGGTTGCGGCATCATTCAAGAATTGATCCAGCATCAGATGAAGTTGTTGCGGATTTGCAGGATAAAAAGAACCTGCTACAGCGGGATGTCTGTTCATTAGCGTGTCCTGTTATTTGATCCATGCAACGGCATGGCGCAGTGAGAATGGTTAAGTTAAATCGGCTTCTATATATTAGGAGCAAGACAGTTTTTGATGTTACCTCATTGCCAACGAACAACGCAAAAGATAAAGCCATTTATTGCGGACAATAAACATACGATGCCCTCCTGCGCACAACGCCAGTGAATTTTGATGTACTATGACCCATTTGCAGTATAATTTATCGGCTTTTGGTCGCTAACCTCCCATGACTGAATTTTAGTATTAAAACTTTATTGACTTGCCTTTATCTCCATTGTTTTTAATGAATTTAAATATGCCTATTGATAGTTTCACCCCCATTCATAATAAGAAGCCGTATGGGCAAATATTTTTTGACACCA
Source organism: Methylobacter sp. (assembly GCA_030684815.1). GTDB lineage: Bacteria > Pseudomonadota > Gammaproteobacteria > Methylococcales > Methylomonadaceae > Methylobacter_A. The sequence goes on along the minus strand of JAUXXQ010000212.1, from coordinate 28,664 downwards.
TGCATTCGGTAGCATTTGGAGACCAACAATGGATATAGCCTCCCTCGTCGGTTTCTTTCTGGGCGTCGGTATTATCGCCGCTGCTATTGTTACTGGCGGTGACATTATGCTGTTTGTTGATATACCGTCTGTCATGGTTGTATTTGGCGGCACATTCGGCGTATCGCTCATGCGCATTCCCATCAGTGAACTTTCCCGGTCATTTAAAGTGCTAGGAAAAGCTTTTTTCAACAAAAGGGAAGACCCCCAGCTCCTAATTCAAGATGCGATACGCCTTTCCGGTGTGGCAAGGAAAACCGGCCTGTTGGCACTGGATAATGAAGAAATTGCCAACCCTTTTTTAAAAAAAGGCATCAGCTTATGTGTTGACGGACACGACCCTGAGCTAGTCAGAAAGATGTTGACTAAAGAAATAGACCAAATGGTTGCCCGTAATGAATCAGGCCAATCGCTATGGCAAGGCGTCGCCAACCTGGCGCCGGCCATGGGCATGATTGGGACATTAATCGGTCTGGTGCAGATGCTGGCCAATATGTCCGACCCATCCAGCATCGGCCCTGCCATGGCGATCGCACTAATAACCACGCTTTACGGTGCGATAATAGCCAACTGTTTCGCCATCCCCATCGTCGATAAACTGGCCACAGTACTCGAATATGAGCGCACCAATATGGAATTGATTATTGAAATCATTAACGGTATCCAAGAAGGTATGAACCCAAAAATACTGGAGACAGTATTAACCGCCTACATCTCTAACCATAAGCGTAAAAAAGAAGACGAGTGATGCAGCATGGCTAACAAATGTCCCAAGTGCCCACCCGGCGCCCCTATGTGGCTGGCAACATTTGCCGACCTATGCACTTTGCTGCTGTGCTTTTTTGTCTTAATGCTGTCGACAGCAACCCAGGATGCGAAAAAATTCAAGCAAGTCGCCGGATCCATGAAGATGGCATTCGGTGTGCAAAATGAAATTGCCGAACCCGATTCGCCGATGGGGACTAGCTTTATCGCCCAGGATTTTTCGCCGGCACAAACAGAGCCCACCATCATCAATGAAATCCGGCAGACGACAGTTCAACAATCGCCAACCTTGGGCGCCAGCCTCGAAGCAAATAAACAACTGATGGATATCAAGCTCATCGAAGTTGCAGATGACGCCGAGCGGATTAAGGAGTTATTGAAAGAAGAAATAAATAAAGGGCAAGTCATGGTGGAAACCATCGACCTGAGTATTATCATCAGGATTCAGGAAAAAGGTTCGTTCGATTCCGGCAGTGCCGTACTACAGCCCCCATTTTTTGAGGTCATGAACAAAATCACCCTCGCTGTCATTGAAACAAAAGGCAAGGTTAAGGTTTCAGGACACACCGACGATGTCCCCATTTCCAATGTCCTTTACCGCTCCAATTGGGATTTATCAGCATCACGTGCGGTCACTGTCGCCCAGAAAATGCTGGACAATAAAGGTATTGACCCAGCCCGTATCGTGGTACAAGGCTATGCCGACACCCAACCTTTAGCAGAAAATAACTCAGCTGAAAATCGGGCAAGAAACAGACGTGTTGAAGTCATTATCGTGGCTGACGACCCGACCTCAGGCCTGAACCAAAGCAATATTGATGTCGAGGGGGCAATTGACCCAGACGGTGTAACCCCATAAATATTGAATTCACGTTCCCCACATTAATAATGGCCACGTGCACGAAATTTTCGTGCACGTGATGGACATTGTTGGTGTGTCCTTTTCAAGAAACCACCTAAAATATAACCTCATTACTAAAAGCGGATAAATCGCTGTCACACTTAAATGACCTTCCTGAAGGGAAAGGTTTTAGACCTGCAAGGAAATTTGATGAAACAATTTGCACAAAAAACGTTATTTTCTGCCGTAACCGGCCTTATTATCGCGTTGGGCGTTGTCGGCTGTTCGGACGAGAAGGCAAAACCGGCAACGGCAGCAGTAGCCGCCCATAATCCGTTCGACCACTCCCACGATACCGAAGTGACCGACGTACAAAAACATAAGTTTGAGCATGATTTTGCCGCCCAATGCGTACAGCGGGAAATCAAACATTCAGCGGATAAAGAAGCCGATAAGCAGCGTTACAGTGAGCCGTGCATGTGCATCGCCAAATTCTTGATGAAAGATTTGACCGCCGAGGAAGCTAAAAAGTTTATTAGCGAACACAAAAATGCCCAGTCACTGGTGATCAAGTATGAAAATGCCGCGTATCACTGCCTGCAACAGAATGCCCAACCTAAAGGGCCGAATTTTTCCAGAAAAGTACAGGCGGACTGATTTAACAAGAGGTGGGATAAAAATCGATTAGGCAATTTCCGAGAAACAACATCCCTTGATGACTATGATCTGTAAAAAATAAAGTCCACGCTTAGCACGAAAGCCACGAAATTTTTCGTGCTAAGCGTGGACAATTTTTGATATGTCTTTTTTAGGAAATCGCCGTTAGAGCGCTTATTTTTTAACTTCGGGTAATTGCAGTTCTGCAGTCATGTTCCAGTCGGAGAAAGGGAACGGCATGGCTTCAGTATTGAAGGTCAGGAACAGCAGAATGTGATACGTATAAATGGACAGGCTGCGGCCGAAATTAAGAATGTTGGCGTTCGTCTTTCCGGTAAGCAATGTTGATGCCACCTGCAAAAATATAACCGCCCACAGCAACATTCTGACCAAGCTGCCAATCGCGGCAAAAATCAGCATAAAGAAGATTCTTTTCCAGGTGCCTAGCTGGGTCAAGTTGTAGCTTATTTGTTCATCCATCATCATTAACCCCGGTTCATAATGTCACGTAAATCCAGTGCTGCCGCATTGGCGCGGGCTATATAATTGGCCATTGACAGCGAGTAATTGGCAAACAAACCGTAGCCACTACCGTTTAAGATCATTGGGCTTAACACCGGGGTCAGGGAGTTTTCCAGCGCCTTAATCATGATGTCAACGGTACGCATGGCGCGTTTATCCAATAAAATGTCTTCAAAGTCATGTTTGATGGCTCTGAGTATATGCAACAACGCCCAACTCGCACCGCGCGCTTCGTAAAAAATATCGTCAATTTCCAGCCAGGTGACGCGCATGACCGGCGTCCCTTTTTCATCCGCAGCTTGTTTTTCAAGCTCGGTCAAGCCCGGCCCGTAGTTGCCGCCGGCACTGTTTGCGCTCAGCCGGGTCGACAATCCGCCCAGACGCTTGATCACCACTTCGGTGTATTGCCAAAGATTATCGGCCCTGGAATAAAACTGGGCTTTTTTTACCGGACCGCCGTATTTCTGCAGCCGCATCATATATTTATGTAGCGAATCAATGCCCTTTTGATATTCTGCCTCGGTCGAAGGTAAGGCCCATGAATTATGTTCGTAATAGAAATAAGGTTCGGCAACAGCCAAATCGGGGTCTTCGGCAGATTGCGACTGATCCCTTGCGAAATGATTTCTTAGCGCAGTCGTAGCATCGCGCAACATAACTAAAGCACCGTACTCCCAGTTGGAAATATTGTCCAGAAACACGCCGGGAGGGGCGACGTCGTTGGTGATATAGCCGCCGCTTTTATGTAACAAAACTTCAGCGATATGCGCCAGTGTGTTGGTGTAGACGTAGCCAACCGGCATATTGTCAGTCGAATGGGTTTCTTCGGCACGCTTTAGCGCCTCATCCATAATATTAAATTGTCCCGGTTCCCTGCCCCACCAAGCCCCCAGAATAACCAGCACAATGACGGCAACAAGGATAAAAACGCCAAAGCCCCAGAGTATCCCTTTAGATTTTATATCATTCAGTGTTTCGTTTTCCGCCATGTTCGCTGTCCCGTAAAGAGGTTTTCTGCAGGGTAGAAAAATATTTCACCCTATCTGTTTTTTATAAAAAATTCGTCCACATGTTAGCAGGTTTTTTATCCGTTTGCTTACAGCGCAAACGGTTATGACGGTTTTTTTTTGGCGCGTGGGTGAGCCTTGTCATAGATTTCAGCCAAATGCAGAAAGTCCAAGTGCGTATAGATCTGGGTCGTGCTGATATTGGCGTGTCCTAGCAGTTCCTGAACAGCCCTTAAATCCTGGCTCGATTCCAGCAAGTGGCTGGCGAACGAATGCCTGAGCATGTGCGGATGTATATGTTCTGGAATGCCTTTTTTTTTGCACCAACGCTCCAGCCTTAATTCGATGTTGCGCTGGCTGAGCCGAGTGCCGTGGGTTGAAATAAACAGTGCGGTTTCGGCAACAGGCGTTTTGACGGCGCGCTGCTGCAACCATTTTTCAAGTGCGGCAACGGCTTTGCCGCCTATCGGCAACAGCCTCGATTTGCCGCCTTTACCGAGGCGCACCGTCAGCATGTTATCGGGCAAATCGAGATCGCTGACATCCAGTGCCGACAGTTCGCTCAGACGCAGGCCGGAGGAATAGAACAATTCGAACATGGCCACATCGCGGATGTCCAGGCGTGAACTGATACCGGCATCGAGCAGGCCTGACAGCTGGTCGACATCCAGTGTCTTGGGCAGCTTTCTGGCTTGTTTGGGCGCCTGAACCTGCTGGGCGGGATTGATGCTGGCCTGGTTGTTTTTTAACAGGTAGGCATAAAAACTACGGATGGCTGACAGCTCGCGTTGCAGGCTTGCGCTGCCCATGCCTTTTCGATGGCGGCTGGCGATATGGGCGCGAATATCGGCGTGTTCCAGATCAGTCCAATGCTCAATGGCTTTGTCGGCACAATAGTTGGCCAACTGTTTGATGTCCCGCCGATAGCTGCTGATAGTGTGTTCTGAGGCGCGAACTTCAACGGTCAGTTGCTGGAAAAAGGCGTCCAGCATCAGTTCGGCATCAGCGTGCATTTAAAATGCCCTCTGCTGTAACAAGGTGATTAAGCGGGTGGCGATGATTTCGCTCATTTGGTTTAAAAACAGGTTGCCCATGGTGTAATGGAAACGGCCTTCTTCGCGGCTGCCGATAGCCAAAATGCCTTCCAATTCGGTGAAAGCCATCGGGATAATGGCGCAGGATTTGACTTCAAAGGCCAGTTCGCCGAATAACACCCTGGCCTGGGCAATTGTCGGACGCCCGCATTTGGGCTTGCCGCTGGACAGTTCGTTAAGGAAGGGCTCCAAATCTTTGCTGCCCGGCTCAATAAACAAGTTACTGATCGCCGTGTCCGGCGTGTGTTTGATAATGCGCACGGCAACAAAATCAATCAGGAAATACTCAGACAAGACCACATCCAAATTGGCCACGGCGTCTTCAAGCGACGTCGCATCAAGCAGGGCCAACGTGAGCTTGTGCATACGGTTGAGCGAGGTGTCGTTATCCCGGGCGATGTCGATCAGCGCTGTCAGCTGGTTTTCCATCTCATGATGCCGGCTCCTGAACAGTTCCAGTTGTTTTGAAATCAGCGACACTGCACTGCCGCTAGGATGCGGGATGCTCAAATGTTCCAGCAATTCTAGGTGTTCATGGAAAAACTCGGGGTGCTTACGCAGATAGTCTTCTACCTGGCTTGAGGTCAGTTCCTGGGTGTGTTCGTTCATAACACAATATGTCCTTCAAAAACAGAGGTGGCGGGGCCGGTCATTAACACCGGTTCGCCTCGCCCTTGCCAGTTGATGGTCAGTGTGCCGCCGGGCAAGTCAACATAAACAGTATGATCGAGCAGGTTGTGTTCAATGCCGATGACCGCAGCCGCACAGGCCCCACTACCGCAAGCCAGCGTTTCGGCCGCACCGCGTTCAAATACCCGCAATTTGACATGTTGGCGGTCGACCACTTGCATAAAGCCGACGTTAACCCGCTCAGGGAAAAAAGCATGGCTTTCCAAAGCCCGGCCCAATTCAGCCACCGGCGCTGCCTTAATGTCGGTCACTTGAATGACGGCGTGGGGGTTGCCCATCGAAACCGCGCCGAAGGCTTTTTCGGTGTCGTTAACCTGCACGGTATAAAACCGGGACTCTTCGTCCGCCAATAACGGGATTTCAGCTGGCGTGTGCCGGGGAATACCCATATTGACCGTAATCAAATCATCTCTATCAAAATGCAGCACTAATTGGCCGGTATTAGTTTCGACGCAGATTTCATCCTTATCCGACAGTTTTTTATCGCGGACAAAGCGGGCAAAACAGCGCGCGCCATTGCCGCATTGATCGACTTCGCCGCCATCGGCGTTAAAAATCCGGTATTTGAAATCGGCATTGGCGCTGACAGCCTTTTCAACCAGCAATAGCTGGTCGAAGCCGATGCCAAAGTGCCGGTCGGACAAGCGCTGTATTTGCTCTGAAGTTAAATCAATGTGCTGATTAATGGCGTCAATGACTACAAAATCATTGCCCAGGCCGTGCATTTTAGTAAAGTTAATCATTTTTTATTGATGTCAGTGAGACGAAAACCGGTTTAAACAATTACAGCAAATCGGCAATATGCTTTTTATAAAAAGGCCACGTTTTAACATGCAGGTATTTTCTAATCGGGGTTTTAATCACCGACACGCACAAGGCGATAGAAAACAGGCACCAAACCGCCGCATATTCATTAGGGTCATCAGTAGTCAGATCGGAAATAAGCGGGCCGATCAAATAATGGAAGCCGACGAAACGCCAGGAACCGTACATCAGCGGCAGATAAAAAGCGACCACGATATAAGTGAAAGCATGTAACCCCCAGTTAAAACCAAACAACCAGCCGACCGGGTCGGACATCAAGCCGTTCAACGGCATTTGCCAGGCGATATGCCAAGCGCCGGACGTGGAGCACACATTAGGCCCGCAAAAACCTTCAACACCGATGTTGCAAGTGCCCGCCCAAACAAACGGGTACATTTTTATCAGCATGAACAGCGTGCCGATGGTGCAAATTGTATAAACCGTCGTCCTTATTTTCAGTTTGACGCTTTCCGGGATGAAATACATCGCCACCATGTTGACGAAAAACGGCTGGAACGCCACATGCAGATAACCCAGCAATGTCAGTATCTGATTGCTGGGATTGTCACATAAATCGATATAGACATAAGTCACCGCCTGTAATAATTCCATTAAGGCGAAATAAGTTAACGGAATCCACAGCTCTTTCGACTCCCCTTGTTTAATTGCAATATAAGCTGCGGTACTCAGACCTGCGACAGCTAAAACACCAGACGCTTCACCACTCCAACACATAAAACTGACCTTTTTTAAATTATAAAATACTGTCTACATGCGGGCAGAGGTAGCAGTAATGTTTTATTTGGTTATAACCCGTTGGTAAGAGCATCAGATGATCGAAACAAACGGCTGAAAAAACCGACCCATTGTATTACAAATAAGCTGGAATAGAGAATGGCGCTTACATGCCTTTATAACCGGAAGTGATCGGATAACGCCGGTCACGGCCAAATGCCCTAGCCGTAATGCGGATGCCCGGCGGCGATTGTCTGCGTTTATATTCATTGCGGTCGACCAGACTGATGGCGCGGGCGACATCTTCGCGCCTGAAACCGGCGGCGATAATTTCAGCAGCGGACTGATCCTTTTCGATATAACGCTCCAAGATAGGGTCGAGCACTTCATAAGGCGGCAGCGAATCGGCATCGACCTGATCGGGCGCCAACTCTGCCGATGGCGGACGGCTTATGACGCGTTCCGGTATTACCGGCGATAACGAATTGCGATAACGCGCCAGCTGATAAACCAATAGCTTGGGCACATCCTTGATCGGCGCAAAACCGCCGGACATATCGCCGTACAGCGTTGCATAACCGACGCTCATTTCACTCTTGTTGCCGGTGGTCAGCAGCAGCTTGCCCTGCTTGTTCGACAGCGCCATCAACACCACACCCCGGCAACGCGCCTGAATGTTTTCCTCGGTGGCGTCTTTGGCTGTACCGCTAAAAATGTCGGCCAACATGGCAGTAAAGGCATTCACAGCAGGTTCTATCGGAATGCTGTGATAGTGAACGCCCAAGGCTTCCGCTTCCAGCACCGCGTCTTCATTGCTCATATCCTGCGTATAGCGCGACGGCAGCAGCACGGCCTCAACCTTATCCGCACCCAGCGCATCGACCGCCAACGCCAGCACCAGCGCTGAATCGATACCGCCGGACAGACCCAAAATCGCACCCTGAAAACCGTTTTTACGCACATAATCCTTAATGCCCAGCACCAGCGCCTGATACTCGCTGGACACTTCAGCATACAGCGGCGCACAGCTGTTTTTTAGTGGATGACAGCCTTCAAACTCAACCACAGTGATTTGTTCTTTAAACTCCTCGGCACGGAACACAATATTCCCGTCCGCATCAGCGACAAAAGACGCGCCGTCGAAAATCAATTCATCCTGACCGCCGATTTGATTGACATAAACCAAAGGAATCTGCGCGGCTTTAACCTGTCTGCAAACAATGTCTTCGCGCTGATGGATTTTTCCCGAATTGAACGGCGAGGCATTCAGCGTCAGCAACAGTTCAGCACCCGCCTGTTTGTTGGCCTCGATAATGCCGACTTTCCAAACATCTTCGCAGATAGTCAGGCCGATAAAGGTGCCGTTAAACTCAAATACGCAAGGTTGGTTGCCCGCCGTAAAATAACGTTGCTCATCGAACACGCCGTAATTAGGCAGTGCCCGTTTGCGGTAACAGGCCGTTATCGCGCCCTGATGCAATACCGCCGCGCTGTTATAAAGCTTGTCTCCGGCGCGTTCGGGAAAGCCGACAACCATTGCAATACCGTCAACGCGGTCGGCCAGTTGATACAGCGCGTTATTGGCGGCGGCAATGAAATCGGCGCGCAATAACAGGTCTTCCGCCGGATAGCCGGTGATGGTCAGTTCAGGAAAGACGACCAACTCCGCGCCCAATTGATCTCGGGCGTATATGGCGGCGCGGGCGATATTGTCGACATTGGCGGCGATGTCGCCGACTAGGAAGTTGGTTTGGGCTAGGGCTATTTTTAGTGTCATTGGAGGTATTGCGAGTTTGGGCTTAATTTTTGTAATTGAGTGAAAAAATCTCTGAAAATTGGACATTTTTTAGCCACAACATCAGGATTCAAATCAGGAGCAAGCAATAATTGAGGCGTATGCTGTGCTTTCGAATAAACCGTTTGATTTTTTTGTCGAGAGGATTCGATTAAGAGATCAGAAAGTTTATCGTGGCAGGATTTTTTACTTTTATTATAAAAGCTGAATGTTTCCGGCGTTGCAAAAGATACGCCGTTACAGCTCAGCCAATGCTGCATGGCTTTATTGTTTTCTCTAAAATCGATATGTTTGGCGATGGTATTCTCCCAATCAGCAATCACCCACGCTTCCAGCTCAGGTGCGGCAAAGCCGATAATCCGACGAATTTCTTTGAATGCCCCGCTTCCGGCTTGGTTAACGGTGTTCTCAAATAGCGATTTACGTTCAACATCACAACTACAATCCAGATCATCCAAGATTAATATCGCATCGGGCGGACTCTGATATTTAATCTTCTCGTCCAGTTTGGCTTTAATTTGCTTGGCAAAAGCTTTTCCTGTTTTACCCAATGCATCATTGGCAGCATTAAGTAAAACTTTAGCAGGGGGGCGTTTATTTCTTGCGGGTGTAATTCTGTGAAACGTAAAATCAGGGAAATGTTTTTCAAAAAAGCAAACTATGCCTTTTATATCACCTTCCCGTTCGCCCAATTCAGATTCCCCGCCCCCGGCAAACAGCCAAATTACCAAGGCCATCCCCCGATAACATCATCGCCGGTTCGATATAAGTCGCCCAGTTGCCAACCCTCTGCTATTTTGTCTTTTATGATAGCTTCAGGCAGTTTTTGCGCTTTAAAATGCCCTTTAGGTTGAGTTTTTTCAAAACAAATCACATCGCCAGCACAATCGGTAAAGTAATCCAATAAATCGGGGCTATGCGTTGAAATAATAATCTGTGTTTTTTGCGAGGCTTGCTTTATCCAGTTCGCTAAAATCCCCATCCAGGCGATATGCAGGCTTAATTCAGGTTCATCAATGACTAATAACGTCGGCAGTATGGGCGAGTGTAAAATAGTTGCCCAGCACAACATGCGCACAGTTCCGTCCGACATGTCGTTTAAATAGAAAGGTTCTTCCATGTCGTCAAAATACCATCGTACTGTCAGCGACATACCTTCTCTGGAAGTTTTGATGCGCTTGGTCATAGGCAATATATCCTTCATTGCATTATTAATGCGCTCATCAAAATCAAGACCGTATTTTATGTGATTGCTTATGTTGTCTAAAACGGCAGGCAAGTTTTCGCCTGATGTGGCAAGTATTACGTCACTTGATCCCACTTTGGGCCTTTCGCCACGAATTTTTGCCAAATCCATTTCATTGGCATTGTAAAACTGCCATTTTTTGACTGTATCCTCTAAATCACGGCTGGCTTTATATAAAGGAATTTGTTCGGGTGAAAGAATTCCCTTCTCTATTAATAGTTTTGGAATAGCAATTAATGACAATTCATTCGTTGGTATTTCTTCCAGTTCTGTTAAAGAATATCTTTCAGGTTTCTCGGATTTAATAAAAACAGAAGCTCTACCAAGAGTATTAAGATGGCTTCGGTAATAAAATGATAACTCTGATTTAGTATCATGGTTAAGATTAATTAAAGTCTCATCATTAATAAATACAGTAGATTTATCTATAAAAAGTGACAAGTTAAATTCCATACCACTGGATGAATGTAAATAAGGAAACTTAAATATCAAGTCGACGGTTGCCGGTTTATCAATATAGGCATCTAAAATATTGTATCCAAGCTTGGACAATGCGTTTTGAAAAGCAGTAATTCCCCGGCTATCTAAATCAGATGTAGGCGTTAAGCAATTTTTTAAGAACTCCAGTATACCTACCAAATTGCTTTTACCAGAACCGTTTGAACCAATCAAAATATTGAGATTATTTAAGGCAATACCGTCTTCATTAACCAGATTTCGGTAGTTTTTAGTAGTGATCTTCGAAATTATTTTAGTGTTTTCCATTATTTTTATACTGAATTGAGAGACGCGATAAATCGCGTCTCTACAGTCAACTTTACAAACACCCCTTCATCGCCACGCCAATATCAGTCGGCGAACTGACCACCTCAATCCCCGCCGCTTTAAGCGCGGCGACTTTACCTTCCGCAGTGCCTTTGCCGCCGGTCACAATCGCACCGGCATGGCCCATGCGCTTTCCGGGAGGCGCGGTTTGCCCTGCGATATAAGCAACCACCGGTTTGGTGACATGGGCTTTGATGTATTCCGCCGCATCTTCTTCCTCGCCGCCGCCGATTTCGCCGACCATCACGATGCCTTTGGTTTGCTCATCGGCCTGAAAACGGCTCAACACGTCAACGAAGTTCATACCGTGAATCGGGTCGCCGCCGATGCCGACGCAGGTGCTTTGCCCCAAGCCTTGCGCGGTGGTTTGATGCACCGATTCATAAGTTAAAGTGCCGGAACGCGAGACGATGCCGATTGAGCCGGGCAGGTGGATATGACCGGGCATGATGCCGATTTTGCAGGCGCCGGGAGTGATCACGCCGGGGCAGTTCGGGCCGATTAACAACACACCGGTTCCCGCCATCGCGGCCTTGACGCGCAGCATTTGCAATATCGGTATGCCTTCGGTGATGCAGACAATCAGTTGTATGCCGGCATCGACCGCTTCTAAAATTGCATCAGCCGCATAAAAAGGCGGCACGTAAATGACGCTGGCGGTGGCGCCGGTATCGTTCACAGCATCCTGTACCGTGTTGAACACCGGCAAACCCAAATGGGTTTCGCCGCCGCGTTCCGGAGTGACGCCGCCGACTAATTTAGTGCCGTAATCGAGCGCTTGTTGGGAATGAAACGTGCCTTGTTTGCCGGTAAAGCCCTGGCAAATTACTTTGGTGTCTTTGTCGATTAAAATGCTCATGCGGCCTCCTTTGCGAGTGCGACTACTTGTTCTGCGGCGTGTGCTAAATTATCTGCCGCATAAAGGTTCAATCCGGTGTTGCTGAGCAAGGCGCGGCCTTGTTCGGCATTCGTGCCTTCGAGGCGCACCACGACCGGTAGGGTAACGTGAACCTGCTCGACCGCAGCCAAAATGCCCGACGCGATAATGTCGCATTGCACGATGCCGCCAAAAATATTGACCAATACCGCTTTGACGCTGTGATCCGATAAAATCAGTTTGAACGCCTCGCAAACCTTGTCAACACTGGTGCCGCCGCCGACATCGAGGAAATTGGCGGGTAAGCCGCCTTTCAATTTGACCAAATCCATGGTCGCCATCGCCAAGCCCGCGCCATTAACCATGCAGCCGATATTGCCTTCCAGCGTGATGTAATTCAGCCCGAATTGTTCGGCTTTGTTTTCCTTTTCATCTTCCTGCTCGGGGTCTTTCATCGCCAAAATCTCGGGATGTGCGGCAACAGCGTTATCGTCGAAATTGATCTTGGCATCCAGCGCCATCAACTCGCCGCTGTCGGTTTCTATCAGCGGGTTGATTTCAATCTGGCTGGCGTCTTTGGCTAAAAATAGGTCATACAAGCCCTGCATGATTTTGCTTAAAGCTTTGATCTGCGCGCCTTTAAGCCCCAGGGCGTAAGCGACTTTGCGGCATTGATAGCCTTGCAAACCGGCGGCCGGATGCACCGGAACCGAGATAATCTGTTCGGGCGTTTCGTGGGCGACTGTTTCTATATCCATACCGCCTGCGGCCGATGCAACAAAAATAATGCGCTCGGTGCCACGATCAACCAGCAAACTTAAATAGAGCTCGCGTTTAATCGGGTAGGTTTTTTCTATCAGCAATGAGTTGACCGGCAAACCTTCCGCGCCGGTCTGTTTGGTGACCAAGCGTTTACCGAGCATTTCCCGGCTTAATTCAGCCACTTCAACCGGCGATTTAGCCAATTTGACGCCGCCGACTTTACCCCGGCCGCCGGCATGGACTTGGGCTTTAACCACCCAACCCTCGCCGCCCAATTCTTGGGCGACTTGTGCCGCACTTTCAGGCGTGTCGGCCCACTTGCCGTCAGGCACCGGTATCGCGTAATGCAAAAACAACTGTTTGGCCTGGTACTCATGAATATTCATTGATGACTCCTTGGATTAGCCGGTAAATCCGGCGGGTATTTTTCACGCAACTGACAACTAAATGCTACGATTAATGGCTTTTTTAAGCATTTTAACCAAGTCCCACTAAAACGCCATTTTAAAAAACCAACATGCCGCCAAATACTAACGAGACTATCTTTCCCTGTCCCTTCTCCAAAGGCTACGGCATTCCCGCCAAACAAGCCTGGCTGTTGCTGAAAGTTTTTCTCGGCTATCGCCTTATTTTGGCCGCTCTGTTTGTCGCGTTGTTTTACAGCGATACCGATTCTTCATTGCTTGGCGCTTACGACGGCCGTTTATTCACCTACAGCAGCCTGAGTTATCTGATCATTTCGTTCGTCTCCGGCATTTGCATCGTATGGCGATTGACCGGCTACACCGTGCAAGCACAGCTGCTTATTTTTAGCGACATCCTGATACTCACGCTGATCATGCACGCGTCCGGCGGGATTAACAGCGGCATGGGCACATTGATTGCGGTGTCTATCGCCGCCGGCGGTTTATTAATCGGTGGCCGTTGCGCGATGCTGTTTGCCGCACTGGCCAGTTTGGCGGTATTGGGCGAACAAGTCGTTGCCGATTACACGCATAGTTTTGATTCGACCTCTTATGCCAATGCCGGGATGCTGGGTGCGGCCTTTTTTACCATTGCCCTGTTGTCATATATTTTGGCAAAGCGTAGCGAGCAAATATTTCAGCTGGCCGACCAACAGCAGCAAACCATCATCAAACTTGAGGACCTGAATAAATATATTATCCAGCATCTGCAATCGGGCATCATCATCACCAATAAACAACAGGCTATCCAGATGGCTAATGAGGCCGCCTTACGGCTGGTCAATTTGTCGGCACTGCCCACACAACTTAACGACATTTCGACGCATTTAGCGACAGCTTTTCAGACCTGGCTCACTGACCCCGAATACAACCTTGCCTTGCTGCAATTGCCCAATCAGTCCGAAATTCACAGCCGCTTTATGCCTTTGCCTGCCGGCCAAGAACTTTTTTACATGATCATTCTTGAAGATATTGCGCTATACAACCAGCAAGTACAGCAAAGCAAACTGGCATCACTAGGGCGGCTAACCGCCAGCATCGCCCACGAAATTCGCAATCCTTTAGGCGCTATCAGTCACGCCAGCCAATTGCTGTCGGAAAATACACAACTGTCCGCCCAAGACCGGCGCTTGACCCAAATCATCCAAACCCACTCGGTGCGCGTTAATCATATTATCGAAGATATTTTGCAGCTTTCCCGGCGCACCGATTCGCGCCGGGAAAAAATCTATTTAAAGCCCTGGCTGGACGCTTACCTGAAAAATTTCAGCGCTGAACACGCGATTAATAACGCAGCCTTCAAGCTGCTGTATGCCGATGAAGCCTTGTATGTGCTGATAGATCCGGGGCATTTGCGGCAGATTATGGATAATCTGTGCCGCAATGCGCTGAAATACGGCAAACCGGAACTGGGCGCCATCATTTTGCGCGCGTTTGCCAACCCGCAAGGGGCTTGCATAGAAGTGATTGACAACGGTTCCGGCATCAGCCACGAACATTTGAGCCATTTGTTTGAACCGTTTTTTACCACCTCGTCCAGCGGCACGGGTTTAGGGCTTTATATTTCAAAAGAACTGGCCGAATTAAACCAGGCGAAATTGAGCTATTATTTAACCGACGATAAACACAGCTGTTTTCGGCTGTGCTTGTTGAATGCGGAACCTTACCTAATTGAATTATGAAAAAACCACTGGCCCTGATTGTAGACGACGAACCCGATATTCGGGAATTGCTGGAAATCACCCTTAACCGCATGGCTATCGAGACCTGCGGCGCCGAAGATGTGGGTCGCGCTAAAGCCTTATTACAACAAAAACCCTTCGACCTTTGCCTGACCGACATGAAACTGCCCGACGGCAACGGTTTGGAATTGGTCGACTTCATCCAGGCATTGCCCGCACCGATACCGGTTGCCGTGATCACAGCGCATGGCAACATGGAATCGGCTATTCTCGCGATGAAAAAAGGCGCTTTCGATTTTGTCTCCAAGCCGGTCGATTTAGCCTCGCTTAAATTGCTGATTAATAATGCGCTAAAACTGTCCGATGCCTCGCCCCAAAAAGACCAGCGCAGCCGTTATGCGCTGCTGGGCGACTCGCCTGCGATGCAGGATATTCGGGCAAAAATAGACAAGCTCGCACGCAGCCAGGCGCCGGTTTATATCAGCGGCGAATCCGGCTCCGGCAAAGAACTGGTGGCCCGTTTGATTCATCAGCGCAGCGCCCGTAATGACCGTGCTTTTGTCGCGATCAACTGCGGCGCAATTCCGTATGAGCTGATGGAAAGCGAGTTTTTCGGCCACAAAAAAGGCAGTTTTACCGGTGCCATCTGCGACAAAATGGGCTTTTTTCAGAGCGCGGAAGGCGGCACCTTGTTTCTTGATGAAGTGGCCGATTTACCGCTGCCGCTGCAAGTCAAATTATTGCGCGCCATCCAGGAAAAAAAAATACGGCCGGTCGGCGGTCAGCAGGAAATTGCTGTCGATGTCCGTTTGCTCAGCGCCACCCACCGCAATCTTGGCGACATGGTTCAAGACGGCAGTTTTCGGCAGGATTTGTATTACCGGATTAATGTCATCGAGCTGCATGTACCCGCTTTGCGCGAACGTCCCGAGGATATTCCCGCCCTGGTCGAGCACATTTTGCTCAAACTGACCGGCGCCAACAAACAGGATTTGCCGGCAGTTACGCCGGCGGCATTGGCGGCCTTACAGCGCTATCATTTTCCCGGCAATGTGCGTGAGCTTGAAAATATTTTGGAGCGGGCGCTGGCGCTGTACGAAGGCATCCGCATCGAGCGCAATGATTTGAATTTGCCGGGTTTGAGTGACGATGACGCAAAATCGGCGGGTGCTGAACCGGAATCGGCGTCGCTGGAAGATCATTTGGATAAGATTGAACGCTTAGCCATCAGAGTGGCGCTGGAAGCCAATTACGGCGACAAAACCGCCGCGGCCCAAGCACTCGGCTTATCGTTAAGGGCTTTATGCTACCGCCTGCAAAAACTGGGCATGGAAAGTTAAAGATTGCTTTAGCCTATTTCCTGAAAAGGACAGACCTGAATAATTGTCCACGAAAGCCACGAAAAAACACGAAATTTTCGTGGCTTTCGTGATAAGCGTGGACTTTGTTTTTCTACAGCCCAATATCCTCATGGATGAGACATTCTTTCTCGAAAATCACCTTACTCATGGCAATTCAACACCGAATAGCCATGTTTTTTGACCAATTCGTCGCGTTCGGCGGATTTCAGGTCTTCGCGTACCATTTCGGCGACCAGTTCATGAAAAGTGATCTTCGGTGTCCAGCCAAGTTTTTGCTTGGCTTTGCTTGGATCGCCCAATAAAGTTTCGACTTCGGTCGGGCGAAAGTAGCGCGCATCAACCTGCACGATGCACCGGCCTTGGGCATCATAGCCTTTTTCCTCCACCCCGCTGCCTTGCCAAGCGATGCTGATGCCCAGCTCTTGCGCGGCAATTTCGACAAACTGGCGCACGCTGTATTGCACGCCGGTGGCAATGACAAAATCGTCCGGCTCGTCCTGTTGCAGCATCAACCATTGCATTTCCACGTAATCTTTAGCGTGCCCCCAATCGCGCAGGGCGTCTAGGTTGCCAAGATACAGGCAGTCTTGCAGGCCGAGTTTAATGCGCGCCAACGCCCGGGTAATCTTGCGGGTGACAAAGGTCTCGCCGCGTATCGGGCTTTCGTGATTAAACAGAATGCCGTTACACGCATACATGCCGTAAGCTTCGCGGTAATTGACCGTGATCCAGTAGGCGTACAGCTTGGCAACGGCATAAGGCGAGCGCGGATAAAACGGCGTGGTTTCTTTCTGCGGCGTTTCTTGCACCAGGCCGTAAAGTTCGGAAGTGGAGGCCTGATAAAAACGGGTCTTTTTTTCCATGCCGAGGATACGGATAGCTTCAAGCAGCCGCAAGGTGCCGATGCCATCGGCATTGGCGGTGTATTCAGGGGTGTCGAAACTCACCGCGACATGGCTCATTGCGGCAAGGTTATAAATCTCGTCCGGCTGAACTTGCTGAATGATGCGGATTAAATTAGTCGCATCGGTCAAGTCGCCAAAATGCAAAAAGAAACGCGCATTTTTGCTGTGCGGTTCCTGATAAAGATGATCGATACGGTCGGTATTAAACAACGAGGAGCGCCGTTTAACGCCATGCACAATGTAGCCTTTTTGCAGCAGAAATTCGGCCAAATAGGCGCCGTCTTGTCCGGTAATGCCGGTGATTAATGCGATTTTATTCATAAGTTTAAGTCCGGTCGTAGCTGTCATCGAAACGCACAATATCGTCTTCCCCAACATAGTCGCCGCATTGCACTTCAATGATCTGCAACGGCAACTGGCCGGGGTTTTCCAGACGATGGCGATGGGTTTTGGGAATGTAAGTCGATTGGTTGGCCTCTAGCTCAATATCCTGGGTGCCATTGGTGATTTTGGCAGTGCCGGATACCACCACCCAATGTTCGGAACGGTGTTTGTGCATTTGCATCGACAATTTGGCGCCGGGATTGACCACAATGCATTTGATTTTGAAATTCGGCCCCTCTTCCAAAACCCGGTAAATCCCCCACGGACGATGCACTGTGGTATGCGTTTCGGTTAGCTGCGGGTGGCTGTTTTGCACCAAAGCCACCAGCTGTTTAATGTCTTCGGTACGGCTGCGGTCGCAAACCAGAGTGGCGTCAGCAGTCTGTATCACCGCAATATTGCGCACACCCAAAGTAGCCAGCAGGCCATGGGAATTCCACAGCAGGCTGTCCTGAGTATCCTGCATCAATACATCGCCTTGACTGACATTGCCTGCCTCATCCTTGTCGCGATGTTGATAAATCGAATCCCAACTGCCCAAATCGCTCCAGCCCATGGCAACAGGCACGACCGCCACTTGTTCGGCTTTCTCCGCCAGCCCGTAATCAATGGACAGGTTCGGCAGTTGCGCATAAAAAGCCGCCACGCCGTCGCTTTGCGCCGATGTCATCGCCTGATGAATGTCCGGCTGATGACGAGCCAGCAGCTGCATGAAAACGCTGGCGCGGAACACGAACATGCCGCTGTTCCATAAATAGCCGCCGTCGACGAATTGTTGCGCCTTGGCCAAATCGGGTTTTTCAACAAAGCGGGACACTTGCAAAACCGGCTTAGCGGAGGTGATGTCCAGCGCATTCCCCGGCTGGATGTAGCCGTAACCGGTCGCAGGTTCTGTCGGCGTGATGCCCAGCAACACCAGATAACCTTGTGCTGCCGCCAATTCAGCCGCTTGCCAGGCGGCAAGGAAACTGTGTTCGTCGCTAATGGCATGATCGGATGGAAAAACGCCGATCATGGCCTCGGGATCTTGTTTAAAAATCTCCCAAACCGCCCAGGCAATCGCGGGTAAGGTGTTGCGCGCGCAAGGTTCGGCCAATACTGTTGCCGGAAGCCTAGCATCGACTTCGGCCAATTGGCCTTTGACTTCAAACTTGTGATCCTGATGGGTGACGGTGAGCAGACAGCTGGCATCAACATGCTTGAGCAAACGGCAGGCGGTTTGCTGCAACAGCGTTTGCTCGCCATCGAGCGCGAGCAATTGCTTGGGGCGCAAAGTGCGCGACAGCGGCCATAAACGGCTGCCGCTGCCACCGGCCAAGATAATGGCGTAATTGTTAGTCATAAAATCCTTAATTTTGTCACCATTAAGCCCCAATCAATTCGCTGATGGCGGGCATAAGCGGCGCGGCTTAAAGGATTAATTGTTTCATAAGCACGTGTATTTAGCCAGAGCCTGCCTATGCCAATACCCGAATGATTTTAAAGGAGTCCTGTATTGAAATAGGCTATTCGATATAATGCTGCCGGTACGGAAAAATAATGTTTTTTTGAGGGGATGACAATGACTGATAACAATAATGAAAAACACAAGATAGTGATTGTTGGCGGCGGGGCGGCGGGTCTTGAATTGGCAACCAGCTTGGGCAAAAAATTAGGCAAAAAGGGCGCGGCCGAAGTGACCTTGCTGGACGCATCGCCTATCCATATTTGGAAGCCGTTGTTGCATGAAGTTGCGGCGGGAACACTGGATGAGTCGGAACAGATTGAATATTTGGCGCAGGCGTACCGGAATCATTTTCGCTTCAGGCTAGGCAGGATGGAAGGTTTAGACCGGCAGAAAAAAGAAATTTATGTCAGCCCGACACTGAGCGACAGCGGCGAGGAATTGATTCCCCGGCGCACTTTTAGTTACGATACCTTGGTGATGGCGGTCGGCAGCATCAGCAATACTTTTAATATCAAGGGCGTGGCGGAACATTGCCTGTTTCTGGATACCACCGCGCAGGCGTTTAAGTTTCAACGGCAATTGGTTGAGTCTTATATTAAAAGCCATGCCAGTCAAAGCGCCGACAAGTCCCTGTCTATCGTGATTATCGGCGCGGGCGCTACCGGCGTCGAGCTGTCGGCGCAATTACATGAGGTGACCAATCTGCTGGCGGTTTACGGCCTGGATGAATCCAGCGACGTGAAACTGACTATCATTGAAGCCGCAACGCAGCTGCTGCCTGCCTTGCCCGGCAAATTAGCCCAAGCCACGCAACAACAATTGGTTAAATTAGGCGTCGACCTTAAACTGGGACGGCGGGTTATCGAAGTCAGCAAAGAAGGCGTCCTTACCCATGATGACGAGATGATTCCGGCGGATCTCAAGGTCTGGTCGGCCGGTATTAAAGCGCCGGACTGGATGCAAAATCTGGACGGTTTGGAAGTCAACCGGATCAACCAGCTGGTGGTCGATGCAACCTTGAAAACCAGCGATGACAACATCTTTGCCATTGGCGATTGCGCCGCCTGTCCGTGGCCGGGACATGACGGCAACGTGCCGCCGAGGGCGCAGGCGGCGCATCAGCAGGCATCGACGCTGGGCAAATCGATCATCAACCGCTTGCAAGGCGGCAAACTGGTCAATTATGTTTATCTCGATTACGGATCCTTGGTGGCGCTGGGCAAATACACCACGGTCGGCAATCTAATGGGCAACTTGATGGGTTCGGTCAGTGTCGGCGGCTTTATCGCCAGGATGGTTTATTTGTCGCTATACAAAATGCACCAAGTGGCGATACACGGCTATTTCAGAACGGCCATGTTGACCCTGTCCAATCTATTCCGGCGCAGCGCCCATGCCACGATAAAAATGCATTAGAACCACATTATAATGGAACGCGAATGGCACGGATTTAACTGATAAATACGGATAAATGTAACTACTCAGTAAAAAAATAGAACTCGGCAATTGCTCCTGCATTGCTCTACCTCCTGCATCCCTGCAGTCGACGGATGGCACTGATCAAACGGATAATTACTGATTAAAAATCTGTGTAAATCTGCCTTATCTGTGTCATCTGTGTTCCATTTAATTATTTTTAGCAGGGCTGAATAGTTACGGATAAATATTTTAATCCGCTTACATCCGTCCAGTCTGTTTTCCATATTTATAACCTTTTAAAAAGATCAAAACCATGTTTGAAATTGAATACGAATTCCGCGAAGAAGATTTAATTCATTTTAATGAAATGCAATTCATGAGGAATGAAGAAATACAAAGTAATATCAGGAAAAACCGCTGGATAGTGCCTGGGATTATGGGACTTATCGGCTCGTTTTATTACTTTTATTATCAGGATATGACTTCGTCGGGTTATATCGTGGTTATTGCAATACTCTGGGCGCTGCTGTCGCCCAAGATTATGATGCTGGATTTGCGCAGGCAGATTCTTAAAAACTATACCGCTAAAGAAAAGCTCAATATGTTCGGCACTTATACCCTGACCATTGACCCTGAAAATGCCAATTATCTGCTGGAAAAATCACCCAGCGGCAAGAATAAAATGGCCTGGAGCGAGTTAGTCCGGGTGGAATACGGCAAACGTTATGTTTATATTTATATTAACCTAAGCACCGCGCTGGTTATTCCGGTGGAAACCGTCAAAAGAGGTAATTTAGAGCAGTTTGCCGAGCAAGCGGAAAAGATGATTGAGCGCTTTGCTTAATCGGATTTTTTGTGGAAATGGGCATGCCGCTGTTAATTAAAGTTGAAGTTATTCACGATAACGAAGTGAATGTTTATGTCGCAACCAGTCCTGATTTAAAAGGACGGGTTGTCGAAGCGAAAACGTTAGACGAACTGAAAAAAGAAGTGCGGGATTTAGTACCTGAATTACTGACGCTGGATTACTCAAACCCTTAGCCGGTCGGGTTAGCGGTAGCGTAACCCGACATTTTTGCGCGAATGTGTTGGGTTACGGCTACCGCCTAACCCAACCTACTAATCTACCCCTACAAGCCTTCACCTTTTACCTTAAATGCTAAATTTTAGAAATATAACCCTGCGCCGTGGCGCGCGGGTGCTGTTTGCCAACGCTTCATTCACTATTCATAAAGGCCAGAAAGTCGGCTTTACCGGTGCTAACGGCGCCGGTAAATCGAGTTTTTTTGCCTTGGTATTAGGTGAGCTGCATTTGGATGAAGGCGATTTTTCAATGCCGCCGGCACTGGAAATCGCCCATGTTGCTCAAGAAACACCTGCGGTTGTCCGCTCTGCGATTGATTATGTCATTGACGGCGATCAGCCGTTAAGGCGCCTGCAGGCGCAGTTGCTTGCCGCTGAACAGGCCGATGACGGCTTAAAACAGGCTGAACTCCATGCCGCTTTGGACACTATCGGCGGTTACACCGCACAGGCCAGAGCCTCGCGCTTGATGAACGGCTTGGGCTTTACTGCCGACCAAGAAGTCAAGCCGGTCAATTCATTTTCGGGTGGCTGGCGGATGCGGCTTAATCTGGCGCAAGCGTTGATGTGCAGATCGGACGTGTTGTTGCTCGATGAGCCGACCAACCACTTGGATTTGGATGCAGTAATCTGGCTGCAGGACTGGCTGTGCAAATATCCCGGCACCTTGTTGCTGATTTCCCATGACCGCGATTTTCTCGATACCATCACCTCCCACATCGTCAATATTGAGCAGAATAAGGCCGACATTTACACCGGCAATTATTCGGCTTTTGAACGGATGCGTGCGGAAAAACTGGCGCAACAGCAGTCATCTTATCTAAAGCAGCAACGCGAAATCGCCCACATGCAAAGCTTTGTCGACCGCTTCAAGGCGCAGGCGACTAAAGCAAGACAGGCGCAAAGCCGGATTAAAGCGCTAGAACGCATGGAGCTGATTGCGCAGGCGCATGTCGATTCGCCGTTCGATTTTAGTTTCCCGAAACCGGGGAAAATGCCCAATCCCTTATTGACACTGGATAAGGTGGATATTGGCTACGGGCAAAGTTGCGTGATCAAACAGGCCGGCTTGTCGATCTCGCCGGGCGACCGTATCGGTTTACTGGGGCCGAATGGTGCGGGTAAATCGAGTCTGATTAAGGTACTGGCAGGCGATATGCAGCCATTATCCGGCACCAGGAATGAAGCCGAAGCGCTAAAAATAGGCTATTTCGCCCAGCATCAGTTGGAGCAGTTGCGCGTCGATGAAAGCCCGTTATGGCATTTGCAGCAACTGGACAAACAGGCGACCGAGAAGGATTTGCGCAATTTTCTCGGCGGTTTTGATTTTTGCGGCGACAAGGTGATGGAAGTGGTCAAACCTTTTTCCGGCGGCGAAAAGGCGCGTCTGGTGTTGGCGCTATTGGTTTATCAAAATCCCAATTTATTACTGCTGGATGAGCCGACCAACCATCTGGATCTGGAAATGCGCCACGCCTTGAGCGTGGCCTTGCAGGATTATGAAGGCGCCATCGTGGTGGTGTCGCATGACCGGCATTTGTTGCGTTCGGTCACCGATCAGCTGTTATTGGTGTCAGGCGGCAAGGTGCAGCCTTTCGATGGCGACTTGGACGATTACCGCGTATGGCTGACCGAGCAGAAAAAAGGCGACGAAAAAACCGTGGCCGATACGGTGCAAACGGTGTCCAAAAAAGATCAGCGCAAACTGGATGCGGAACGCAGGCTGCGCCATAAGCCGTTATTCGATGCGCTAAAAAAAGCTGAATTGGCCGTCGAAAAATACCATAATGAACAGCGGCAACTGGAGCTGCAATTGGCCGATCCAGATATTTATGCGGAATCGGAAAAAGGGCGTTTAAAACAACTGATGGAACGCAAGGTGCAGGTCGATAAAGCGCTGGATGAAGCGGAAGCGGCCTGGATGGACGCCGAGGAAAAAATCGGCGCGGCTCAATAAGCCATTAATCGGCAACAGGAAAAATCATGTTCGAACTGATAACGCGATTATTTGATATGGCCTTGTTTAAAAAAGGCCCGCAGGACTTGCCCTCTTCGGCCTCGTTGTTGGGGCTGTTAATTACCGCTGACCTGGCGGTCGGTTTTTTGATGGCCAGCATACAAGGCCATTGGTTTGGCGCGCTATTACAGGCACTTGTCGGCGTTGTGCTGCTGATCGGATTTAGCGCAGTGATATTGTATGTCGCTGGAAAACGCGCGCGATTTTATCAAACTACCAGCGCTTTGTTGGGTGTTGACGCGTTAATCGGCTTTATCGCTTTGCCGGGCATAGCAACGATGACGACCGGAAAAGGCGTTTTATTGGCATTTATAGTCACCGTTGGATTAATGATTTGGCACGGGGCGGTTATCGGGCATATCATTCGCAACGCATTGGAGCAAACCTTGATGTTTGGCCTGGGTTTGGCGTTTTTATACCTGCTGGTCACTTATCAGGTGATGGCTTTATTGTTCCCTGAACTTGCCGGTATTGATTAGGAGACATTATGGAAAACTATAAACATATATTACTGGCAGCTGACTTTTCCGAACACGGCGAGGCGGTTGCCAACAGGGCGAAAGATCTGGCCGAACAATATCAGGCAAAACTGAGCATTGTCCATGTGATGGATAATTTATTGATTACCGATGCGGCTTACGGTTTAACTATTCCTTTCGATTTGGATTTGACAGCAGAATTGATGGCGGCGGCAAAAAAAAGGATGGCGGCCCTCGCCGAAAAATTGGCTGTTGCTGAAGAGTGCCGGTGGCTGGAAACCGGCAGTGCTACCTTGGAAATAATCAGGGTGGCCGAAGAAAATCAAGTGGATTTAATCGTCGTCGGCTCGCATGGTCGGCATGGTTTTGCATTGTTGCTGGGTTCGACTGCAAACGGGGTGCTGCATCATGCGCGCTGCGATGTTTTGGCGGTGCGATTGCAGGACGCGTGAGTCAACGATGGTATAAAGGCATCCTAATAACAGGGTGCGTTAATTTTAAAGGTGGATGATAAATGATTGGACAGATTGAAAGTTACGACAGCAAGACGCAAACCGGGGTGGTAAAAAGCGGGGAACAGTTTTTTGAGTTTCATATCGACGACTGGGTCGCCGATGTACCGCCGGATGAAGGCGATGATGTCAATTTTGATGCGGAAGGGGCTAGCGCAAACAATGTTAAGCTGATGGGCGCATTTTTAGCTCCGCCTAAAGCGGTCAAATACAAATACTTGGCCGGAGCGCTAGGTTTGTTTTTGGGTTGGTTAGGCTTGCATCGGTTTTATCTGGGTTTTTACCGGTTTGGTTTTGCGCAACTGGCATTGACGGCAATACTTTATGTGACAGGGCTGCCCGGATTTGCAGCGCTTTGGGGTTTTATAGAAGGCATTTTGCTGTTTGGCGGCCATATTAACAAAGATGCTAAAGGCCGCCCGTTAAAATAACAGGTTAAAAAAGGCGGCGCAAAAAAAAGCCCTTGTAATCACTTACAAGGGCTTTTTTTAAATCCAGCTTATCCCTGATTATTTGGGGTAAACATTTGCAGCAGTTAAGCCTTTTGGACCAGATTCAATGTCAAAAGTGACTGTGTCGCCTTCAGTCAGGGTTTTAAAGCCTTCACCTTGAATAACTGAATGGTGGACAAAAACGTCTTCGCCGCCATCAGCAGGTGCAATAAAACCAAAACCCTTGGTGTTGTTAAACCACTTTACAGTGCCTGTTGCCATTTTGAAACTCCTAAAAATAAAAACTTACGGTTAACACAGAACTACAACATTGATAACCGGACAACCTAACAATTTAGGAATCCCTTAACTCAACATCTGTTTTCTGACGCGGGGTATTGTACTGTTTTTTGTGTGTTATTGTCATCAGCAGATTTGATATTTCAACCCACAACCATCCCCCTTCATCGAGTGATATTGTTCGTGCTTTCAATACCTTTTGTAGACAATTTTTTTGTAAATCCGGTAACTACTTCAGTGAAAAAAGAAATAGAACACGGATAGAACGGATTTACACGGTTTTCTTAAAGCTTCTATTATTCCTTATTGTTCCTTGCTATTGTTTCCTATTGTTTGCAGGAACAGAATATTCGTAAAGCGTTTCAGGTGCAATGTCGATGTCACCGGGCCAAGTAACCGTACCGTAATCGACATGAGCTAACGAGAAGAATCCAGGGTTCTCCAGGCGACGAAATACCGGATAATGTAAATAAGGCTTCATATCAAAGAAACGTCGCTCGCCGCCACAGAAAGTCAGAAGCAAGACAAAATCAGACATAATCTCAACGGAATTAACATTAATCATCGCCAGCCTTCTCAACGCAAAGGATCAATCGAGAATACAGGCTGACCGCTCACCGCCAACGACCAATCCGCCATTAACTCATCCTCATGAATAGCGATCCACGCCTGCACCATGCGTAACTTTTTGGCAGGAATGTCACCCTCCAGAAGATTCCCATCAGAAATGGAAATTACAGCTTGCAAGCCCTGATACTCAATATGAAGATGGGGTAAGTGATGTTACTGGGTATCCATAAACAGCATCCGGATAATAATCCCGTAAAACATACTAATAGTCGGCATAACCAAGAACCTCTAACGAAATAGAAACAATTGTAGCTCAAATTAACGAAAAATAACACGCGCCCCATAGTTTAACATAAACGCCATTATGCGCAGCGGGGCGGGAGGTGGGGAAAGGGAGGAAAAGAGGGGGGGGGAATGGGGGATTTAATAGGGGTCTGCTTGTCCCCTATTGTTCTCTAATATTGTTATACTGTTATATGACACCGTGGACACCGCCTTGGGCAGCTTGCCGCAATACCCGCTCAGCCCATCGATTAAGACTTTGCCCGGCATGTGCCGCAGCCTTGAGCGCCGCCGCATGAACCACGGGATCGACACGCAGCATCAAGCGTCCGGATGCCGGTTTTTCGGGAGCCTGCCCCAACTTTTCGCAAGCGGCGACATAGTCATCGACAGCCTCTTGAAACGCCTCATTGAATGCAGCTACAGACTCGCCGTGAAAGGTGACGATGTCATCAATATCGAGTACGCGACCGACCAGGATATTGTCGTCTGGATCGAATTCCAGGCTAGCGATATAGCCGCGATAGGTCATGGTGTTTTTCATGGCGTTATCTCCAACTTGAGTAAAAATTCGCGCACCGCCTTGATGCGATAGACGAGTGCTTCTCGCTGTGGGTGCGGGCGGTGGAAATAGGCTCGCCGGCCATTCTTTTCGAACATCACCGAAGATCCGCTGCCCTCCACAACATTGCAACCGATAGCCAGCAACAGAGCCTCAATACGATCCCACGGCAGGTTTCCACTCACCGGTTCAGAAAAGATGGCTTCAAGTGTCTTACGCTGTTTGCTATTCATGTCGAAAATGATAGCACATTATGCCATGTGTGCAAGCATTAAATCCAAACAAGATGGTGTTGAAACTTTTAACATAAACGCCATTATGCGCAGCAGGGCAGGAGGCGGGGAAAGGGAGGAAAAGAGGGGGGAATGGGGGATTTAATGGGGGGTCTGTCCCCTATTCTCCCTTATTCTCCCTTGTTTATATGTCCCCTATTGTTTTGTTCTTGTTCCTATTGTTCCCCCTAATGATTTTTCTTGGCTAATAAGGCTTTAAGGCGTTCAATTTCAGCTAGGGCTGCTTCCTTTTCTTGCAATGCAGCCTGTTTCTCTAACAAAGCCAATTGTTCACGTTGCTGTGCTTGGGTTAATGCCTGACTGGTTTGCTCCAGCTCCAATTGAATAGTCCGTTGCTCGCGCAAGTATTCTTGGCGGGATTGGTATTGATGGTATCGACGTTCTTTTTCGGAAAAAATGCTGAGTGTGCTCATAGCTTGTTTCATCTCCTGTGTGGACATCCAGTCGGGCAAGGCGCTGTCGTTGAGTTGCTCGCCTTCTTTAAAAAACTTGAGCCAACGCTGTTCTTCGCTTTCAATCGGGTTGGCGTTAAATTTGTTCAATTCCAATAACCAAATGCCACCGTGTTGATTGAAGGTGCGGCCTTGGTCGTCGCGCAGTTTGTAATGGTGGCTATAGTCATTGTCTCCAGTCAGCAGATTTTCTGCCAGTAACCAAATGGAATAGGTGGGTTTGAGCTCGCCGTAATCGTCACCGCTTTTGAGTTGCTGGCTGTAAATGTCAGCCCAATTGTAGACGATGCGTAACGGCAGGTGGCAGTAGCTAGTCAGTTGGATTTCAATTTGGTAAACCTGTTCGTGGCGGTCTTTGGCTTTGACGTCAACGATGCTCAGTTTGTCGCTAAGAAATTCTTTGTCGTTGTAAGGGTTGAGGATGTCGACCCAGACTAACGGTTCAGTCAGTTCTTGCGCCAGGAAAGTGTTGAGAAAGTGGATGAGCAGATTACGGTTTTCCTCGCTACCCAGTAAGGCTTTGAACACGCAGTCTATTTTTGGATCGATGGCATGTTGCATGGTTGACAGTGGGCTAAGTCAAAGAAGTTGTGATTGTAGAATGCTTTGGTTGGATAGGGCAATGGTTGATTTAATAGGTGATTTAATAGGTGATTTAATAGGGGTCTGTCCCCTATTATTGTTCTATTGTTCACCCTATTGTTAACATCGAAAATAATCGACAATCATAAACAGGCAGGCATAAAAAACCCCCGCTTGGAACATCCAAACGAGGGTCAATTTACATCACCACGAGTGTGGCGGATTGCCTAGCGGCGAATCCGCCTTACGCGGGTTACGCGGGTTAGCGGGTCATAATCGCCGGATACAAAAAGGCGACACTGACCACAACCAACGCCAAAATCATCAATAGAGTAACCATATCAAATATCCTTTAACTCAATTAAATGGATTTCTATCTTACGGCTCACAATGATGATTGAAACCGTCAGTACCACCAACAACACCAGCCCTGAATAAAACAAAAGGCCGTGCTGCGCATCTAAATACAATTTAGAAATCCCAGCAACATCAGCCACCAAAATAGCGACCAATACCTTGAATTGCTCTTTAAGCCAATCCAGTCGAGCTTTAACTTCATCCAACTTTGGCATGACCTTCTCAGTAGTTAGTCAAGCAGAGCTTGGGGGTAGGCATTCCCAAGCCGGAGCTTGGGAACGAGACACAATTTAGAAATCCCAGCAACATCAGCCACCAAAATAGCGACCAATACCTTGAATTGCTCTTTAAGCCAATCCAGTCGAGCTTTAACTTCATCCAACTTTGGCATGACCTTCTCAGTAGTTAGTCAAGCAGAGCTTG
>JAUXXQ010000207.1 GCA_030684815.1 Methylobacter sp. | reverse complement strand
CATACCGGCAACACCCTAGTCGATTCGGCATGTATGAGTTACGGGATAGCGAGGCGGGGCCGATAGACTATGATTTCCGGCTTGATCTGGAGAGCAACGAAGCGCAAATAGAATTAGCATAGACGCTATTGCCCATTTTCGCACGAATCCTTACGGTCACCCACTAGCGGGCGGCTGAAGCTTTCACGGGCTGATAAACATGTGCCGATAACGCTTTCTTATCGGCTTATAGTTAAGCCCCATGTCCAGGTCGTCGGTGTCTTCTTCGGCTAGTTGGACAGTATTTTCGTCACTCACCATGCCATCATGGACTAAGTATTTGCGCTGCTCCTGATAAGCACTCTTAACGTAGTCATAGCGGTCGAGCGGAGGGGTGTCGGTGGCCTTTTTAGGTGCTGCAGCATCAGCATCGTTGAACCTGACCAAATGAGGCTCGGGGTCGAGCGCATTTGAAACAACAGGGCCGCTACCGAAAACCGCAAAGGGGTAGGTCAATGGATCCATGACCGCCGTGCCCACGGCAGTCCCTAAAACCCCGGCCACTTGCCGAGGCGAATTGGCCGCTGACAGCGCCCTGAACAAAGTGCCGCTGCCGGCAAACACAAAGCTATAGGTCAAGGGATTCATTAGCGCATCACCGATGACGCCGACCAGCTCCCTGGGCGAACTGGCGCCCAAAAACGGCACGACCAGATAGTCGCCCGACGGCACGCCCCAAAAACCTAATGTTTGCCCAAAATCTTCATTGTGTTTGGGCAGCCCCATCATTTTTGCCACGTCAATGAAGCCGAAAAGGCCGGTTGTGGTGTTAACCAGAAAACGGCTGGCATCCATGCCGCCCTGTTCTATTTTAAGCTGCAACAAGTCGTTGACGGTGACGCCGATGTCGTTAATGTTGCTGAAAAAATTGCCTAGGCCATCATTAACAAATTCCGGCACTACCGATGAATAGGCTGTTGACAGAGGGTTTATGACAACCGTGTCAAACTCATCGTTAAACCCCAGCACTTGCCGGTTCCAGCCTTCCCAAGGGTCTGTTTCGCTGACCGTTGTGCCCGCACAGCCGCCAAGCATAGTGGATATAAGCGCGGCGCTTATTAATGGCCGGATGCTGATAATGGCTTTTTGCATAGTTTGTGCTCTATTGGCGGGGGCATGGGCTTATTAAAAAAACAACTTTCTAACCAGCCGTTGCGTTAGGCTTTCATCCATTATCGGCTCATTTGGCGCGGTTTCGTGCGGCGCAATTGTGTCGGCGGGCTTGCTTTGTACGGTTTGTGTCGACAGCCATTTTTCTTGCGAGGCAATTATTCGATACAGTTTTTCTTTATCCTGCTTTAAATCAGCATTTGAACGGCGAAGAAGGTCGTTGATCTGATATAGCTTTTCTTTATCTTGCTTCAAGTCCGCATTGGAGCGGCGAAGTTGCTCATTTTCACGAAGGTAATCGGTAGAGCTTTTAAAAGAGCCAAATAGCCGAAGCAGCTCCGTCGTATCAATTTTGTTGTCGGTTTGGGTAAGGTTGCCGTCTTTTATGTGACGGTAAATGGTCGGAATCGACTTGCCCGTCAGTTCTGATGCTTCAGATATTGAAATGAGTGACATTTATGTTTGCCCCATCAGTTTCAAAACCAAGAATACCAAGGTCTTGTTTCGAGAATCTCGATTTGGTTATCACTCTTCAGGTTCACCGTGTATTTAAGGTCAAACGGCATGGACAGCAGTTTTTTCCATTGCGAGCCGGGGCGGGTGTATAAAAAGTATAAACCGACCGAGCCTTGCGCCGGTTGGTTCACCGCACATTCCTGTTTAGTGCCGGGGACTATCGAAAAAACCCCCAGCACAGCGGGGTCAGCCGGACTGGCAAATGCTTTGTCGGCTATGTCCTGGTAGCTGTCAAGCATGAATTGCTTTTCGTTGACATTGCGGACGACAAAATAAAACAGGTCGCCGTTGTTGGCCTGAACATTCGCCCTGACATTGAAAGTCAATAGCGGCGGCGGCTTTGGGTCGCTGGAACAGGCCGCCAATAAGGCGGCTAGCAGCAGCGCCAGGACTGTTTTCCAAAATGAGGGTAGGATGGTCGTGGTCATTCTTTAACTTCCGGCAAGGTTGGCAAATATGGCCAAGGGGTTGGCTTGGAATGAAAATTCAACATTTAACGGTTGTTGCGGGAAATTGGGATGGGCCAGTAGCCACCGGTACCGTTGCGGGCCAATTAATTCGCCTTGTTGCAGCAGCCGAAAAAAGTTCCATTGCGAATCCGTCACCGTGATGTCGCTGTAGACCCGGGTTGGGGCGGCATCTTTACGGAATTCCATGCCGACTTCTGCCTGCTGGGACACCCACCAATTCACGGCTAATTTCTGCCAGTTTTTTTGCTGGTTGAAACCCAGCACCGAATTTTCACCTTGCCGCAAATAAGTTAAGGAGGCCAATGGGGTGCGCAATATTTGCTGGTTTTTGTAGGTTGGCAACAAGCCGGACTTGACTGACAATTCCAGCGGTTTAGGGTTGCCCACATCGTCCCATAAACTGGCCGTAAGTTGTTGTGCGGCATTGACCCGCTGCAGATAATTCGGCGGCAATACGACGCTGTCGGACAATTCCCGATGCCTGACCCATACCCCATTGCTAAAAGTCGACAGCGGGGACAGGTATTGCTGGAAAGTGGCCCAAAAAACGCCCAGTGTCGGGTGGAACGTTGCGCTTAAATCATCCAATGCCAATTCCTGGTCGCGCCCGGCACTAGGCGTGAAGGGAAATTTGCCGAATAGCGGCATGACATTAGAGCGCCAGATGTCAGTCCAAATACCGGCGATATGCTGGTTGATTTCATTGGTGCCGAATTTTTGCAGCTGCTGCACCGGCACCAGGAACGGCTGTTGCCACTCATTGAGAAGCCCGGCATTTTGTAGCCAGTTTTTGACCAAGTTTGCATACGAACCCTCTTCATTGGTCAGCATAGACCAAGCCACGCGCCCAATCGGCGTCAATGCCCCTTTCAGTGCGCCGGAGGCGTCCTCTTTTTTCGGCATGTAAGGTTCGTCGGTGTTGATTTCATTTTGCATTTGCGCCATCAGGAATTGGTATTTTTGAAATTCCGGATAGATGCCATTTTGCTCTTCCATCAAACGTTGGATGAAACGGAATACCGTCAACCTTTGTGAAAACGGCTGAAAGTAGGGCGAGACTGGAAAACTTATGGCGGTGTTGTTTTTTATCTGCACCAGGGCTTCGAGCAACGAGGACGTGGGTTGCTGCAAATCGCTCAGCACATAATTCAGCGCCCAGACCGAATCAATGCGTATTTGGAATTGCTTGAAATAGTGCAAATAAGCATTCACATAGCGGTCGGCGTAAGTGTTCAGGTTCTTCAGCACAAAATCGTTAAACTGTTTTTTCTCTTTCTGGTCAATGGGCAATTTATCGACAATCTCAGACAATGCGATGATTGCAGGCTTGACGTCCTGCTCGAAAGCATTGGCGGTCATGCGCCCATCAATCCTGGCTTTACCGGCAAACAGCAGCCCGCCATTGTTAGTGGCATTCATTTCCACGTCGGAATAAACCGAAGGCGAGCCGAAAAAAAGCCAACCGTCGTAATTCCTGTGCTTGTTCATGATGTCGCGCAGCATCATGCTGATGCGGCTGCGTTTAATCAGCTCGTTCCATTGCACAGGATTGAACGAAAAATGCTCCCCGCCCAAGCTAAAAGCCATGTTGGAGGAGGCGCTGTCGGTCTTAATGTTGGCGACAGCCTGCAGCAAGCCTAGGCACTCGTTCAGGGGCAGTTCGACTTTACAATTGTCGGTCTGGTCAAGTTTCAGGTTGCTGACCAGGTTTAACAGTTGGGCAACCTCCCTTTGGCGCAATTCCGATTGGTTGGGTTGCTCCAGCATACGTAAGCTGGTGTTCTGTACCAGCCATTGTCTGATGCTTTCATCGTCACTGTAATAATCAAGCTGGTTAATGACACGGAGGAACGGCGCTAACTGCTGTTGCAGGGCTTTAAATTCAGCTTCTTGCACAAACGGCTTGTTCAATAGTTGCTGAAAGCTTTTAAACAGTGATAGCCAGGGCACATTGTCTTCAATGTAAGCCTCAGGCTTGGCATAATTGATTTCATTGAGCAGAAAGTCTAAGTCATTGACCCGCGTATTGTATTGCCGATAATCGTTAACAAGCTTTGCATATTTAGCGATATTAGAGATGTCGTATGTGCTTGTTTTCGCCTTGATTGACAGGAGCTTACCGATTTCGTTAGTCGGTGTTGAGTACAAAAAACCGATAAATTGGATGGTTTTGAAATTGGCATTGTCTTCTAACTGGAGTTGCCTTAGGTAGGGCAATAAATAATATTTGCGTATTTCGGTAATCAACAAATAATTATTACGCGCCACAATGGGTTCGAAAAAATTGGGCATGAAACCCAATAGTGGGTCTTTATTAAAGTCTGCAGAGAAATTGAGGAACAGTGGGCTGACTTTTTCCGGGTAATGTTCAAGCGGGGTTTGGGCGACAGTTTGGATATCTTTATAGATGTCGCTAACCATATCCTGTTGATAGTAATAACTCCCGACCAGATAAACAAAACCTGCGAAAAATAGCGCCAGCGAGATTTTGGCTTGTTTATTCAGCATAGGCCTCGGTTTCTCGACCACGCCGTGCGGCAGTGCGAAAGGTTGGCAACCGAAGCTGTGGACATGTTCGGACAGCAGGCAAAGCCGGATAATCGGCGGCGACTCAACATCCTGTTCGACCCCGGCCACACGCAGAAAATCAACTAAGACGCGGAGCAATGCAGGGGCTTCGTTAAGGAAGCTTGCTATTTTCAGGTAGTCTTGCGCCGGACGGGTCACCAGCGCCCGGTTCAGGTGTTGTTGGTAGCCATCCAGGCAGGACTCCAGTTGATTAATGCCGTCACCGTTTGGAAAATCGATCTGCAAAGGGATGCCGGACTCTTCCAGGAAAATGCAGAACTCGACAAAGCCCGGGACTTTTTCCATGTGGCTCAGCGCCACAACCAGCGGCAAGGGTTGGCGTTCCAGTTGGGCGAACACTTTCAGTTTACCGAATAGGGCATGGCCTGACTGGCGCAACTGTTCCATTTTCGGCGCCAACAAGGTTGACGCATCAATGGCCATAACCACTTGGGGGCGTGGCGGCAAGCGTTGCCACAATTTTTGTATTGCTTTGTACGCCGCCGGAGTGGTGTCGTAGAGCAGCGGCGAACCCAATTCCAGCACCAGCGATTTGGCGCCCAGATAAATTTGCAGCAACGGGTCGTCAATGGCGCTGGGATGGAAGCGAAAATCTTGCCCTTGCCAGTCGGCATAACGGTCGATGATGCTGCTCTTGCCGCTACCGGCTTCGCCGATGACCACGGAAAACGGCATGCGCAAGGCATCGGCATGCAGCCGCCAAGGGATTGTGCGGATAAAGCCGCGCCACACTTTTACCAAGCAGTCAGCGGGGAGCAACAGCTTTACCGGCACAGTAAGCTCAGGGCTGGCCGGTTTGCTGTCAGCTTTAGCGCGCCGCCAAAACAAAAAAACCAGGACGCACAACAGCAGCAACACCACGGCCAGGCCTAACCAATCAAGCCATGTCAATGTTGCGGTCACCCCGGCCAGCGTATCCAATGAAGAGGCTGCTGCCATTTAATCCCCCTTTGTCACTTCGGTCATGCCTTCATCATCCAAAACAACTTTATCGTCAATACCGGTAAGCACCAATTCCCCGTCCTCCACGCTGACGACAACATGCTGCCCATCATGCAGCTCGCCGGACAGCAACAGTTCGGCCAGCGGGTCTTGCAACCGGGTTTGAATCACCCGCTTTAAAGGGCGTGCGCCATACAAGGGATTGAAGCCCCATTGTGCCAAGCTGTTGCTGGCGTCATCATTGATTTCGAGCTTAATATCGCGTTCTTGCAGGCACTTGGCCAAGCGCCGCAGCTGAATGTCGGCAATGGGGCGCATGGTTTCCAGCGTAAGTTGGCGGAAAATCAGGATGTCGTCGAGACGGTTGAGAAATTCGGGCCGGAAATGGCCGCGTACCCTGTCCATGATCAGTGTCTGCATCTGCTGCTGCGCCTGCTCGGTTTCTACCGGTTCAATCAGCTCGGAACCGAGATTGGAGGTCATCAGGATGAGTGTGTTGGTGAAGTTGACCAACTGCCCTTGGCTGTCGGTCAGGCGGCCTTCATCCAAGACCTGCAAAAACAGGTTAAATACGTCGGGGTGGGCTTTTTCCACCTCGTCGAACAAAATCACGCTGTACGGCTTGCTGCGCACCTGGTTGGTCAACAGCCCGCCTTCCTCATAGCCGACATAGCCTGGAGGCGCACCGGTCAGGCGGGCGGCCGAATGCTTTTCCATAAACTCGCTCATGTCGATGCGCACCATCGCCGAGTCGTCGTTAAACAGGAATTGCGCCAAGGTCTTGGCCAATTCGGTTTTGCCAACGCCGGTAGGGCCTAGCATCAGGAAAGAGCCGAGCGGGCGGTTGGCATCCTGGATGTTGGCACGGGCACGGCGAATCGCCTTGGCCACGGCGGCAATGGCGTCTTCTTGGCCGACCACCCGCTCCCGCAAATGGTTTTCCAAATTCAGCAGCCGCTGTTGTTCGGAATCAAGCATCCTCGCTATCGGAATGCCGGTTAAGCGGGCGACTGTGGCGGCAATGTCCTGTTCGTCGATAAAATTTTTCTGCGGATGGATACCGTCGGTGTCAATGTCTGCGTATTCGGCCAGCGTCCGTTCCGCTTGCGGAATCACCTTGTGCTGCAATTCGGCAACGCGGACAAAGTCTTCCTCGCGGATTTTCAGCTCCATTTCCCGGCGCGAATCTTCCAGCAATTTGCGCGCATTTTGCACTTCGGTCATGGCGCGTTTTTCACGCTCCCATCGCTCAGTCAGTTGCGCGCTTTTTTCGCGCAGTTCAAGCAGCTCATTATGCAACTGTTGCTTGCGGGTTTCGGCCAATTCATTGGCCAGCGAAGACCATTCGATTTCCAGCGCCACCACGCGGCGATCCAGCGCCTCTAACTCGGCAGGCTTGGCGGAAAGGCCGATACGCACGGCGGCGGCGGTTTGGTCGATCAGGTCGATGGCCTTGTCCGGCAGGAACCGGTCGGCAATATAGCGCCTGGAATGGCGGACTGCGGCCAGCAAACCGGCCTCGGTAATGCGGATGCCGTGGTGCATTTCGTATTTTTCTTTGATGCCGCGCAAAATCATCAACGTCGTCTCGTCATCCGGCTCTTCCACCTGTACGACCTGGAAGCGCCGGATCAACGCCGAGTCTTTTTCAAAATGTTTGCGGTATTCCTCATGGGTGGTGGCGCCGATACAGCGGATTTCGCCACGCGCCAAAGCGGGCTTGAGCAGGTTGGCGGCATCCATGGAGCCTTCGGATTTGCCTGCGCCAATCAGGTTATGAATCTCATCAATGAAGGTAAGCACATTCCCGGCATCGGCGATTTCCTGCAACAGCCGCTTGAAACGTTCCTCGAACTCGCCACGGTATTTGGCACCTGCAACCAACAAGCCCATGTCGATGGCCAACACCGAACATCCGATTAAGTCCTTCGGTACGTCGCCTGCGACAATACGTTGCGCCAGACCTTCGACAATAGCCGTTTTGCCTACGCCCGGTTCGCCGACAATAATGGGGTTATTTTTAAGCCGCCGACACAACACCTGGATCGCCAGGTTGATTTCATCGGTGCGGCCAATCACCGGATCCAACAAGCCTTGCCGGGCCAATTCGGTCAGGTCGCGGGCATATTTGGCCAGATATTCAAATTCGCCGGAATTTTCCTGGCCGTTGTAGCCGCCTTTAGGCTGCTGTTCCAACGCCAGGATAAACGCCTCCTTGTTGCCACTGGCCTCTATCAATGCCGCCGCCAACTCGTCCAAGTCCCACAGTGCCAACAGCAGATGGCTGATGCCCATGTATTTATCGCCGCTACGGGCGGCTATTTGTTCGGCGTAAATGAAGAGCCGTTCGAGCTCCCGGTTAATTGGCGTTTGCTGGACATTTCTCAAGGCTTTAGGCTGAACAATCAGTTCGGCAGCCACGACATCGGCCAATCGTGCCAAGTCGATATGGGCCTGTTCCAGATAGTGGCGGCCAATGTTGTCTGTCGATTCGACCAAGCGATGCAAAAGATGCCAAGGCGTGACCACCCCGTGGTCATTCTCAACGGCTAGGCGGCAAGCGCTTTCAATGATTTTTTGCGCTTTCAGGTTAAATTTTTCAATGATCATGGTCGTTTTCTAAGTGTTGTTTTTTAGTAGGCATCTTTTCTAAAGCGTTATGCAGGTCAGAATAAACTGATACAAGCGTAGTGCGCAGTAGCGTTTCCGGCAAGTTTGGGGGATTGTATT
This sequence comes from Methylobacter sp., assembly GCA_030684815.1. GTDB lineage: Bacteria > Pseudomonadota > Gammaproteobacteria > Methylococcales > Methylomonadaceae > Methylobacter_A. The sequence continues at coordinate 28,953 of JAUXXQ010000207.1, read as the reverse complement.
TATTATATGAATTCAGGGAATACTGATGCTCTGGACTGTTTATAAATTGTTTTTAAAACAAGCCCTCTCTGGTCTTCGTGGTAAAAATAAAATGACATTTCCGGCTTCCCATTTAAAGCGGGACAAGCATGCCGAAGTAGACATTCCAGGTTTTTACTGGAGCCGCTCCCGGCAGCTCCAGCACTTTTGCCATCCATGGCAGTCGTAAAACCTGGAAGGTCTGTCCCGCGTTAAGTTGATAGCCGCATTTCCTTAAACCGGCAGCCATTTAAAACCCAATATCCCACAGCGTTTGCAACGCCAGCCGAAACCCCGGTAACACTTCATCAGCGGACAAAAAGGTCGGTTGATCCAGATTTAAAGGCGGCTTATGGCCTTGAAAAACGAGAATCTGCCGAGCTTCAGGATCGATTAACCAGCCTAAACACGCGCCGTTTTCACTGTATTCGCGCATCTTGTCTTGCAGGTTTTTCATGCTGTCGCTGGGCGAACGGAGCTCAATGACAACATCAGGGCACAGCGGTAAAAACTGTTGCTTTTGTTTTGGCGTTAATTTTGCTAAACGTGATTTCTTAACCCAGGACACATCGGGTGAGCGAATTGCGCCATTGGGCAGGATAAAGCCGCCTGATGAATCAAATACTATGCCGCTACCATCCAGATCAGACCAAATAGAGAGTTGAGTAATGAGTCTGGAATTTCGCCAGCTGGTTGCACCACCGGTAGGCGCCATAATTTCACAATCTCCTGAAGCGCTACGTTCAATACGCAACTCTTTATTGACCTGGCAAAAATCAAAAAACTGATAGTCCAGTATAGGTAATGATGGTGGCCAATGAAGCACCACGGAATCTTGATTGGCGTGATTCATAGTTCAATCTCCGTTTCAGTACGTTTTACTGTCGTGGGCGAGTGGTTGAAAAGACAGCCTTAACAGACTCTGAAGCTTGTGGCGTGTTGTCTGTTTGCCATGCCCAATTTCGAGGAACATAGAATCCAGCCTGAGTTAAAGTGGCTATATAACCTTGCAGCTCGCTGTAATTTTCTAAGGTACAAACATCGGTATAGATTGATGTGGCCTTACTGTCGTCACACAACGTATTGGGTTGAAAAAGGGTCAACGGAAAGCCATCACCGTAAGCTTCGCCATCTTTTTTAGTTAGCATGTCTTTTTTTGTCAATGCCCCGAATTGGGCGTTACGGTAAGCTTCGGCATTGTGATGCACCCGTCGAAAGGCGGCTTTTTCTCCAATGGCGCCCATCTGACGATTCAGTTCATTGATGGTTTGCAAAATTCTAGGGGTAATATTCCCCATATCATGATGCTCCCTTCTTCCCAAACTCACTGGGTCATTATATGTAGCCGTCCCATCATCATCTGCCAAGGGATGTATGTCAGCTAGAGGCACTGGTTCAGGTAGTTTGGGGCTAAACACCGGCCCCGCTTGATTGCCTAATTCCCTTTTTCGTCGGGTGAAATAGCCTGCATTGCGGACAGCTTGGTAGTTAGTCTTGATATTCCCAGCTGTGTGTAAGCTGGGATCAATGACGTTGTCCATCCCCACACCCGCAGCAAAAACAAAATCAGGCAGTGGAGGCCGGCCATTGAGTCGGATGCCGGGTTTGCGTATTGGATATGGTGTTAGGCTGCCGTATTGTGACATGGGGGGGCTAACCAAAAGTAAATCGTAGTCTCCTGTCATAGGCATGTTATTTGCGCCTACTTCGTTGGAAGTCATCACTTCCAGAAGATAACCTGCCATTTTGGGTAAATCGAGAGGATCAATGTCCATTTGAGGAGGAAATGCACGAATCTCATAGCGTCCATCTAAAAGTTTGACGGCCCGGAAGGCGCATTCACGCTCAGTACCGCTTATATTGGCGAAGAGGAGCAGGTCGTGGCTTTTCGCGATGGTTGTTTTACGTTTTATCGCCGTTCGTCCGCCACTTTGTTCGGTAAGTTGCATTTTCAGTTCTTCGGCGGTTAGCACTAGCGGGGCTTTTGCGGCAAACCCAGACTCAAGTCCGTCTATGTTGGCCGCTGTTCCTTTCATGGCTTTTTCCTTGTCGTAACCGACTTTACTGAAAAAACCATCGAAAGGCACAAAGCCCGCTTGCGGCCCCCAATCCGAACTCTTGCCTTTGACGTGAAAATTTTTCGAGGGGTAGCCACGCTCAAGCCAGCGTTTAGCCCACGGCCCGGTAGACCTAAAGACAATAACCACACCGAGTTTATTTGCGACCACTTTAGTATCCGCCATATCCTGGTAGGTCATGCCATTTTGGTCATGTTCCCATGAGCTACGTATGCCTCTTATAATCATTTACACACCTAAATTAATTATATTCAAATGGTTGCTTCAAATGTCACATTTTTAGCAAAGCTACGATTGTACGCGGTGTCCACCTTATTGATCCACACCTTACTGATAACGTGTTGTGATATTTAAATTATTAAAATTCAATGAAATGAGCCATATTCCTCTAAATCAGTTTAACTTTATCCGGTTAAAGATGGCAAGCGGTTTTGCCTCTTTTACCTTTTGCCGATATGTGTCGCCGGACACCTGACCTTGCTAAAAATAGAGTTCTGGCCGCAGCTAAAGCTTGCACCCTGCGCTTATTCTGGAATAAGCCTGTTCGAAGGTCTGGCAGGCTGTGCGGCCTAAACAATGTAGGGTCTGCTGTGTACTGAACAACAGTACGTACGCGCAACGTACTCTAAAATAATGCAGGAAAAATATTGTCCGCCCTACATGGCTATCTGACGGGTGGCGTTTTAATGTACACGTTATAAAGTAGCGTATACAGCTTGGAACCTTTTGTAAGTGGTTCTAAGCCCAAGCGTTTGAAGCGGGAGGTCTCACTTAATCCCAAAAGAAAAATTACGTCTGAGCGTATTTCATTATCCGATGAGGTTTTTAGCATATCGGTTAAATATTTTTCTGCTATAAGGGATTGTTTGCTCTGCCTTGAAAATAATTTTTTCTTATGGACTTGGTATTCGGCAAGTGCCGCTTGAACCTGTCCGGTTATGGTGGAGGTCGTCCCTACGGCATCATTGTAATTTTTTATGATCCCTTTAATTGTCTCAAAAGCAGTTGAACTTTGTTTTTGACCTTTTTCATTGAGCAAACCATAAGTCCAAGGACTTTTAGCATTAACATTTTCGACAAGGGTGTTCAAGATCATATAGACATCGGTAAGAGACCCCGATTCTTCAATGTCCCTAATGAGGATGGTTATGCCCTCGTTGACTTCACGGATTTTTTCTGTGCGTTGTAAATCGCTAAGTTTTGTGACTATGTCTACAAGCCATGTCTGATGAGGTACGCTGCCACTAAGGCGTCCTAGGTCATCAGCATAGGCCGCGCCATCAGCCCAGTCGCCAAGCAATTTTTTGTTGAATGCAAGGAGTTGTTGTTTGACAAAACGGTAATGAAACTTGGCAGCAATATTGAATTTAAAAAAATCCAGAGCTTTGAATTGATTAACGGTATACCAATTCTCATTTTTTTCTGCTTTGTTAGCCTGAAGCGTTTCGTAAGCATCGGTCATCCACTTGCTTTGGCCGGGAATCCAAGAATCAATATGGCCAAGGTCCAACACATTTTCAATAAGATCTTGCCACTGGAAGCCATGCAAAAAGATCATGCCATCCCAGGTATCTTTAATTGTGACATCCTCGGTAACCCTTAATTTCTTGCACCCGCGAGCCCATGGGTGGCGCTCAAGAGTAATCATTTTGTAGACCGCCAATAGTTTTTCTTTTGGGACATCGATCTTTGATGAAATATTTGCTGGCGTTACATCAAACGGGCTATATGCTTGGTTCAACCGGATGCAGCGCATCGCCCAGACCAGATGCACAAAGGCGTCGAAGTATTCTACAGGATTATTTCTTATGATTTCGTTCTCAGACCATGCTGGCTTATATCTCCAGAGCAAACTGCTGTGATCCGGCAAATGACCGACTATCCCATGTCCGATAGCTGCATTATCAGTTATGTAACCTAAGCTTTTTGGCGCACACTCCTCCCAATCGCAATGTTTCCATGCACTCTCTTGACTGTATGCTTTATGTGCATTACCTATAAGGGATGGCATATGTATGGCTGATAAAGGCTTAACGAAGGCATAGCTTAAATCGTATTTTCTGCTGACCAAAGAACTACCAAAACCCTCTTTTTTCTCTTCAATTTCCCCTCGGCTATTAATCTTCCTGACGCCAAATCCTACAAAGTCTTGATGCGCCCAGGTATCAGCAAAGACGTGCATCGTGACACCGACAAGATAGCTGGCAAGCTGATGCTTGTTTATCTCAGAACGGGTATCGTGGATTAACTCCCTACAATTATTTATAAGGCGTATAGCCATGGCGCTATGGGGACGGCAAAGCCACTCGAAGTGTTCATTCAGCTTTCTGTCTGTCGCATAAGCAGATTTCAATGTGCGCTTGGACCACCTAGTTGAAGTAATGCTTTTGTCTTCAAAGTTACCTGGCAGAAAGTGAAAAACAGGCCAGATGGAGGACAGGGTATCAACAGAACTGGTGCCAATATCACCGAGCCCCTGAAATGTCATTTGTACCCGATAGGTATGGATGGTGGGGCCATTACGGTGATGACGCAACTTAAAATCATCGGGAAATCCCATTAAACCGGTAGTTACCCCTGATTTTTCGACTAGAACATGCCGCGAGTTTTCATCAATCATTTGTGCAGACGTTGCAATTGTCAGTGCATCTTTTTTCGGATAGCCAGCGAAGCGTGCTGCAACGTAAGTGGCATAGTAGTGAAAATCAATATCCATTTATCTACTCCTCAATAAATATAAGGTCATTAACTTGGGGTGATGACCCGTACGATTACTTAAAAAAGCATTCTTGTTTGGCTACGCCAAAACCTTCTGCTTCAGTTCAGACAAACAGCAATACATTTTGTTACGCTGCCGTCGGTACAGCTCTCCAGTGACATAATGGAACTGGCACCATTCTTGATCCGCACCGCCATCGCTATTGCGTTTGGGCAACAGCGGCAAGCACTCAATACGGTCGGGCAGGAACTCGCTGCCCAATTCGGTTTCAATCAGCGCCTGCAATGCCGCTGCATCCACGCCCGGCCCGAAAGCCAGCAACACGTGCAGCGGATCCGCCTCGCTGCCATGGGCAAAGGCTTCGACTAAGGCCAGATAACGAACTTGGCCTGATAACAAATCCAACACTTCCGATTTAGGATAGGTGCGCGCTGCCCGGCCTAAGGGGTACTGGCTCAGATAACTCCAGACGTTTAGGTAGGGTGTCAAAATAAACGGTGTCGCTGTCCATGCGGCGTCTTCCCCTTCCATTTTGCCCAATGCCATTCGCCCCCAGCCGCCTACGCTAGGCAAATCCGGGGCGTCAACCATGCCCAATTGCCAGCAGGTAGCGGCGGCAGGCAATACCGTATGATGGGGCTGCCCTCGATAGCGGGGTGAAAACAGTATTGCTCCGCCTCGGGCGGCGATACATAACAGGTTGCCTGAGAAGATGTTTTCCAGTTGCAAGGTCTGGATAAAGTCCTGCCAGACGGTAAAGTTACTCGACTCGGCGGGATGGCGGAACCAATAGCGCCAAGGTTTATCGCCGACAGGCGGGTTAACCAGCAACAGGTCGCGCAGGGATCGGCTGATGCCGAGCACGTCAATGGGTTGCTCCAATAATAGCTCAGGCGCCTTTTTTAGGTCGGCAAGGTCGATATGCACCCACGTCGCGCCGTTCAATAACACTGCCAACACCAGTGCAGGCTGGCTTTCCAAGCCATGCCAACCGGGGGCGGCGCAGGTTTCACCTGGCCGGATGCCCAACGCTAAAATGCCGTCCCGCAAAGCCCCCAGATAAAGGGTGTTGGCATCCACCGGACAGGGGATATCGGGGGTGGGGCTGGTCGGGTCGAAACACTGGACGGCCACTGCCGTGCCGGGATATTCGTAGGGTCTTCGGGTTGGTTGCAGCGATGACAGTGTGTTGGGTAACACGTTGTTCTGCCAAATGGCGGCAAGCTGGTGCCGGTACAGCTGATCCATGGCCAGCCATTGCGGCGCCAGATTGTCGAGGCGGCGGCTGACAAACGCATTGCCTTGCGGCGGTAACAGCGTTATCACTAAACCCAAGCGTAAGCCTGCCAACAACGCCGTCAGCCAGTGCGGCCCCTGCGGGTACAAAATGGCCAGTGTGTCCCCGGGTTGTACACCGGTCTCTTCCCAGGTGGCGGCCAGGCTATTGACCCTATTTCCCAGTTCGGCATAAGACCAGGATCGCCAGACCCCGCTATCGAACCAGATTAAAGCCGGTGTCGCCTGCTCTTTTTGTTGCCCCAGCACGTCATAATAAAAATCGTAACGCGACCATGGGATGCTTTTCGATTGGTTTTTTTCCCGTCTCTCCGAGTAAGCGTGCAGTGCGGCCAAAAACCGCCGAGGCTCTTGCCAGCTTAATTGCAGCCAAGCCAAATCGATGGCTGCGCGCTGATCGTCCTGCCATAAGGCAGTTTCAATCTGGGCAAAATCAGCCGCCGACCAAGGGCTGCTGCCTTTACCGGTCTGCATGGGCTTTCCGGCCGGATGGTTTTGTCATTACAGCATTACCTTGACTTGGCCGGCAAAGCTGATGCTGATGACCCCCGCCCAGCAACACATCAGTTTGCTGTCGCTGCTAAGCGCGGGCATGTTGCCGATCAATACGGTGGGGGCACCTACTACCCAAGGCGCTGCAGGCATCGGTATGCAGGGCATCGGCGTGAGTACGCCTAAGGCTGCCGCTGTGGCGGCAGCGACCGTGGGATTTGCCAGGCTGGTGCAGACACCGAACGGCAAAATATTCAGCAACGGTATTTGGTCGACAATATTGGCGGCTGGCATGTCGACCAGCACTTTATTGGTGGGCAATACCATCAGCGTTGACGGTGCGGCACCGAAGCTACATGAAAGAACAGCGTTACCCGTCACTAATAAACCCATAACAGCCTCCTAATTGTTTATAAAACTATTCACGTCAACTTTGAGCCAGTCCTGCATGACTTGCCATTGCGGACTGTCCTGATTTTCTGCATAAGCAGACAATTCTTCGAAATTAAGCGCCTGCAGCCTGACAAAAGATTCAAAAATTTTCGGAAAATAAATTTTGGGGTCGAAATTATTCAGGGTTTCGTTAATGTCGACTGCGACTACAGCGGCTTGCGGATATTTGGCTTCTTGGAGCAGGCGTTCAAACGCCGCCAATTTTTCTAATAACAGCTCCATGTGGTAGGAGCTTTCGATTTCCAGCCCCGAGCCACGGCTTGCCATCGTCGTAGGCAAAACAACCTCAATGGACGTTTCGCCCTCAAGCGGTTCGGGTTCGTCCAATTGCGGTTGTTCCGGGCGGTACATCATGTGCTGGAAGCTGTGCAGCCATTGCTCTATCTTGCTCCATAAGTCAATCACAACCGGGGCGTTGCCCTCAAGCCGATGACTAAGGCTCAGGCGGAAGCTGTCACCCAACTCCAATATTTGATCCGCTTCATCGGCATTGAAGGACGCCTGCCACTGTTGCCACTGTGGCGTGTTTTTGCTCTCTTCGTATTGTATTTGTTTCAGTGTTTGCTTGAATAACCAGTCCAGGCTTTTTTCGGCGCTTTTCTCTTTTTTGGCGACAGGGCCCACAGCCTCCCAATTATCCAGGACATTATTCAAACAACTGATGACGTCAAAGAGGCTGAGCAAGCCCTCTTCCAACCAATGGCCATAGAGAAAGTAACAAATCAGCCGGATGTCATAAATCCCGTCGGCCAATATGGCTTCGCTTTGGTTGGCCGCCTCGATAGATTGCCCGGCTTGCACCAAGGTTGCAATGTCGTCAATGCGCGGGTCTGTGGAATCCAGGCCGGGGTTTTCGCTTGCCGGCAGATTGCCCTGTAATAGCACAATTCTCATATTTATTTTCCTTTAATGCCCATCATATAAACGCCCGGAAAAGATTCGGATGCGGCGGGTCTGTAAACTGTCACCGTGCAGGTTTTCATAGCCCAAGTAACTGTTTTGCTTTAAGCCAAGCCAAGTCGCCTGGGTGCGGATCATCAGCCATACCTCCAGATGCAGGTCGGCAACCCGTAATAGCGGGAATACCAGCCTGTCCAGCCGCTGTTCTATTTCAACCGGCCACGGCCGGTTGGCGGTAAAATTATCCTCGTCGGTAATCAGCGTCACCCGCAGACCCGGCATCGGCAGATTTTTTATTTTTCCAAATACGGCTTGGTGGCCCAGTTGGGTTTTCCCCAGAATAGGTGCGCCCAAATCTATCCGCCGTTGCAGCGTGACTTTTTCCACCCGGGTTTGCAGTTCGGGAAATACCAGCTGCATCAACCAGTGCAGAGTAACCACGCTGTCCAGCCTCAGGGTGTACAGTGCCGTCCTTTTTCTGTCCTCCCACTCCTGCGGCAACGCCGTCCCGTCAAATTCCGGGTAAATGGCCAGCAAGAAACGGCGCAATAAGCGGTCGTCGAAATAACCGAAGAACTCTGCAAACCGTTGCGCCTCGATTGTATTGTTATGCACCTGCTGGAACAGGTAATTGGGCAATACGCTTTGCCCCCCCAATAAACCCAGGTTCAGCGTAATAAGCACTTTTTTGGGTGAGCGGCGGAACTCAATGGATTCCAGCAGGCCGGCTTGCGAACAGTTGCTGAAATTGCTGCAAAATAAAATCTGCTCCATCCCATAACCCAAATGCGCCAGCAATTTCAGCAAGCTGATCGGGTCGAAGCGCCAAATATTCTCGACAATACGGGATTCCAGCCGTGTCATCCTTGCTCCTCAAGTGACAAATCCAACGCCCATAACAACTCCTCAAGCTGTTCCAATAAGCTTATGGCGGTTTCTTTTGCCGTCCCGTCGGGGGCGGTATCGTCGAGCGGAAAGGCCTGGTTAATTGTGCCAACCAATTCATCGAACTTGACCGACAAGCGCGCTGCGTCCGGAAATTTTTCACTTATCAACCGCTGCAATTCATGATATCGGGCATGAATATCGAGGTTAAACGAGGCCTGCGGCGGCTCGAACACAGGCGCGGTTGTCATTTGCCAGTTTTGGCGCAGGCGCTCAGGCGAAAACAGCTCGTCAAACCGCGATGTCATCGGCTTGTCGGAAGTCATGGCTATGGCTGCCAAGTGCTGGCCATAAAGGTCAGAAACCAATAATTTATAATGAACAGCACGACATTAAGGATGTAATGGCTATACGTCGGGATACGGAAATAGGCGCGTTTTCTCGTCGCCGGGGGCGTCTCCGTGCTTACGGCTATCGGTTGCAGGCTGATATGTTTGCGTAGTTTTTGGAGGTAGTTGGCGGCCATGTCGGGGTTGCCGCTGTAGCGCCCGCAAAAGCCGTCACTCAAACAAAAGTAATACACCTCATAAACCAAGCCCAAGGTTTCCGGCTTGCTTAAGGTGCTATCAAGCAGTTCGTAAAACAAATCGCCCGCATCGTCGACTTGGTAAAATTCTTGTTGCAGGGGCGGCCAGTGCGGCTGCTCACTGCCCAGGTTCATTTTTTTAATCACTTCGTCACAATGCGCAATGAGCGGAAACAGGACGTAATAAGCGTCGCGTTCGGAATAGTGCTCGGTAATGGCGGTACGCAAATCAACCAGCTGATCGCGGATTTTACTGCGTAATTGCATCAAATCGACCGTCACAACGCTTGATTGCGTGTCTGCCGCCCGCAAAGGGCTTAGGAAATTGTTGAGGGTTACAATCATTTGCCATAAATCGTGGTTCATTGTTTTTCGCCTGAAATGGTTTCACCTGATTCGTCCAGTATTTCCCAACCTGCGCTAACCTGCGCATCGGCCAGCCAGAGGTCAAGCACCCGTCCAACATGACGGACAAAAGTGTCGATTAGCTCAAGCCCGCCATCCAATTGGGGTTTAAATTGCAGATAATAGGTTTGTTGGGTTTTGTGCCCGTCCAGCCCACCCAAAGGCACCTCTTCCAGGCGAACATCGATTAGGCTGTTGAATACGCTTTGAAACCGGCCTGCGGTAACGCTGCCTAAGGCCAGTAGCAAATCCTTCATGTTTTGGCCGCTGAAACTTGGCGCATGCATAAGCGTTAACAAATGCATATATCTGGAAAGGTTGTCCATTTGGCGGTTTTCTGCATGGGGGATGACCGTATCTAAAAGCCCCCAATCTATCCCCGGCAATTGCCGGCGAAATGCCTGCAAGGTATAGTTGCTTTGCACAATGTGGTCATACCAAGGTTGCTGCCATAAGGCTTCGACCACGAGGGTGCGGGGCTCCTCAAAGGAGGCGGGGAAATGCGGGATGACCCGGTATAAATGCCCGCCGCCGTCTTTCTGCGCGCCTTGTTCGATTTCATAAGAGCCGTTGCCGCCAGCCAATATGCCTGGCCGAAAAGGCAACATGCCCAACTCCCCCACCTCATAAACGCCCAGCACTTTTTGCAAGCTAAACCCTAAGTCCGGCATCGGGTGGCGGATTGCATAGTGTTCTTGGGTACCGTCGCAAATAATCGGTTGGGCCATGGCGCGCTGGGTATTGGCCAAGGGCACTGCGAACAGATGGAATAAATTGCGGTTTAAGCCCAGTTGGCGCGGCCATGGCTGGCTACACTCCAATACCACGGTAAAGTGCTTCCAATTCCGTGGCGTCAAGGGCACGTCAATGTCCAGATAAAGTTCTTGCTGGGGAAAATGAAAATAATAACGTTCGACTTCTAATGGGTGCAGCCAATCGTCTATCGCGATGTCAACGGGCGGGGCGCCAAGATTGAAGCCACATGCGGCGCAGGGTTGCTCTGGATCATAAGCGCCGAACTGGACGCCTGCGCTTTTCAACGACTGGCCCAGAAAGTTGAAGACTTTGAGCGAAAGTGCCAGGTCATTTAAATAATTGATATGCAGGCTGAGGGTTCCGATCTGCTCATTCAGCGGAAAATTAGCCTGGAATGACAGTAATAGCCGTATGCCTGAGCCGGGCAGCAATTCTTGCCTGACCCCCTCCAAAGTCATAGGCAGTACCCGCAAATCCCGGTTAGTGCGAAACATGACCATGCCGCCTTGATCCGGCCGCAATTCAAATTCGGTGCCCGCAGGCAATGCCAAGGCTTCGGTGAGGTGCCCGGTCGGCTTCGCCTGAATCATTGCCATGGAGGCTAAAGGTGTCAGCAAATAAGCAAAGAACTGCTGATATAAGCGACGGTTCGTCGCTTCCATACTGCGCATCATCGCAATATGGGTGCGTGCGCCAAAAAAAGCCAGCGCCTCGATGATGCGTTTGACATCTTGGTCTTCATCTTCCAGTCCGGTGCCGGGATAATCAAGTGCATAATTGAGCCGAAAATCGGTCAAATCCTGCAATTCCTCAAGAAATGCCCGGTATTGTGCGTTGTCTGAACTCATCTGCCTTACCCAAGTTTGACCAGGCTGCCCTGGATATTGGTGAGTTGCCCTTTGACCGTGGTTGTTAGCCCTTCGACATTCATGGTGGTATCGGCTGCCACCTTGACCATAGCGCCCTTCAGGCTGGCGTTGGTGGTTCCGGTAAGCGCCAGTTCCAAGCCGGTTACGTTGGCTTTATTGTCACCGTTTAGGGTTGAGGTAAGGGCCGTCACTTTCGCGCTGTTGCTTGCGCTGGCGACAAAATCGGTCGCTTCCAGGTTTAGCTTTGTTGCGGCGGTAACGTCCATGTCCACTGATGATTTGAAGGTGGCCTTCTTGGTGCTGTTGATGGTAAAGGTGCCGGTGGCCTCATGCAGCGTGTCCTTGGTCGATTTGCAGGTGATGCTTTCCGCATTGACGATAAAATCCTTGCAATCGACCGTTATGCTGTCGGTTTTCTGCGTGATCGTGCTGGTATCGTTTTCGCCTTTACAGGTCAGGGTAATATCGGTGCCGTCAAATGTCGCGGTTTGGGTGATCTTGCCGTCCTTGTTGATGACGGTCAGGGTAATCCCTTTTGTTTGGCATAATTCAATTTTGCACACTAAAGCCATTTTTAGCCCTCATCTTCTTTTTTCTGGGTTTGCAAAATGATATAGCCCGTGGAGAACTGCAACAGTTCAGTATCCTTATCTTCAGTGCGTTGAATTTGCAATTCAGGCTTACTGTCCACATAGCTGTGCTTGATAATGTTCTGGCTGGTCTTTGATTTGCCCATGACCACTTGGTTCCCTTGCGAATCCATTGGTAAAGCGGTGCCGCTGCCCCAGTCAAGGAATTGGACAATCTCCGCACTATTAAAATTTAAACCGACCAATACCCGGGCATTTTTATAAGGGGGGAAATAAAATTGCCCTGTGTCCATATTCGGTTGGTAGGCGGCGCGTATTTTTTTATCAGCCCACAAAGGGATCTTGATCTGGTAATAATTGGTCGAGGTGTCTTCGTCGGTATAAAACTGGTAAGTCGCGTCGGTCTCCTCACCTTGTTCGCTGACCACCTTGCCTTCCACAAAAAAAGGGTAAACCGGCAGCGTATAGGGCGGCAAAGCCACGTTCGTTTCCAAACTGCTGTTCAGTATCAGGCTATGTTCCACCTCATAACGGCTGTGGGTGTTATTAAGGTCGAGGGTTAACTCCTGATTCACCGAAGATGCCTTTAAGCGCCATTCTTTTACCTGATAGGTGTTGGCATAAACAAATAATGACGCATTCCAAGCAGAGGAGCCCTTAAAATCGACCAATTTACCCGGCGGGGTAAGCTGTGTTGGAAATTGCTTGTATTCCACCCAGACCTCGTGCAAAGGTTGCTTTAACCTTGCAGTTTCCAGCGTGACCCGTGCTTGCATGTCTGCGGCAATCGGGTAGCGCGCAATATAATCGCGGCGGATGGGGCTGGCCACGTCCGCATTGGTGATGGCGGTATTTAACGGGCTTTCCGAATAAGCATTCAGGACATTGGGCTGATGGCGATGGATTTCAGGAAAGTTGACGCCGAACGCCCCAACGTCTAAAGGCTTTAACGACTGGGCGGTGCCGGACTGAGTTTTTGTGGCACTGAGGGAGTATTTTTTGGTGGTGTAGTCATAGCTGAAAACGCCATTGTTGCTATCGACTAGCCAGATCAAATAATCGTAAAAACTCGCCGTGTTGCCTGGCGCGCCCAAAGACAGGGACAGTACAGGATGGGTTGTGTCGAGGACAGTCCAATCGTACGACAGCTCTATTTTTTCACTGTTGTGCGCGGTAATCAGCGCCTTCAATGTGGTGTCCGTCAACAGGTCGCAGGGATAATGCTGCGTCCATAACACCTGGGCGGAGTCGGCAAATTCCAGCTGGTAATGCCGGTGCAGCATAAGGGTCTGGGTTTTTAGGATATTGCTCAGGGTCTGCTCTACAAATCCCCGGGTGGTGACTAACCCGCTTAAACTAAGCGGGGTGATCACGGTGGATGTGTCAGTGGTATAAGTCTTTACCGTCAATGCCACTTCGATTAAATCATTTTGCGTTGATAGGGGGGTAAACAGCGCGTCGGTTGACTTTTCGCTATACACCACAAAACTGACCTTACCGTTAAAACCGTAAGGGGTCAGTTTAAGTTCCAGGGATTTGACATTGCCGGCTGGAATGGTATGGGCCTGGCCGGCAATGGTCACGACCAAGGTAACCGTTAAATCTTCGGTAAAACTGCTCATAACTGGACCTGATAACGGTTAAGTGCCGGGTTCAGAAAGAGCTTTATGGTGTGGGGCTTGTTGCGCACCCTGCAGTCCAGGCGAAAAGCCAGATGAAAAAGCCGGTCATGCTTGATCTGGACAATCTCGTTCAACACTATCCTAGGCTCAAAGAGTTCGATATTTTCAGTGATTTCGGCGATGAGCGCCTTTGCGACATAATCGCTGCTACCCAGATATTTATAGTCGGACAGGCCAAATTTTTGCAAAAAAAAGCCATAGTCGCGTTTGCTGCCCAGCACATTGTTCAGGTTGGCAATGATGCTGTTGAGTTCAGCGTCATCGGCGTTGGTTGTAGCCTTTTTGCCTGCCAGTTTAAGCAGCAGCGCCATCAGACTGATCTCCAATAAAGGAAAAATTTTTCTTCGGTAAATTTAGGGTCTTCGTAGAAACCGACTGCCTGTTCATCCAGTGCATAATCCCATTCATCGCCGAGGCTGAGCTGGTAAACCTCCACCTCCGGGCCGAAAGAATTCTGGAACGGCGGGCGCGCCATGTGTTTGCAAGGGATTCCCTGCAAATAAAATTTGTGCACGATTGAAATGCGTGAGACCGCCGCAATTTTAAGGCCGTCAAGATTGAGGGCTTTGGTGGCGCCGCTTTTTTGGACCAGCAAGTAAATTTGTTTTGCCTCACGGACTGAGTCGGGCAGATTGGCACGCACAAGGCCGCCGGATACAGTAAATGGCAAATAGGGCGAGCGCAGCTGGCTCAGCTGTAACTGGTCATTTAAAGGTTCAAGCGTTTCACGGAACACATCGGCAAGTTGCTCGTGGCGGTAGGGCGCTGTGGCAAATTGCGCGGGGGTGTTATGGTAGAAGCATAATTCGACATAAAAGTGCTTTAATTTCTCGTACACCGTGTAAGGGTGCGGGGAAATTTGGGCAAATAGATTGGCGAGAAAACGCTGCATTTGCACAACATTTTTTAGACATTGCTTGGCGCTTACCAAATGCGTGCCGGACAGATAAATGGCGGCAATTTCTTGGGTCAACTGATATTGGTAGGCATCAAGCTTGTTGGTCAACAAGGTCAATTCATCTTTTAAAAAAGGCACGGAGCCTAAGCACACCAACGGCGGAATATAGCGGGTCGAAAGCCGCCAGAGGCCATCGGGTTGTTTTTCAAAGTCGGCCAAATGGAAACTTTCCAGGGTGTCGGGGTTTTCTTGTTCGGTGGAAAGCTCCAGCGCCCAAAGCCAACAACTGACATTATCACGCTTAATGGTCGGTTGGGCTGCATCAGGCTCGCCGCTGTCCTCAGCACGGCTGCGCACGTGTACATAAACCGGCAACAAAGTCGTGCCGGGGATATTAAGGTTGAGTGGCGTTATCTGTGCATTCGACTTCAGCTCGACCAACAAGCCTGAAAACAACACCAAGGTCATCTCTTCCAAAGACAGCACGCCTTCGGGTAACAAGGTTTCGTTCCAGCGCAAACGGTACAGCCCATAACCGGGTGCCTCCTGCCGACTAGAGCGCAACGCACTGTCAGCCAGCAGGGATTCTTCCAAGGCACGCAGGTGTCCGGGCAATAACGCCTGGCCCATCGTCCACAAAACTCGTGATAGGCGATTGTACATAAGTTAATTAAGGCCTCGAGGCTTATGGTGCGGTCAATAAGGGATTTAGGTAGATACCGAAACGCCCCAGGTTTTAACGAATTTATCCGTATCGGAAACAGCCAGTTTAAGGGTCTGGGCTTCTTCCTCGGGCATAATGCCTATGTGCAGCTGATAATTCAGCGGTGAAACAACTGTAGGGTCGGGGTCGGCAGCAATATCAAGAGCCAATTCGCCGCCCTGTTTAAAGACCAGTCCCTTCATATCGGTGTCATCGGAATGGAAAGCCAGATAATACTTTTTGGCAACGGGGTCGTAGCTATAAACCGTGAACTTAAAGACTACCGTGGTGTCTGATAAGTCGGTGTGTTTCATAATGCTGACCAGTTTCGCATTTTCATTGCTGACATTAAAACCAATGTAGACCGGGTCTGCATAGCCGCCTTGCCAGGAAATGTCGGAAATGACGCCGACGATGTCAAGGTTGTTGTCCACACCAAAGTTGGTGGGGTCGGTCACATTGATGTCGGCCTCTAAATCTTGCGTGCCAATTTTCATGGTGACAACATGCCCTACCAATACTTGGGCGTCTTTCTCAAAGTTGAAGCCCTGTCTTATACTGCAATTATGTTGTGTAGATGCCATAGTAATTCTCTCTCAAAATTAAGGATTGTTAGGTTCGGTATTACAAACGTGCGTCTAAACGCAACTCGACATCCATCCCTTCGAATTGTATATGCGGCAGCACGGAAATCTGACAATCGTACCAGCCGATCATTCCAGGACGGTCTGCTACGGATACGGATGCCGCTTTGAACGGATAATAACGTAAGGTCAAATCATCCGGATTAACGACGGTGGTCACATAACGGAACATCCAGGCATTAAGTGTATTTGCTATGTAGACCGCATCGGCGCTGCTACCAATATTGTCGCGCATGATGCTTTTGACATAATGGGCAATCCGGGTAATCGACAAGGTGTAGGAAAGGTTGGTCACCAGTTGGGAGTTTTCTGAATCTTTGGGGTCTTTGAATTTTTTAGATTTTTTCAATGATTGGCAGCTGAAAAAACACGCATCAGCCGTGCCTTTCCGGTAAATCAGGGGCATGAAACCCGCGTTGGCGAATTCAAGTTCGCGGTAATCGGGAATGACCATTTCCACAGGAATTTTCATTTCCTCTTCGCCGCGGATATTGAACATGTGCACCGGCAACCCGGTTACCAAACCGCCGCCTTTGGGGCCGCGAAGATATTGGCACCATCCGGAGGTCGCAAAGGAGCGGATCATATTTTGCGCGAACAAAATGGTGGCGCTTCCCCACAGGTAATCGGCACTGTTGTCGCCACGGACGTCTTCTTTAAAGGTGAAATCGCCCCTGCCGCAAGGGTTGGTCTCTGGGTCGTAAGGTTGGCGCAAAATGTAGCGGGGCAGGGTCAAGCCAATATAAGCCGCCGCTTCCGACTCCCTGAGTTTGTTCCATGAACCAAAACGGGGATGGTTCATCATGCCTTCAAGGTCTTTGATGGCAGACAATTCTTCGATGTTTTGGCAGCCGAAGAATTTGGGGGAAACCGCGCCGATATAAGGCGCGTGGCTGGCAGAGGCAATTTTGCCCATGATCCTTAGCCAAAATTCATCGCGGGGGGTATGTTCGGTTTCGTAGAGGCCTACAATACAGCCATAAGGTTTGCCGCCATATTGGTCGTATTCGGCCAAATAGACTTTTTTAAACAAGGCGCTGCCAGTAATATCAACGGCATTGCTGTCGAAATCGTCGTACAACTCATCCTTGCTGACATCGATAATATCGATCATGACGTCAGCCTTAAAATTGGTGGTGAGGATCAAATCATTTAATGAGCGCCAATCCGACTCCATGCGCTTAAAGTTTTCGTGGTGAATGATTTCGTTTAATTGGGCGTTGACCAAGTCATCAATACGGGCGATCAGGCTTTGTACCGCCCCTTTGTCAAATTTGCCGGTCTCAGAATCGATATTCATCAACACGGCGGCCATTCCTGAAATGAAGCGATCCTCATCGCGAATATCTTCAGCGACGGTTTCCAGGTTATTGGAAATCATGGGGACAGGCTCAGAAATATCCGGATTAAGCCTCATACTTGATAAGAAACGCTTTATATCCAGCGCCTCACTGGCTTCATCGGCTACCGTGCTAACGGCAGTAGTTGCAGGGGCTGCGGGGGTTGGGGCATTGTCATCAGACATAATAGTATTCCTAATATTCTAGTTGATGGGAGTTTCGGCGGCATTTGGCAACTTGAGGCTTTCAAAGCCTTTCAAATCGGCCAGCACTTTTTCCAGGCTTTCGGGGTTGCTCATTAGCTCATCCATCAGCTTACGCAGCTCCTTGCGGTTATCCACGTTAGACAGCATTTCCCCGATTAAGGTTTTCAAAGCGAGTAGGCCTTTTAGCTTAGGGACATGCTGCGCCACTTGGTCGGGAGAAAAAGATTTTATCGAGTCGATGGGGAGTGATATTTGTAGGTCTTCTTCTTCACCGCCATCAATTTTGTTTTCAACCGTAAAACTTAGGCTCATGCCCATATCTTTCATGACTTGGTCGGTATTAGTCCCGTCTAAATTGCGTATGCGTCTTTCATCAAGGTCAACTATACGGTCATTGGATGACCCTTGCGAAAAGTCACCGGTAATCAGCAACCGCATCGGCAAGGTAATATCTTCTGGCTGGCCATTAACTTCAGTTTTATAACGTAAGGTTAATCGTGATTTTGGGATTTCGTCTTGTATTGCCATTTTTTTCTCCGCAGATAACAGAAATTGTAAGTTTGACCCTGACTAGGGAAGTGTTTACAGGCCGATTCTAGTCCTTGATTATGCGCCATGCAACCACTTGGCTAAGTAAAACTACGTATAGACATCCAGCAGGACAGGATACTATGGTTATTGGCATCTCCCCCTAGCGATACTTTAAACGTTCAGGTTTTCGTTTTTTGCAATCAGCGGCAGCTATTCCGCGCCAAAAAACCAAAAAACCAAAAAACTGAAAGCTTTATCTTTCAAAATGTTGCGAGTTATACCTTCCAAGTTTTTAAAGCTCTGGAAGGTCTGCAGTTCGGCATTTTTTTCGCCTCACATAAGCTGAAAACTTAACCGTTCAAAGTATAAAGCGAGGGGATTCCTTGGTGCAGCCCTTCATGCCCGAAGGGGACGACTCTGAAAGTCGTCTTATTTCACGCCATTTCAGTTACCCTGATGGCAGGAGATGCGCAGCAACAACGCACCTAACGGAAAAAAAAGATAGATGATAATCAAAATAAATCAAGGGCTTTATAGGGCATGACGTACCTAAGGTTGCCGAAAATCACCCGGCAACAGTCAACTATAATTAAGCCAAATCAATTATTTATGATTTGTGATTTTATGCACAGTTTTTTTATTTTAATATTTGCTTACTGGGAGATGAAACAATGATTTTAGTCACTGGCGGAGCCGGATATATTGGTAGCCATACTTGCGTAGCTTTGCTGCAGGCAGGCTATGAAGTATTGGTGCTGGATAATTTTTGTAACAGCAAAGCCGAGTCTTTGCTGCGGGTTGCAGCCATCACCGGCAAGGCAGTGCCGTTGATACAGGGCGATGTGCGCGACCGCGAGGTGCTGCGGCAGGTTTTTGGCCGACATTCCATTGATGGGGTGATTCATTTTGCCGGTTTAAAGGCGGTGGGCAAGTCGGTGAAAAAACCGTTGGATTACTACGACAACAACGTGTCCGGCAGTGTGGTTTTGGCCGAAATGATGGCGGAGTTCGGCATACAGATGCTGGTGTTTAGTTCCTCTGCCACTGTTTACGGCGACCCTGCCAGCTTACCGATACGCGAAGATTTCCCGACCGGCGCAACCAACCCTTATGGCGGCTCCAAGCTGATGGTGGAGCAGATTTATACCGATTTGGCGCATTCGGATAAAACATGGCGCATTGCGCTGCTGCGCTATTTCAACCCGGTGGGTGCCCACATCAGCGGCACTATAGGCGAGGATCCTAGTGGCATCCCCAATAACCTAATGCCTTATGTGAGCCAAGTTGCGGTCGGGCGACGCGGGCAATTGACAGTGTTTGGCGATGATTACGCCACTGTCGACGGCACCGGTGTGCGCGATTATATCCATGTGATGGATCTGGCAGAAGGCCACGTGCGCGCCTTGGCCTGGCTGCGGCAGCAAACGGGCGTCCATGTGTTTAACCTGGGTACTGGGCGCGGCTACAGTGTGTTGGAGATGGTGCGGGCTTTTGAACGGGCTTCGGGCTGCGCAGTGCCTTACTGCATTGCTCCCCGCCGGGCTGGCGATGTTGCCGAGGTCTATGCCGACCCCGCCAAAGCGGAGCGGGAACTGAACTGGAAAGCGGGGCGCGATATTGAGGCCATGTGCAGGGACAGCTGGAACTGGCAAAAACAAAATCCGTTAGGTTATCCTGATTAAGGTGATTTCCTGGAAACCCCTCGTTCCCATGCGGCGCGCTCGTCGTTATACGCATCCTGCTTCAGGGCGCTGCAAGTTAGACCTTCCAGGTTTTTACTGGAGCCGCTCCCGGCGGCTCCAGTACTTCCGCCATCCATGGCAGTCGTAAAACCTGGAAGGTCTGTATATCAGCTTGTTTCACGGTTATGCCAGACAAGAATCTCCGGAATAAAGTCCAGGAAAAACAAAAATTTCGTGGCTTTCGTGTTTTTTGTGGACAATTTTTGGCGTGTCTTTTTCAGGAAATAGATTTATCCCACAGAAAGCGCTTTAGTGCGCCTCATCCCAATTATTGCCGATGCCGATGTCGACAATTAACGGCACATCCAGTTCCGCCGCCGAGCACATCAGGTTTCTGATTGCCGCAATGCAGCTGTCGAGCTGGTCGGCGGCAACCTCAAACACCAGCTCGTCATGTACCTGCATGATCATTTTGGCCCCCGGTTCATCCCGGTACAGCCACTGGTCGGCGGCAATCATCGCACGTTTAATAATATCGGCGGCCGTGCCCTGCATTGGCGCATTAATCGCGGTGCGTTCGGCATATTGGCGGCGCGCCGCGTTGCGGGCGTTGATTTCCGGCAGATACAGCCGTCTGCCGAACAGCGTTTCCACATAACCTTGTGCGCGAGCCTGTTCCCGGGTGCTGTCCATATAATTTTTAACACCGGGATAACGGGTAAAATACAAGTCGATATAAGCCTGCGCCTGACCACGCGACAAGCCCAGTTGTTGCGCCAGACCAAACGATGACATGCCGTAAATCAGGCCGAAATTAATGGCTTTGGCGGAACGGCGCAAATCGTTAGTGACTTGCTCCGGCGCGACGCCAAACACTTCTGCCGCTGTCGCCCGGTGTACATCCTGGCCTTCGCTGAAGGCTTTTAACAAACCTTCATCTGCCGACAAATGCGCCATGATGCGTAACTCGATTTGCGAATAATCGGCGGCGACTATTTTTTTGCCTTCGGGCGCGATAAAGGCCTGCCGGATTTTGCGGCCTTCCTCGCTGCGTATCGGGATATTTTGCAGATTGGGGTCGGAAGACGACAGCCTGCCTGTGGCAGCCACTGCCTGATGGTACGAGGTATGGGCACGGCCGGTGTGCCTGTCAACCTGTTGCGGCAGTTTGTCGGTGTAGGTCGATTTCAGTTTGCTTAAACTGCGGTGCTCCAAAATCAGCTTGGGTAACGGATAGTCCAGCGCCAACTCCTGCAACACCGATTCTTCGGTTGACGGCTGGCCTTTCGGCGTTTTCTTTAACACCGGTAGTTTTTGTTGATCGTAGAGAATATCCTGAATCTGTTTCGGCGAACCCAGGTTAAAAGTCTGCCCGGCCAAATCGTGCGCACGTTGTTCCAGCGAAATAATCTGGCTGGAAAGCTCCAGACTTTGTTGCGCCAGCATCGCGGTGTCGATGAACACGCCATTGCTTTCAATGCGCGCCAACACACTAATCAGCGGGATTTCCAAGTCAGTATATAAGGCCAGCAGTTTCGGCTGCTGCGCCAATTTTGCCGACAACACCTGATGCAAGCGCAAAGTAATATCGGCATCTTCCGCTGCGTAAGGCGCGGCTTGTTCAATCGGCACCTCCTGAAAGCCGATTTGCTTGGCGCCTTTACCGGCCACGTCTTCATAATGAATGGTCTCAACACCGAGATAGACTTTGGCCAAATCATCCATATTGTGTTTGGTCGCGGTGCTGTTCAACACATAAGACTCGAGCATGGTGTCATGGGCAATACCGCGCAGGGTGATGCCGTGATTGGCCAACACGTGGCTGTCGTATTTCAGGTTTTGCCCCAGTTTAGCCTTGTTAGGGTTTTCCAATAAAGGCCGCAATTTTTCCAAGACTTCTGCACGATCCAACTGTGCCGGCGCACCCGGATAATCATGCGCTAACGGCACATAGGCGGCTTTACCTGGGGTTACCGCAAACGACACGCCGACGACTTGCGCCTTGCTGTAATCCAGGCTGGTGGTTTCGGTGTCGAAAGCAAATAAATCGGCTTGTTCCAGACGCGCTAGCCAATCGTTAAAGTGCGCTTCGGTTAATACGGTTTCATAATATTGCAGGGATGCAGCGGGCGGAGAGTTTGAATCAATACTGTCCGGTATCTGTTCGGCTTGAACCGGTTTAGCGTTAACAAACGCAGGTGCAGCATCCAGTATTTTCAGCCAAGACGAAAAGCCCAGCTCAGCCAACAAATTCTTCAGTTCCGCCGTGTCCATCGGCTGCTGTTTCAAGTCTTCGATGCCGTAAGGCAAATTCAGATCGCATTTGATCGTCGTCAGTTGTTTCGACAGCGGCAATTGCGCCAAACTGGCGCGCAGGTAAGCGCCGATTTTGCCGCCTATGTCGTCAGCGTGGGCGATTAAATTGTCCAGTGTTTGATACTGGGCCAGCCATTTTGCCGCTGTTTTCGGGCCGACTTTGGGCACGCCGGGAATGTTGTCAACCGTATCGCCGATTAGCGCCAGATAATCGATAATCTGCTCCGGCCTGACGCCGAATTTGTCGATCACACCCTGAATATCCAAGCGCGTATTGGACATCGTATTTTCCAGAATAATATGCTCAGTGACCAGCTGCGCCATATCCTTGTCGCCGGTGGAAATAATCACCTGATAACCTTGCTGCTCGGCCTGTTGCGCCAGCGCGCCCAGCACATCGTCGGCTTCCACGCCTGATTCTATAATCAACGGCAAACCCATAGCGCGAATCAGCTTATGCAAAGGCTCAATTTGCACGCGCAAATCATCCGGCATCGGCGGCCGGTGCACCTTGTACTGGTCGTAAAGGTCATTGCGGAACGTCTTGCCCTGCGCATCGAACACCACCGTGATGTAATCGCTGTGATAGTCGGCAATTAATTTGCGCAACATATTGCTGACGCCGTAAATGGCATTAGTAGGCTCGCCATTGGCATTGGTTAGCGGCGGCACCGCATGGTAAGCGCGGAATAAAAAGGAGGAGCCGTCAACTAGAATAAGGCGTTTTAGGTTCAAGGTTGTGTCCAAAGTTAGGGTGCTTATTTGTTATAAACAAGTTGTGGGTGTTAAGTAGGCAAGCCTATTTCTTTTACATTGGAGTCCAATAGCTTTAGCTATTGGCGGTAAAACAGCTAAAGCTGTTTTACCGCCAAACTTGTTTGTTAAGAATTTTTTAAATGACTACTTATAAACAAGTTGTGGGTGTTACAAACAACTTATGGGAGCGACGCCCACAACCCATATAACCGGCTATCAACTTAACACGGGACAGACCTTCCAGGTTTTACGACTGCCATGGATGGCTCCAGTAAAAACCTGGAAGGTCTACTTCGGCATACTTGTCCCGCTTTAAATGGGAAGCCATATAACTCAAGTTTTCCGCTTAACATCCAAAATAGTAGGCAGTTGGCTGATTTTATTCAGCACTTGGCTCAACTGGTTGGTATTTTCCACCTGAATGGTCAAATTGAGCTGCGCAGAAAAATCCGGATGCGTATCCAGCGCCGCGTTGGAAATATGAATCTTAGCCTGAGCCAAAATCTGACTAACATCATTGAGCAAATTGTGTGCATTAAACGCATGGATCACAATAGGAATGGCGTAACTGGCCTTTTTATCGCCCCAACTCACCGGAATCAGCTGGTTTTGTTTTTCCGGGCTTAGTTGCCGTATGTTTTCACAGTCTTTACGGTGGATGGTAATGCCTTTTTTATGGGAAATGTAACCGATAATGTCATTGCCCTGAATTGGCGAGCAACACTGGGCAATAGATGTCAACACATTATGGATGCCGTCGACGGTAATGACCGACTTAGCCAGCGGTTTTTCGCGCTGAATCGGCGCAGGCGGCGTGTCCAGCTCCGGTATCTTGAAGAATGCCGCAAGCTGGCGGCTGCTAATGTCGCTACGGCCTATCGCTTCGAGTAAACGGTCAGTATCCGGTTGATGAAAATGCTTGGTCAGTTCCTCCAAATCCAGCATTTTGACGCCCAGCCGTTGCGCCTCTTTATCCAAAATGGTTTTTCCGGCGGCGATGTTTTGTGCTTGCTGCTGATTTTTAAACCAGCTTTTAACCTTGCTGATCGCTGCCGAGGTTTTTAAATAGCCTAGATTCGGGTCAATCCAATTATGGTTCGGGCCGCCATCTTTTGCCGTTAAGATTTTGACTTGTTCGCCGGACTTTAGCTGATAGGTTAACGGCACAATGCGGCCATTGATTTTTGCCCCACGGCAGCGGTGGCCGACTTCGGTATGAATCGCATAAGCAAAATCCAGCGGCGTCGAGCCTTTAACCAAGTCGATTAATTTGCCCGCCGGGGTCAACACATAAACCCGGTCGTTAAACAGTTCGCTGCGGAAATTTTCCGACAGCACTTCATCGCCAGCTTCCTTGCGGCTGCGCTCGGAACCGGTTTCGTCGAGCAGTTTGCGCAAGGAAGCAATGTTTTTTTCAATGGCTGTGTCGTGTTTGCCGCCTTCCTTATAAGACCAATGCGCGGCCACGCCCAGCTCGGCAAAGTCGTGCATTTGCTGGGTGCGGATTTGAACCTCAATGCGGTTACCGTCGGCGTCGATAATGACCGTGTGCAGGGATTGATAGCCGTTTTCCTTAGGGTTGGCAATGTAATCGTCGAACTCCTTGGGTACGGTTTGCCAAAGACTATGCACAACGCCCAGCGTCGCATAACAGGCGGTCAAATTGTCGACAATTACCCGAACCGCCAACAGATCGTAAAGCTCGTCAATGTCCAGTTGCTTGCGCCGCATCTTTTTCCAGATGCTGTAAATATGCTTGGGGCGGCCGTAAATACCGGCAGAAATGTCCTGTTCGGCGAGAGTTTT
The DNA here is from genome assembly GCA_030684815.1 of Methylobacter sp. GTDB lineage: Bacteria > Pseudomonadota > Gammaproteobacteria > Methylococcales > Methylomonadaceae > Methylobacter_A. The sequence continues at coordinate 4,342 of JAUXXQ010000207.1, read as the reverse complement.
CTGCAGCAGAGCAATAAAATTATTAATGCAGTTTTCCCGCTGCACCCGGTTATCGGTCAGCGATTTGGCGATATATAAATAGGCTTGTGGGTCGAGATAGCGGAAGGCCATATCTTCCAGTTCCCATTTCAACTGGTGTATACCCATGCGGTTGGCAATCGGCGCATAAATGTCCAGCGTTTCCTGGGCTATAAAACGCCGCAGTTCGTAGGATTCACGCGGCAACACCTTCAGCCGTTGCACCCGGTAAGCCAGCTTGATCAACACTGCGCGCACATCCCGCGTCATCGACAGCAGCATCCGGCGCAACGTTTCGGTTTGGTTTGGCTGGTCGGTCATTTCCAGTGAATAAACCGTCAGTTTATTCAACCAGTTCACATCATCAACCAGCGTCGCCACCGTTTCGCTGAACTGCGCTTTAATATCGGGTTTTGGCGTTAAGTGAGCCAGTCGGGGGTCGCTTAATATAGCCGCCAAAACGGTATCCAGGTCGATATTGAGATCCAGCAAAACGGCGGCGACTTCAACGCCTTTGGGGCGGTAGTAATGGGGGTCTTCGGGAATTTGCCCGACAATCGCCAGCGCCCGGTTGATCTGTTCGGTATCAGGGGCGGAAAAACCGCTAAAAAGTTGTGTGTTCGTCTCAGTGTTTTTTTGCATCAAACGTAGATAATAATCTGAAAATTCGGGTTTATGATAGGCCAATGGCGGCAACTGTCACAAGCAAAGAATCCAATGCGGGAGCGACGCAGTCCCTAAATGCTGTAAAATGCGCGCAACTACATAAAGCTTGTCAGCTTGCCGGTTATTTTTTCAATTGCAACGGATTTGATACAAAAATGAGTGAAGAATACGAATACGATGATGAGGCGGAAGAATATTACGCAATCCGGCCGAATAAAACCCAGATAAAAAAAGATATGGCCGCGCTGTTTGTCTTGAGCGAAGAAATAGCCGAATTATCGCAAGGGCAGATAGCAACGCTTGAACTTCCTGAGGTGATCGGCAAAGCGATTGCGGAAGTGTCAGGAATGCCGCATAAAAGCGCCAGAAAAAGGTTGCTGAAATTTATCGCCGGACAGCTGAACAAAATAGACATGGAGCCGATTTTAGAAAAACTGGCACGTATCAAAAACAAAAGCGCCCATGCCGTCCGCGAGCACCATATTGTTGAGCGTTGGCGCGACCGGCTGATTGGTGAAGGCAATGACGGCTTGGCCGCCTTGCTGGAGGAGCAACCGCAGGCCGACCGGCAACTGTTAAGGCAATTAATACGCAATGCCCAAAAAGAGGCCGAAGCAGGCAAGCCGCCCAAATCTTCGCGCTTGCTGTATCGTCGGCTGAAAGAGCTGTTTCAGGTTGAGGGCGAACTTGATGGGGATGAAGCGGGGGACGAACAAAACGATTAGGCGCTTTTCTGGCCGAACCAACCCGCTTTTTTATCCAAATTTAAGGTTATTTTGAGGGCGATAATCGCCCGTTACCTGTATCCTGCTAAAGCCATTCAAGCGCCACTCGGGAACAAGCAGGCAAAACCTCCATAATAATACCGAGGTGAAGCATGAAAAAAACGACCGGAATAACCCCAACCCGTTTGGAAGCGCTATTGCTGCGCTTCCCCAAGCTGCTGGTGTTTCTAATTTGCCTGACCTGCGCTTTTAGCCTGTATTACACCGCGCGGAACCTGGGCATCGACACCGACACCACCAGCATATTATCCAAAGAGCTGCCGTTCCTGCAGGATCGCAGCCGTTTCCTTGAGGCTTTCCCGCAAGATGACGAGGCGATTCTTGTGGTTGTCGATGCGGCCATACCTGAACGGGCAACGCAAGCATTGGCTTACCTTGGCGAACGCTTTAGGCAAGACAAAAAAGGGATTGAAGCGGTCTATATTCCGGGCGAAGGCGAATTTTTCGACCGGCACGGCCTGCTTTATCTCGACTTGGACAGCCTAAATGCGCTGTCCGCCAAATTGACGGAGGCGCAACCTTTTATCGGTAGCTTGGCCAAGGACAACAGCCTGAAAAGCCTGCTGTCGATTGTCGGGCTTGCCATCGCCAGCGAAGACCGGGAGCTGCCGGTCGATTTGACTCCCTTGTTGGACAGTCTTCAGGCCGTCATCGGCGGCTTGCTGGACGGCACCGGGCAGCCGCTGTCATGGCAACAGCTGATGCTCGGCGACGGCCAGGATTTACTGACCACCCAGCGCTTTATCCTACTCAACCCAGTGCTCGACTTCAATGCGTTGGTGCCCGCCGAACAGGCCTTGCTCAGTGTGCGCGCTGTGGTTGATGATGCCAAACAGGCGTTCCCCGACGTTAACATCAGGCTGACCGGCGAAGTCGTGCTGGAGCATGACGAACTGGAAAGCGTTCAGCGCAGCACCCAAATTGCCTCGCTGTTTTCGCTGGTTCTGGTTTGTACGGCATTGTTGGTTGGCCTGCGTTCAGTGAAACTGGTGCTGATCACCTTTGTCGTGCTGTTGATCGGCCTTATCTTGACCGCCGGGTTTGCGACGCTGGCGGTAGGCCATCTCAATCTGATTTCGGTCTCGTTCGCGGTGCTTTATATTGGTATCGGCGTCGATTATTCGATACAAGTCAGCCTGCGTTACCAGGAATTGCTCCGGCAACATGTACCGCAACAGCAGGCGCTGATACAGGCAGTGCGTAAAGTCAGGCCGTCGATTGCGCTGTGCGCCGTCACCACGGCGGTCGGTTTTTTCTCCTTCATCCCGACCGCCTACATCGGCGTTTCTGAGCTGGGCGTGATTGCCGGGGGCGGCATGTTGATTGCGTTCATTATTTCCATCACGGTTTTGCCCGCGCTGCTGCAACTATTTCCGCTACCCCCCGGCATCGACGCCGCCCGCAGCACGCTTCCCGATTGGGTTTACGCTGTCCCATTACGCTACCGGACGCAGATAAAATGGACGGCGCTCGCCTTGACCTTGGCCGGGTTGGCTTTGTTGACACAAGTCCGCTTCGACTTTAACCCGCTCAACTTGCGCGACCCCGCCAGCGAATCGGTCGCAACCTTTAAGGAATTGTTGGAAACCAAAACCACCTCGCCGATGACACTGACAATATTGGCAGCCAACGCAAAGGAGGCCAGGACAAAAGCGCAGCAATTGCAACAGTTGCCGTCGGTGGAACAGGCACTGACCATTTTCGATTTCATTCCCGAACAGCAAGCGCAAAAACTCGACAACCTTCACGAGCTGGCTCTGGTCATGGGACTGCACGCCACCTTTCCGCCATTGCAGCAAGACAGCATCGACAACCACCTGACAGCACTGACAACGTTTCAACACACTGTCGAGAACAGCCGAAAAAACCAACCGGACACACCGACACTGCAAGCGCTGGATAGTCAATTGCAACGGCTATTAGCCACATTACAGACGCAACCGCAGCAGGAACAGGCCGTCTTGCTCGACCGCCTGCAACAGGATTTATTGGCCACCCTGCCGGACACCATGAACCGGCTGTTGCAGGGGCTTAATGCCGATGCGGTGACACTGGAGCAATTGCCGAAAGAGGTGTCCGAGCGTTGGCTCAGTAAAGACGGCATTTACCGGATTCAGGCATTTCCCAGCAAAAACCTGGACAACCATCAGCACCTAAAAGAATTCATTGCCGAAGTCCGGCAGATAGCGCCGAACGCGACCGATTTGCCGGTCATTTACCTGGAATCCGGCAACGCCGTCGTCCAAGCCTTCCAGCAGGCTTTAGTCGGCGCATTAGCGGCGATCACCTTGGTGTTGTTGCTGACCACCCGCCGCATCAAAGACACCTTGCTGATCTTATTACCGTTAGTGATGACTGCCATACTGACCGGCGCAGCCACCGTCGTGCTGGCCACCCCGTTCAACTTTGCCAACATCATCGTGATACCGCTGCTGTTCGGTCTCGGCGTCGACAGCGGCATCTATATCATGAACCGCTTACGCGCCATGCCCGATCAAACGCGAAGTGTGTTGCAGACCAGCACCGCGAGAGGCGTCATCTTCAGTAGCCTGACCACGTTGTGCAGCTTGGTCAGCATGGCCTTCACCCCGCATTTGGGTTTGGCCAGCATCGGTTTGCTGCTGTCCATCGGCCTGGTGCTGATGATTGTTTGCACTCTGTTAGTGTTGCCGGCCTGTGCCCATAAAACAGGTGACTCTTTTAAGCCGGGACAGTTTTAAGCGAGTGTCTAGTAAGGCCTTTTCCGTAAACCAAGATACCAAAAAATGAGTAAAATAAGCACCTATTCCAACCCTACAAAAAACCGAGATGACAACAGCAGCGTATTTTGGCCAAGCCGAGCGACAATCTATTAACGAGAGCCACTTATCTGA
>JAUXXQ010000195.1 GCA_030684815.1 Methylobacter sp. | reverse complement strand
CTATCAACTTAACACGGGACAGACCTTCCAGGTTTTTACTGGAGCCGCTCCCGACGGCTCCAGCACTTCCGCCATCCATGGCAGTCGTAAAACCTGGAAGGTCTACTTCGGCATGCTTGTCCCGCTTTAAATGGGAAGCCATCAGCACGTGTTAAAAACTTCGATGAACTCTTTTAAATGAGGAAGACGATAATGAACAATCACCCACTCATCGCAACCGGACTTTTCATTTTTTTTGTGACGGCGTCGGCAGTTGAAAAGCCCGAAACGCCGTCGCCTGAAGACGTGTATCAACGCACCCAACAAGTGCTGCCTTTTTCCTTGAGCCAAACCCTGCAAACATTTTCCAAAACGGTTCATGGCGGCATCCAGCATGTTATCGCCAAATCGGCAGACGACACCCAGCAAATAAAATTGATCCAAGCGCATCTGCTTGAAATTGCCGGTCAATTCAGGAATGGCGATTTTTCTGTGACGGAACGCGTACACGGTGCCGATATGCCGGGTCTTGCGCAGTTAAAAACAGCAAAAATCGATGACATAAAGTTCGAATACAAAACCTTGCCCAACGGCGCGCAGATCCACTATTCAACCGAGTACCCGCAGTTTGTGCAGGCGCTTCATGAATGGTTTGATGCCCAGATTAGCCAGCACGGCAACGATAATGTGCCGGAACACAGCCGACACCATTCGACACCGGCAGACTAAAACCGCCTGTTAAGCCTGGCTAAAACCCCGTTCGTGCAACTGCATATTGATGATTTTCAGCGCCGCCAACACTGCTGCAAACACCTGGTTGGAATGCACCGCGCGGGTTTTGCGCAGTTCGGTGCCACAATCCCAAGTGATGACGCATTCAGTCAAAGCACTGGTATGACCGCCCCTCGGTATGCGTATTTCAAAATCGGCCAAGGCGGGCAGCGTGTAATTGTGCTGCTGCATGACCTTGTTAATGGCATCGACAAAGGCATCAAAGCCGCCATTGCCGGAACCTGAAGCAATATGCGTGGTGCCGATGACTTTGACCCGCAGGCTGGCGGTCGATTCCAGATCGAGGCCGCTGGTGATGGAGCAATTCAGCAGCTTGATATGCTGATAATTTTTGCTTTCCAGTACGTCGGCGATGATAAAAGGCAGGTCATCGGTGGTGATGGTTTCTTTAGAATCGCCAAGACTGACAATCCGCGCCAGCACTTTTTTCTGGTTTTCTTCCGACAAATCCAGTTCCAGCATCTCCAGATTTTTTTTCAGCGATGCCTTGCCGCTCATTTTGCCCAGCGCATAACTGCGGGTGCGCGAAAAGCGTTCCGGGCCCAATTTGGTTTTGTATAAGCCGCCTTTTTGGTCGCCGTCCGCATGAATGCCTGCGGTTTGCGTGAACACATCGGCGCCCACAATCGGCGCATTGGCGGCAACGCGTTTGCCGGAAAAATTTTCCACCATCGAACTGATGCGGACAATATGGCTTTCGTCGACAGACAATTGCAGGTTCATTTTATCGCGCAACACCACCGCCACTTCGGCCAATGACGCATTGCCGGCACGTTCGCCCAGGCAGTTCACCGTGCAATGGATGGCATTGACCCCGGCGCGGACTGCCGCCATCACATTCGCGGTTGCCAGGCCGTAATCGTTATGCGGATGAAAATCAAATTGCAGCGTCGGATAACGTTGGCACATGTCGCTAAAGCTGGCGAAGACCTCATCCGGCGACAACACGCCGAGCGTATCGGGCAGCATGAAATGGCCGATACCGGCATCTTTTAAATTATCCATCAAGCCGTAAACATAACCCGGATCGTCGTGATAACCGTTCGACCAGTCTTCCAGATAGACATTCACTTTCAGCTGTTTTTCCAGCGCATAATTGACCGTTTGCAGCACATCCTTTGTATGTTCGGCCAGCGTTTTGCCCAACTGCACCCGGCAATGTTTTTCGCTGCCTTTAATCAGCAGATTAATCACTTCGCCGCCGGTTTCCAGTATCCAGTCGACACTGCGGGTATGATCGACAAAGCCCAGCACCTCAACGCGCCCGGCGAAACCTTCCTGTTTCGCCCAGTCATTAATGCTGGCGACCGCTTCTTTTTCGCCCAAAGACACCCGGGCGGAGGCGACCTCAATGCGGTCAACGCGCAGATACTGCAACAAGGCCTTGGCAATGCTGACTTTTTCTACCGGCGTAAAAGAAACGCCTTGGGTTTGTTCGCCATCGCGTAACGTGGTGTCCATCAGCTGGATGTGTCTGGATTTGGTGGGCATGATGTCGTCTGTGTTTTTAATGTGATCGGGTTAATAGCGATATATCAGGATAGCGGATTATTGTACAGTGCCGTAGATGGGTAGAGCGATAGCGAAACCCATCGCTTAAAGATTAATTATGATGAGTTTCGGCTGCCTGCCGCCAAAGGCAATATTACCAAACCGTCGCTTGAAATTGTGCGTCATTGCGAATAGCCATATGCTCGCCCGTTTGTGCAATGACAAACAAGCCTTTCCGATAAGCATATTGCGCCACATTATCAGGTATTACCATGCCAGTTACTGCCCCCATGACTTTTTTATTGGCGTAAGCAGGTAATAAGCGTTTTAGTTTTTTCATGCGTTTTAGATGTTCATTAATATCATCAATACTCAAACTACTCTTGCATTCAATTGCGATAACGTCAGTATCATTAACGACTAATAAGTCGATCTCTATACCTTCGTCGTTTCGAGTAGAACTCACATTTTGATGAACTTCATGTACATTAATACCGCGTTCTTGAAACAAACGCACTGCCGCTGGCCTTACCATTTCTTCAACAAAATCACCTAAGCGATTGCCCAAACGTCCTATGCTTTCATTGACCTGTTTTATTTTTTTATCGGTATCACGAGACATCTCCCGAAACTTTCTATCTGACTCTTGAAAGAGTTTCCAAATATCATCTAAAGTCGGTTCAGCGATACTCATAAAATTCTCCTATCGTAAAAGGTATGTGATTTTTGGCATTCGATGGTATGCATAACCTATGATTACATCTTACGTACTCTACTACAGCGTCAATTGTTTAGGTAATGCCGTTAAAATGGCTCTTAATGCTTTATTCACCGATTCGGAATCAGTAAAAATTTTAGCGACATCGTCATCAAGCGTTATGTTAATTACTTTTTTGGCAAATCGATTTGGTTTTGCTTGGCTGTAATCAAAATCATACTCAGGCAATAAATTATCAGTGTTTGTTTCTGCGCTCATGATTTTTTATCTCCGTAGTAGTTGCAAGTCTTGCGCTGATAATTCGGACAACACCATCAGTGCGTTCTGTAAAAGCGACAACGAGCAGTTTAGCTTTATTTGACATACCAATAATTAACTCACGCTGTTCGCCAATGGAATGCCAAATGTCATCAAAAATACACACTCCCAAGCTGGAGAGACTGTGAAAGTATTCTGAAATTAGGCGGAATTGCCAATTTCGACAACAAATAATCAATAGCTTACAGCGCATTTTCTGTTATTTTCTAGTGATTTTGATAATACTTTCACAGCCTCTGGAGCTTGGGAGCGAGACAAAATGGTCGCGCTCCGGTTGAGCGCCATGGTTAGGCAAGGAATTTGTCATAATCCGCATGGGAACCAATCCAAATCCATTGAATCCCATTTGGCGCATCAATACCGATGGCACGGTAGTGCTGGCCTACTCGTGCAGACCACAGTTCTTCAATGCGTTTCAACTGAAGAGATGGATGGCGAGGGTTTTCTTTAAGCAATTTGTAATTTTTATCAGCTAGATCTCGAATTTCGTTAGGAAGCTTCCGATACAACTCCCAGAAATCCGATGAGGTGTAGTGCTTCAAAGTTCACGAGCCTTGCCTTGGGAAAATTCTTCTCGTGCCTTTTCAATGAGTCGGTTAAATTTTCCAGCTTGAAAATCAGATTTGATTTGATTATCCCAGCGTTCGTTTTCAAGCTCGAGAAACCAATCTCGAAACTGCGTAAATTCTTCTCTGGGTAAGTTGTAAACTCGGTTTTCAAGTTCTTCAATATCGCTCATGTTAGTAACCCCTTATAAAAAGAAAATAGCTTGGTAGGGTGGGCAGGTTTTTTTTTGCCCACCGTTTAATATCATCGCATCGTTCCGCGTGGGCACGAACAGCATGTGCCCACCCTACCTGGCTTAAAAACCGGGTATATTAGTTTGCTGCGGTGAAGCCCAATATTTTAAAGCAGCATGAGATTGAACAACCTCATTTTTTTCCATAGGCTTATTTAAGCTGTTAAGCAAATCAATCAAACTATTTCCCACTGCATAAGCTAAATTCACCGGTACGGCATTACCAATTTGTTTATATTGTGCAGACATTGCGCCCATGAATTCCCAATTATCGGGAAAGGTTTGTATTCTGGCATATTCACGCACGGTTAAAGGCCTAGTTTCATCAGGATGACAACGCTCAGTTTGATTTTGAGCAGGCGCACAAGTTAAGGTCAAACTAGGTTCTTCCCAAGACAACCGCCGTGCCATGCCAGTTTTGCCGCCGCCTAAAAAATAGCTTTTTTTCATATACGCGCGCTGTATATCATCGGGCAAATTTCGCCAATAACCACCCGCAGGAACTAAATCTAACACGGCTTTTTTCTTGGCAGGATACGTTTGCCCTGCCGATTCTGGAACATCGCAATTGTAAAGTTCACCCGCTTTTAAGGCATCTTTCAACGTCATAAATCGTTTGTAAGGCTTAGGGAAAGAAAAATCTACGTTATTCGCTAAATCATTGCGCACTCCGACTAAAAATAGACGCTCACGTTTTTGTGGAACACGGTAGAACATGGCTTTTAAAACTGATGACGCGATCAAGGTATAACCTAAATCGGCAATCACAGCTTCAATAGTTGCCAACGTTCGACCCTCATCATGATTTAATAAACCTCGGACATTTTCAGCTAAAAAAACTTTGGGCTGAATTTCTTGGATAGCGCGGGCAAATTCAAAAAATAGCGTACCGCGCACATCATCAAAGCCGCGTTTGTTACCCGCATAAGAAAACGCCTGACAAGGAAAGCCACCCGAAACGAAATCAACCTTATCACGGTATGGCGTAAAATCAACCGTTTGAATACTGCCTTCAATTACATTCCAATGTGGACGATTATGTCGTAAAGTCGCACACGCATGTTTATCCAATTCATTAAGTAATACCGCTTCAAAACCTGCTTTTTCCAAACCTAATGCTAAACCGCCAGCTCCTGCAAATAACTCAATTGAACTAAAACTCATCGCTCAAAATCCTCAAAGCCTTGGTATTTCTTAAATGCCAATAAATACAGACTTTTTAATAAATTAGGTGAGATTTTTTCAAGTTCGGAAAAAACACTATTTACGCTACTTTTTTGCGAAATTGAAGTAACCACATCTTCAATCACAGTGGGTAATTTTTCGCATAATTGTTTAAATGCTGTTGGCTCGCCAGTCACGATTTCATAAAACTTATCAATCGAAACACGACGAATATTTTCATGGGTACATCGTTCACCGTCTAAACTAATAATCCATTTTACGTTTTGGCTTTTGGTAGCAATGACCTCAACCAGCATACATTTTGCTTGGGGATTTTCAATAAGGATAGATTGCATCCGCATATAGGTTTTTTATGAGGCGGATGAATTCATGGTGTTATGTTTATTTTTCATTTCAACATAAATTTTCTGCTCATCATTAACTACATCAAACCCCTTAGTGGGAACGCGCCAACCGTTACCAAGATATTTAAAAATATTTTGGTGAAAATAGCCGATGTGATTGGTATTTGATTTATCTAATTGCCGCAAAATTTCTGATTCAATAATCTGCTGAATATTTTTACTGTAAATCTTTGCATCAAACGTGAGTTTAATGGGGTCAATAATATTTTTATTGAATTTGGCTAAATCAATAGTAAAACGATATTTCTCAACCGTTTCTTTAACGTGATTGAATAAGTCGCCATCGCTGATAAATGATAAATTGTAGTTTTTCATTGAAATAGTCATGTAGGGCGCGCTGCGCATACCATCAAATACCGAAAGGTACGCACAGCGTATTTACAAAACTAAGCCCAAAGCCAGGGAAAATTTTGCTTATGCTGCTGTTCGTACTCGGTAATTTTATCGACATGCTTCAAGGTCAAGCCAATATCATCCAGACCGCTTAATAAATTGCCTTTGCGGAACGGGTCGATTTCAAAGCTGAAACCATTGCCGCCGGGCGTGGTGACTTGCTGATTTTCCAGGTCAACGACAAAGCGCACGCCTTCGTTGGCAGCGATTTCCGCCATCAATTTGTCCAGCTGCTCTTTATCGACTTTGATCGCCAGGATGCCGTTTTTAAAACAGTTGTTGTAGAAAATATCGGCATAGCTGGTGGATATGATGGTGTTAAAACCATAATCGGCAATCGCCCAGGGCGCATGTTCGCGGGATGAGCCGCAACCGAAGTTGTCACCGGCAACCAAAATTTTGGCACCTTTAAACGCCGGTTTGTTCAATTCAAATTCGGCGTTGTCGCTGCCGTCATCGTTAAAACGCCAATCGTGAAACAAGTGTTGGCCAAAGCCGCTGCGTTCGACTTTTTTCAGGAATTGCTTGGGGATAATCTGGTCGGTATCGACATTGCTGCGGTTCATTAAGGCGGCAATGCTTTCGTGTTTTTTGTACGGTTCCATAATTCTTTCCGATTTTATAGGTTGCGAATATCGACAAAATGGCCTGCCGCTGCGGCGGCCGCTGCCATGGCGGGCGATACCAAATGGGTGCGTCCGCCTTTACCTTGGCGGCCTTCAAAATTGCGGTTTGAGGTTGAGGCGCTGCGTTGGCCTTTGGTCAATTCATCGCCATTCATCGCCAGACACATGGAGCATCCGGGTTCGCGCCATTCCCAACCGGCATCGGTAAAGATTTTGTCCAGGCCTTCTTGTTCGGCTTGTTGCTTGACGTGATAGGAGCCGGGCACGGCAATCGCGGTGACGCCGGGGGCAACATGGGTGCCTTTAGCCACTTCGGCGGCAATGCGAAAATCTTCGATGCGGCCGTTGGTGCAAGAGCCGATAAACACGTAATCGATGGCAATATCGGTGATTTTGGTGTTCGGCGTTAAGCCCATATAAGCCAGGGCGTTTTCACAGGCTTGACGTTTGATCTCGTCGCTGAAACTTTCCGGTGCGGGCACTACGCCATCAACGCCGGTCACTTGTTCGGGCGAAGTGCCCCACGATACTTGCGGCGCAATGTCGGCGGCGTCTAAGGTGACGGTGGCATCGAATACCGCACCCTCATCGCTGGGCAGGCTTTTCCAATACGCTAAAGCCTGCTCCCAATATTGACCGGATGGCGCAAATTCGCGGCCTTTCAGGTAGTCGTAGGTTTTTTCATCGGGGGCGATCAAGCCGGCTCTGGCGCCCGCTTCAATCGCCATGTTGCACAGCGTCATGCGGCCTTCCATCGACAGTTCCCGAATCGCCGAACCCGTGTATTCAATCACGTAGCCGGTGCCGCCTGCGGTGCCGATTTTGCCGGTAATCGCCAGGGCAATATCTTTGGCGGAGGCGTATTTAGACAGCTCACCATTGACGATGATTTGCATGGTTTTGGATTTCTTTTGCGGCAAGGTTTGCGTCGCCATAACGTGCTCGACCTCGGAGGTGCCGATACCGAAAGCCAGTGCGCCGAATGCGCCGTGCGTTGCGGTATGGCTATCGCCGCAGACCACGACCATGCCCGGATGGACGAAGCCGTGTTCAGGCACGACCACATGAATCACGCCGTTATTGGGGTTTTTCATGTCGTACAGATTCAAGCCGTTCTCGCGGCAGTTTTCCGCCATGGTTTCGATTTGCTTTTTAGCAATCGGATCGGCAATCGGCAAATCGCGGTTTTTGGTGGGCACGCAATGATCCATGGTAGCAAGAATGCTATGTGGATTGCGCACTTTGCGGCCGGATAAACGCAGACCTTCAAAAGCCTGCGGACTGGTGACTTCATGCATCAAATGCCGGTCAACATAAAGCAAAGGTGCCTGTCCGGCTACATCAACGACCAGGTGGCTGTCCCAGATTTTTTCGTACATAGTCTTTTTCATAGCGTATTCCAAAGCGTGCATAGTGGCTCGATAATGAGCGAATGGCGTGGTTACAAGGTCAATCAAAAGCATAGCCAGGCTATGCGTAGCTGGGCATTATCCTCTAAAAGAGCGCTAGTTTGCAATTTGGTAAAAACGTCCACAAACCATGAAACCTGCGAACAGCGCGGATGTCGGGGTAAACTATAACGGCATCAGGAAAAACAGAGCCCACGAAAAGTTTTAAATCCCCCCTCATCAACGTTAGGAGCCGCATCATGGCATTAACAAGCAGTGACAAAAACAACCTTTTTTCGCCCATACAGCTGGGCGAACTGACCTTGGCAAACCGCATCATTATGGCGCCGTTAACGCGCAACCGGGCGGACGAGGGTAATGTGCCGCAGGATATGAACGTGGATTATTACCGGCAACGCGCCAGCGCCGGCTTGATTATTAGCGAAGGCAGCCAAATTTCGGCAACCGGCGTTGGCTATCCGCGTACGCCGGGCATCCATTCTGCGGCACAGATTAACGGTTGGCAGCAAGTCACCGATGCCGTCCACGACGAAGGCGGGCGGATTTTTATCCAGCTTTGGCATACAGGCAGGATTTCCCATTCATCACTGCAACCCGGCGGGGTATTGCCGGTGGCGCCGTCTGCGCTGAAGGCCGCCGGTCAAGCGATGACTTATGACGGTTTACAGGATTTTGAAACGCCTCATGCACTGGCGCTTGAGGAACTGCCAGCACTTGTCGCCGATTATGCAACGGCGGCGCAAAATGCCAAAGCCGCCGGTTTTGATGGCGTGGAGATTCATGCGGCCAACGGTTATCTGCTGGATCAGTTTTTACGGGACGGCAGCAACCGGCGCGAAGACGGCTACGGCGGCAATATTGCCAAGCGGATGCGCCTGTTGCTTGAGGTGGTTGAAGCCGCCATTGCCGTTTGGGGCAGTCATTGCGTCGGGGTGCGGCTGTCGCCGGAAAACAGTTTTAACGATATGGAAGACAGCCAACCGCAACAGACCTTTAACGCCGTCGCGCAAAAATTATCCGATTATCCGCTGGCGTATCTGCATGTGCTGGAAGGCGATATGGTGACTGGCGAACGGCGCGTGGATTATCAGGCATTAAGAAGCTGCTTTACCGGCCTTTATATGGCCAATAACGGTTATGATCTGGACGGCGGCAACAGCGCCATTGGACAGGAATATGCGGACATGGTGGCATTCGGCAAGCTGTTTATCGCCAATCCCGATTTGCCGGAACGGTTTGCCAAAAATTGGCCGCTAAATACGCCCGATCAGACGACTTTTTATGGTGGCGATGAAAAAGGCTATACCGATTACCCGAAATATTCGGCTAAATAAGAGGTGAGCGGAGAACATTTGTCACGGAAACACGAAGAGCAATTAGGCTATTTCCTGAAAAAGAAATACCAAAAATTATCCACGCTTAACACAAAATCCACGAAATTTTCGTGTTAAGCGTGAACTTTATTTTTTACATGCAATGATCATCAAGGGATGCTATTTCTCGGAAATCGTCTAAGACCCGATGACTATACTGCGTTCTATTTAGTCAGCTTTGCACTGAGCTGGGCTGACCATAGACCAAAGTATGTGCCCACAGCAATGGAAATAGATATGACTATTAAAGGATTATCCAAAGAAACCCCTAACAAAATATCTTTGGTTAATTTATCGGGAGTTTGTAACAAATAGGCAAATACAGACGAGTAACCCAATACACTAGCCGGTATGGTTGCCAGCGCCGGAATATTTGCCGCCAGACACATAACCAGAACCGAACAAACCACAGTCACCGCCGCCCAAAAAGGGAAGCCCAAAATCGCTGTAGATGGGATATTAGTCAGTTGAATAGCTGCTAACCAAGCCATAAAGACACCAAAAATACCACAGACAATGGTATTTTTTAATGCTTCCTGACTGGCACCGAGAAAAAAGAATGCTGCCCAGGCAATAGTTGCGGCCCATATAAAAAAGAGCCCGCTAAGAGGGCCAACCGCCAAAAATGTGGCAAGTCCGGCAAGGACTGCAATACTGACAGAAAGCGCTGTAAGATTATTCATGATATGTTCCCAAAATCCACCTCATTGGTTATTTAGTTATTTTTCGCATTGAGGTGATTCTACGAAACTAACGCATTGTGTGGAATTGGGCTCAACCCAAAATAATCCCCCTATTACAAATATGCCCCTATTAATTTTGGTAAATCACCGATTAACAGGGGCATCAAAACCTTATTACGCCATCCGGCAAATTGCCCGGCAGCGTGAAATTTGGCCTTATCCTTCCAACGTTGCCAAACGCGCCGCAAGAATTTCTTCTAATGACTCTAACGCTTTGGTGAAGCCATCAATACCTTCTGCCAGTTTTTCAGAAGCCATGCGGTTTTCAGCATGCATACGATCAAAAGTCGCTTTATCAATGGTTATTTTTTCAATGGCAGCGCCCGCTGATTTTGCTGGATCCAATTTGTGTACCAGTTCACCTTCGGTAGACTGAAGCTCAGCCAACAAAGATGGCGCAATAGTCAACAAATCGCAACCCGCCAATTCAACTATCTCGCCCACATTACGGAAGCTAGCACCCATAACTTCCGTTTTATAGCCGAATTTTTTGTAATAGTTATAAATTTCTGTTACAGACAGTACACCTGGATCTTCAGCGGGTTCATAAGAATCACGACCGGTATCTTTTTTGTACCAATCCAGAATGCGGCCAACGAAAGGTGAAATCAGGGTAATGCCATTCTCGGCACAGGCGATTGCCTGGTGCAGGCCGAATAGTAAGGTAAGGTTACAGTGAATACCTTCTTTTTCAAGTACAGCAGCAGCTTGTATACCTTCCCAAGTCGCAGCGATTTTGATTAAAACACGCTCACGCGAAACGCCCTGCTCTTCATACATCGCAATCAGCTCACGGCCTACACGGACGCTGGCATCGGTGTCAAATGAAAGGCGCGCATCCACTTCAGTAGAAACCCGTCCAGGGATAACATCGAGAATCTTATGTCCAAAAGAAACCGCCAAACGCTCAAAAGCAAGGGTAGCCACTTGCGCCGCAGAGGCATCTTTACCTAAAGTCGCTCTGGCACCTTTCAACGTATCATCAACGATGCCTTGATATTGCGGCATTTGTGCGGCAGCGGTAATTAACGAAGGGTTAGTCGTTGCATCACGCGGCTTAAAGGTTTCAATAGCTTGAATATCACCCGTATCAGCTACAACTACAGTCATTTCTCTTAATTGTTCAAGCAAAGTCTTAGCCATTAGAGGCTCCTTGTATATTTTAAAAATTTAAAAACATCCAGACGTACACGCTATGTCTAAATACTTCCAGATATAGCGCGTAACATCCAATATAATTGAAAAGGTAGATACACCGCGAGCAATCTTGATAATCCATCAAGAGCACAATACAGTTCCTACCAATGAGACAAAAGCTGGCGCTTTTAATAGCTTATTTTTTCAGAACTTCAAAGCTGCTTTGAAGACGGGTTAACGATAGCACTAAGCCTTTATCTCAGACAGACTTAGTGAATGATAACCTTTAGATTGCATATCAACAGCTACCGTTCAGCGTGCCTTAACCAGTATTTTAATTAGAAAAGGCATCTAACACGTTTTAATCACAGAATCACGCTTTTTCCGCATTTACTTTTGCAGAAACAATTTGCTTCCTCACATACTTAGAAACACCACTTACCGCTGGCAATACTGCCTGTTTTTCCATGTATTTGCTAACTCCGCTAACTTTAGCTTTTGGTGTTTTTTTCGCAGTCGCCGCTTCTCTTTCGACGTATTTTGCCACGCCACTAACAATCGGCTTTTCTTTTACCTGTGTAGATTGCTTTGCTATGTATTTCTCAACGCCGCTTAGAACCGGCGCATCTTTTCTGGATACAATTTGTCTTGCCACATACTTGGTAACGCCACTGACGGGTGGTTTTTCTTTCGCCAAAATAGCCTGTTCTTCCAAATATCTAGCCACTCCAGTTGCCGCCGATGCTGCAATAGCTCTTTGCTCTGCCTTTTCTATTTCGCGGGCTATTGCCAATTGCGCTGCCTTTTCTTTTTCTTGTTCTTGTTCTTTCACAAACAGCTGCTGCTGTTCTAAATACTTGGCAACAATAGCGGCTGCGGCTGCTTTTCTCTCGGCAATAGATTCATCCTCAAGATATTTGGCAACACCGGTTACCGCTGCTGTATTTCTAGTTGATATTGTCTGCTTAATTAAATACTTGGAAACACCGCTTACAACAGGTGACTGCGCTTGTTTTTCCACGTACTTGCTAACACCGCTAACGGCAGGTGCTTTCGGCCTTACAACATCAGCATGCTTTGCCATATATTTGGCAACACCGCTTATTTTCGGTGCATTTTTCGCAGAAATCGCCTGTCTTGCCATATATTTGGCAACACTACTTACCGGAATATGATCCAGTTTTTCCAGGTATTTAGCTACACGGCTAGTCCGCAATACGGGTTCTTGCTGATCTTCAGGGTTATGCTCAATATTAGCTTCAACTGATGCTTGTTCAATTGACTCTTCCAGTTGATCAATGGGCTGATCCGCAGCCAATTCTTGCGCTGAATCGTCCAAAAAGGCCTCAGCAGCTTCATTTGCTGCTGCCGACAACTCTTCCAAATTTTTCAAGTACTTCGCAACACCGCTCAACACCGGCGGAACTTCCTGCCCTTTCAAATACCTGGCAACGCCAGTAAGACCGGCAGAATCAGTGGCATACACACGAGGAACGGCCTGAACCTTAACTTCTTCCTTGAATCCAAACAGGCCGGATATTAAATTGATCAAGTGATTTTGAGCCACTTATCACCCCCGGTTACGCATGTACTTTTCAACTCCAGTCCGTGCTTGCGCTGCTTTTTCTTGTTCCGATACAGCCTGTTTTTCAAGGTACTTTTCAACGCTGCTAACAGCCGCAGCCGATTTTTTTTCAGGTACAACCTGGCTTTCCAAGTATCTGGCGACACCGGTTACCGCAGCCATATTATGTTTTCTCATGTAGCGTGCGACACCGGAAAGCCCGCTAACATGACCGGAATATACCGGGGCATCGCTAACTTTGGCTTTTGGCGCACCACGCTTACCTAAGAAAATGAAACCTGCAACAGCAAAAACAGCCAAGCCTAATAAGTAGGTCAGCATTGATTCTTCCGGCGCTTTTTCTGCTCCACTTGCTGCGACTTCATTGTTTGCAGATGCACCACTTGTGCGCTGGGACGTCGATGCAGTTTCTGTAGATTTGCTAGGTTTATACTCTGCGTCTTTGTATAAAACCTTTGGCTCAAAATTCGCCGCAGGGTAATTTGAATCTACTTCAACAGATGTTTCTTGCTTGGCCGATGTTGCTGGCGCAGGCTTATTTTGGCTACTGTATTCAGCATCTTGATAAATTACTTTTGGCTTGAAATCCGCTGCCGGATACTCTGTCTCCGCCCCTGCTATGGGACTTGCCATTAACAGCGCAGCAACTAAACCATTCGTCAAATTATTTATTTTCACGTGTGAATCCCCCTCTATGCGTTTTTTAGAGTAGCCATACCGGCGTTAGCAGCCATGATTTATCAACGGAGCATACTCAGCCAATAGTTTTAATCATGCCGCTAACGCAAATATGACCTTTAAAATTAAAGTACCGCTTCTACGTTTTTGACAACGTTTTCAACAGTAAAGCCGAAGTGCGTCATCAATACGCCGCCAGGTGCAGATTCGCCAAAAGTATCAATACCGACAACCGCGCCTTCCAAGCCAACATACTTACGCCAAAAGTCGGTAATACCGGCTTCAATCGCAACACGTTTGATACCAGGTGTTAATACGCTGTCTTTATAAGCTTGATCTTGACGGTCGAATACATTAGTTGATGGCATTGAAACAACGCGTGCTTGAATGCCTTTTTCCGCTAAAGCCGCTTGTGACTTTAGCGCCAAATCAACTTCCGAACCGGTTGCAATGAGAATAACTTGAGCATTGCCCGCTGATTCAGAAATAACGTAAGCGCCTTTACGGATAGCTGCAATTTGAGCATCAGTGCGCGCAATGAACGGCAAGCCTTGACGGCTTAACACCAAGCTGGTAGGGCCAGTTGTACGTTCAACCGCCATCACCCAAGAAACAGCTGTTTCTGTAGTATCAGCAGGACGCCAAACATCCATGTTCGGGATGTAGCGCATTGCCGAAGTGTTCTCAATCGGCTGATGCGTCGGCCCGTCTTCGCCTTGACCGATAGAGTCATGCGTCAACACAGCAATGGTGCGAATTTTCATCAATGCCGACATACGCAAAGCACTTTTCGCATAATCAGAGAACATGTGGAATGTTCCGCCGAAAGGCAATAAGCCGCCATGTAACGCCATACCATTCATGATAGTGTACATACCAAATTCACGCACACCGTAGGAAATGTAATTTCCGGGTTCTTTACCGCTGACATGCTTAAAGCTGCTGCAGCTGGTCAAGTTAGAACCGGTCAAATCAGCAGACCCCCCCAAAAACTCAGGTAATGTAGGCGCTAATCCACCAATCACTTTTTGTGAAGATTGACGTGTCGCCAGATTTTCTGCTTTTGCATTAGTCTCAGCGATTAATGCGTCAGCTGCAGCCGCCCAGTTAGCCGGCAATTCACCCGCCATACGGCGCTTGAATTCTGCGGCCAATTCTGGATATTCTGCTGCATAAGCGGCAAATTTAGCATCCCATGCTGCCTCAGTCTTTGCGCCTTTTGCTTTAGCGTCCCAACCTGCGTAAACATTTTCTGGGATAATAAAGGCTTCGTGATCCCAGCCTAAAGCGGCTTTAGTCAGGTTAATTTCAGGTTGACCCAAAGCAGCGCCATGACATTCATGTGTACCTGCTTTATTTGGCGATCCAAAACCAATCGTGGTTTTGCAGCAAATTAAAGTCGGCGCATTAGTCATGTCTTTAGCCAGGCTAATGGCTTTGTTAATTTCATCAGGATTGTGCCCATCTACCGATAAAACGTGCCAGCCGTAAGCTTCAAAACGTTTTACCGTGTCATCGGTGTACCAGCCTTCAATATGGCCATCGATAGAAATGCCGTTATCATCCCAAAAAGCAATCAACTTACCCAAGCCCCAAGTACCGGCTAAGGCACAGGCTTCGTGGGAAATGCCTTCCATTAAGCAGCCGTCACCCATAAATACATAAGTATGATGGTCAACAATTTTATGGTTTGGGCGGTTAAATTGCTCTGCAAGCAATTTTTCAGCCATTGCAAAACCAACGCCGTTGGCAATGCCCTGACCTAATGGGCCAGTGGTTGTTTCGATGCCAGGCGCATAACCGTATTCAGGATGGCCTGCACATTTTGAATGTAATTGACGGAATGAGGCTAATTCGCTCATAGGCAAATCATAACCGCTCAAATGCAATAATGAATAAATCAGCATTGAGCCGTGGCCGTTAGAAAGAACAAAGCGGTCACGATCCGACCATTTCGGATTTGACGGGTTGTGGTTCAGATGATCATTCCACAGCACCTCAGCAATGTCCGCCATGCCCATAGGTGCGCCTGGATGCCCAGAGTTTGCTTTCTGCACGGCATCCATGCTCAAAGCGCGTATGGCGTTCGCTAATTCTCGACGCGAAGTCATATTGTTCTCCTTAATTATTATATAGATTACTAAAGGGTGACTTTTCAGCCTGATCGACTCGTCACGAAATGTTCTTTCGGCGTTTTGTCCTGGAAGGATTAGAACGAGTGGGCATAGCCACTCGTTCCGGTGCCGCTATTCTAAATTAGCGTGTCTTTCTCGCATTATTTCTTCAGGAATACCTTTCTCATGAATAATATGGGAAATGGTTGCTTCCAAAAATAACAAGGTAGATAGCTCAAACACGGTTCCCATAGGCATACCTAAAACCTTACCATATTGTTCGGCGCTACCGATTTGAAATACCGCGTCCGCTAAGTCGCCAATAGTTGAGCTACTTTTTGCAGAAATCAAAACGATGTTAGCACCTATTTTTTTTGCACTTTTAGTGAATGCTATTAATTGCTCAGTTTCTCCGGAACCGGAAATAATGATCAATAAGTCACCGTTTTTAATACTCGGCGTCACAATTTCACCTACGACGCTGACATCGTAGCCACCGTGAACCAGCCGCATTGCAAAAAAATTACCAACCAACTTGGAACGCCCGGCGCCAGCGATAAATATACGTTTAGCGTTATCAAGCAGTTGGGTCAACTTTACATCGTACGAATCATCTGTAGCTTCAAGAACACCTGAAATCTTTTCTATGATAAGTTGCTGATGCATGATTATACCGCGTCAACCAATTCGCGAATTTCACGTGCTGCATCAGCAGGTGAAGCTGCACCGTAAATGGCAGCGCCAACGACGATAATGTTTGCACCGGCTCTGACTACGTCTTGTACGGTTGATGCGTTAATGCCGCCCGCGACTGAAATTCTGACTGGCAAGCCTAATGATGCAATGTCAGTCAAGTCAGCAAACGGTGTATGACCTGCTGCTTGAGCGTCAAGACCTGTGTGGATACCCATGATGTGAGCGCCCGCTTCAGCAGTTGCTCTAGCGCAAGCTACTTTGTTTTCAACGTTGATCAAATCGATTTGAGCTTCTGCACCGTGTGCGTTAGCTGCTTTGATAACACCGATACAAGTTGCCAGGCCGGATACACCCAGAACCGTACAAATATCAGCGCCTGCTGCGTAAAAAGGAGTGGCTTCGTACTCACCTGCGTCCATTGTTTTAAGGTCGACTAACAGTAATTTATCTGGAAATCTTGCTCTTAGCTCTTTAACCAGGTTAACGCCATTGTGTTTAATGCATGGAGTTCCGATTTCAAAAATGTCGACATGCGGTGCTACTAAAGTAGCCAGTGCGACTGTTTGGTCGAAATCCAATGAATCTAATGCCATTTGTATTAATGGTTTTGCCATGATGCGTGCTCCGATGGGTTAATAGTAATAATTATAATTTTGGTTACTTACTCTTTATGCGAACGCAACTTTAAAGTAGAAAGGGGACTGATGTCAATGCCCAATGTTCTGCGCCAGCACATGAATAGCAACTGATTGGCCAGTTTTTTTCCCTAAAAACAAAAAACACACAATCACCTGAAACCCTCTGCCTATCAAATATTAGGTTCAACTTAATTTGCCATAATATGCGTGCAAGTAACCCAGTCACTTAGAAAAGGCAATAGAATGTTCGCCTTACACTCGATGTAAATTATAATGGCAGCCCCAAATATAGAGAGAAACAAGCTAATGGAACCTTTTACCAATATAAATGCACTCATCATCGACATGGATGGCGTCTTATGGCACGGCGACCAACCGATGCCGGGCTTGATTGATTTTTTTCAAACTTTACGCAATCGACAACTGCCTTTTATTCTGGCAACCAACAACGCCAGACTGACGCAAGAGCAATATGTCGTCAAATTGGCACAGATGGGCGTACAGGTGAGCCGCGATGAAATTTTGACTTCCAGCATGGCGACGGCCCTGTATCTGGGCGAACATTACCGGCCAATGGAAACGCGGGTCTTCGTAATCGGTGAGGATGGCGCCAGAGAACCCTTAATTGAGCGCGGATTTACCTTGACCGAACTCTACGAACTGAATGATGACCAAGACAACCCCAACAAGGGCGCTGATGTTGTCGTCTGCGGCATGGACAGGACTTTGTCCTGGGATAAACTGGCCACCGCTACGCTAAACATTCGCGCCGGCGCTAAATTCATTGGCACCAATGCTGACACCACACTGCCAACCGAACGCGGCATCACTCACGGCAATGGCGCCATCCTAGCTGCATTGCAAGCGGCTACCGGCGTTGAACCGACTATTATCGGCAAACCTGAGCCGATCATTTACCAGCAGGCTCTCGCATTACTAAATATTGACCCTGCACACACGGTAGCCATCGGCGACAGGCTTGAAACCGACATTTTAGGCGCCGTTCGCACCGGCATACGCAGCCTGATGGTGCTAACCGGCGTATCCAGCGAAAAAGACTTTGAAACGACCGACTATCGGCCCACCTGGGTCATGCCGGATATTAGCGCGATAACCGAAGCTTTAAACAAGCTCGACTAAACATTGCTGTCCACCACACCCCGGAGCCGCCGCCATGAAAAAATTCATCAATAATACCGATACCTTACTTGACGAAAGCCTCGGCGGATTTGCCAAAGCCCATGCCGACATTATTCAATTCAACACCCAGCCGCACTTCATCAGGCGCATAAAACCCACAGCACCCGGCAAAGTGGCGCTGATTTCCGGCGGCGGCTCAGGACACGAACCCTTGCATAGCGGCTTTGTCGGTTCGGGTATGTTAGATGCCGCCTGCCCCGGGCAAGTATTCACGTCCCCTACCCCCGACCAAATGCTGGCGGCGGCACAGGCGGTGGAAAATGGCGGCGGGGTTTTATTCATCGTCAAAAACTATGCGGGCGATGTGATGAATTTTGAAATCGCCGCCGAAATGCTCGATTGTCCGAATGAAAGCCTACTGGTTAGCGATGACGTTTCCTTTCCCAAAAGCCACAGCACCGGACGGCGCGGCGTTGCCGGGACACTCATTGTTGA
Organism: Methylobacter sp.; assembly: GCA_030684815.1. Taxonomy (GTDB): domain Bacteria; phylum Pseudomonadota; class Gammaproteobacteria; order Methylococcales; family Methylomonadaceae; genus Methylobacter_A. The sequence goes on along the minus strand of JAUXXQ010000195.1, from coordinate 51,707 downwards.
AAAAATCGTCGGCGCGGCGGCAGAAAATGGCACAGATTTGGCGGGCTGCAAAGCCTTGGGCGAGCGGGTCAACCGAGCCACGGCTTCCATGGGCGTGGCCTTGAGCAGTTGCACTGTGCCCGCCTTGGGCAAGCCTACCTTCGACATCGGCGACAATGAAATTGAAATGGGCGTGGGCATTCATGGCGAACGCGGGCGTGAGCGCATTGCCATGGGCAGCGCCAGCGAGATTGTCGATTACCTGGCCAATGCCATCGATGAGGATTTAAAACCGCAACCCGGCCAATCGGCGCTATTGCATGTCAACGGTTTTGGCGCGACACCTTTGCTGGAGCTGCATCTGATTTACGGGCTGGCAGCCCAATTTTGGGAACAGCGCGGCATTACTATCTGCCGCTCACTGGTCGGCAATTACACCACGTCGCTGGATATGGCCGGTTGCTCAATCACGCTGAGCCTGTTTGATGATGAACTGCTGCGCCTGTGGGACGCGCCCGTTCACACTGCGGCTTTACGTTGGGGCTGTTAATTGCGCCACCAAGACCTCAACCAGCGCGCAAATCATTAACTGGCTGGTTTTAGCGCCTGCGTCAATATGCCCCCGGCTGCGCTCTTCCAAAAAAGACGCGCGGCCTTTGGTGGCAACCATGTCCTTCGTCGACTCCATACCCGCTATCGCGGTTCGGGCGACATTGTCCAGAACCTCAGGCAATGCCACGGCATCCGTTGCCGCCTGCCGCAAATAGGCCGCTACCGGAATCAGCACATCGAGCATGGTTTTCTCGCCTGCATCGGCCTTGCCGCGCAGCTTTACTGCTTCCACGCCGCTGCTGAATATCTCGGCAACAGCGGGCAGGTTCAATGCCTTATCCCGCGCCGCCTTGCTCATTGCCACAAACAAGGTGCCATATAACGATCCTGATGCGCCGCCCACTGCGGTCATTAAGGTCATGCCGATTTTCTGCCATGCGGCCACCCAATCAAGCCCGGCCAATTCATCGCTTTGAGCCGTCAATGCCTTGAGGCCGCGCTGCAAATTAGTCACATGGTCGCCGTCGCCAATCGCCTGATCCAGCGCCGTCACTTCGTCGGCATTGGCTTCGATGACGTCATTAATCGCCTGAATCAGACGCGGTAATAATGCGGGAATAAATTGCATGATATTCTCCTGTTCAAAAAGTAACGGTATGTGTTTTATCGGCCTGCATCAATTATCGCTTTTCAACACCGGCACCGCCGCCAGCAGTTTTTTTGTGTAAGCCTGTTCAGGGCGGGTCAACACTTGTTCAACACGGCCCTGCTCTATAATTTTACCTTGATACATCACCGCAACATCGTCGGCTATTTCCGCCACCACGGCAAGGTCGTGGGTGATAAACAAATAGCTGACGCCCTTTTCCTGCTGCAAGGTTTTCAGTAATTGGATAATTTGCGCCTGCACCGACACATCCAGCGCGCTGGTCGGTTCGTCGCAGACTATCAGTTTAGGTTCAACCGCCAAAGCACGGGCGATACAAATACGTTGCCGCTGACCGCCGGAAAATTCATGCGGGTAACGTTGCGCCGAATCTTCGGGCAAATCAACCTGCTGCAACAGTTGCCGAACCCGGGCCTTACGCTCATCCAAACCAATGCCGGGATGCAAGGCACTGAGGCCTTCGGCAATAATATCGCCCACCAGCATCCTCGGATTCATTGACGAAAAAGGATCCTGAAAAACAATCTGTATATTGGCGCGTTGCTGCCTTAATGGCTCACCGCTCAACTGGCTTAAATCAACACCATTGATTTTGACCTGCCCGCCGCTGGCAGGTATCAAATTCAACAGGCTCTTGCCCAGCGTCGTTTTGCCGCAACCGGATTCGCCCACCAGAGCCAGCGTTTTCCCCTGCTGGATGTCAAAACTCACGCCATCGACCGCCCGGACATAACCGACAATGCGTTTGAAAATGCCTTTGCGTATCGGATAATGACACGAAAAATCGCGGACACAAAGCAACGGCGGTTTTTCTTCTACAGCGTGTGCCAAACAACTGTCCATTGACGGCAGAGCCTGCAATAACTTGCGCGTATAAGGATGTTGGGGATTGCTAAAAAAATCCGCCGTCTTTCCAGTCTCAACAATTTTGCCCTGCTGCATCACTGCAACGCGGTCGGCCATTGTCGACACCAGCGCCAAATCATGGCTGATCAGCCACAAGGCCATGCCGGTCTGCTGCTGGATAGTTTTCAGCAATGCCAGTATTTGCGCCTGTATGGTGACATCCAGCGACGTGGTCGGCTCATCGGCAATCAACAAATCCGGCCTGCCCGCCAAGGCGATCGCAATCATCACCCGCTGCCGCTGCCCGCCGGACAGCTGATGCGGATAGTCTTTCATGCGCAGCTGCGGCTCGGGTATTTCAACCTGCCGCAACAATTCCAGCACACGTTGTTTGACGGCTTGTTTAGGCAGCTGAAAATGAACATTGATGACCTCTTCAATCTGGCTGCCTATGGTCATCACCGGATTCAGCGATGACATCGGGTCTTGAAAAACCAAGCCGATGCGGCTGCCGCGAATCCGGCACAAATCAGATTCAGACCGGCTTAATAAATTATCGCCATTCAAGCTGATGTTGTCGGCGCTGAGGCGGGCATTGTTGGGCAACAACCTCAACACTGACAATGCCGTGATGGATTTTCCCGAACCCGATTCACCGACCAGGGCAAAGGTTTCGCCCGGATAAATCACAAAACTAACCTCATCAACAACTGTGTGCCGGTGATTAAAAGTGACGCTAAGGCGCTCAACCGCCAACAGAGGATTAGTCATTGCCTGCCCGCCTTGGGTCAAACGCCGCCTGCACTACGTCGGCAAACAAATTGGCCGCTAGCACTAACGCGAACATGAACACAAAGGCGGCCGTCAGCGACCACCAGACTATCGGCTCACGCGCCATTTCCAGCCGGGCACCGTTAATCATATTGCCCCAGCTGTAGGTGGTCGGGTCGACACCGATATTGATGTAGGACAACACTGCTTCGGCCAGCACCAGCGAGCTGAAATCCAGCACTACGGAAATCAACACGATATGCATGACATTGGGCAGGATATGACGCAATAAAATCGTGCCTTGCTTGACACCCAGTGCCCGTGCGGCCTGGACATATTCCATTTCCCTGAGCTTGAGGGTTTCCGCCCTAAGCAAGCGGCATAAGCCTGTCCAGCTGGTTACCCCCAGAATCAGACACAAAAACAACAGCCGCATATCGGCGCGGACAACCACGCTGGTGAAATTTTCTTCATGGTTGGCCATGTACACCTGCACCATCAGGATGGAGGCGGCTATCAGCAACACGCCGGGAATGGAGTTGAGCGTGGTGTAGACATATTGGATAACATCGTCCACCCAGCCGCGAAAAAAACCGGCCAGGATGCCGAAGACAACCGCCATCGGCAACATAATCAGCGTTGTCAAAGTGCCGATGACCAAGCCGGTGCGGATGCTTTTCACCGCTTGATAAAAGACATCTTCGCCGACTTTATCGGTGCCGAGGACGTGATAATAGCCGGATAAGTAGACCAGTGCGTAACTGACCGAGACGATGACGAACGCCACCGCCCAGACCGCTGTTGCGGCCGGACTTCGGATCAGGCGCTTGTGCTGCTCTGCCAGCATTCCCCATGACAGGAACATAAAAAAAGCCACCAACCCGGCACCTTGGGCAAAACCGTACAGCCCTTTTTGTAAAATATCGTCAAGACGCTGGTTTTCAGGGTCATCCAGATGACTGCCGCCAAATTCCAGGCGCGGATAATCCCAGTGCGTACTGCCATCGGCCAGTGTCATCATCTCCTTGCTGTAAAGCGTGACCGCAAAAGGCGCGGAATAGGTTTTTTCGCCGCGCTCGCGCAGCGGCGTCGCCCAGTAATCAAGCAAACTTACGATTTCATTCGTCTTATTGCCTCCGGCTTTGAAATGCACCGAATCCAGCAAACCAATCAGCACAAAAAACACCAGCACCACCAGCGACACCATGCCAATCCGGCTACGGCCTATTTGTTTCAACGGGCGTTTAATGTGTTCCTGGCTGCGCATATAAAACGCCAAGCCCACGATAATCGCCATCAGGATAAAAATCAGCGCGTCAGTCCATAAAATAACCATCAGGATAACCTTACTCTGGGATCGACGAGGGTGTAGGAAATATCCGTTAACAGCAGGCCGATCACATAAAGCACCGAACCCAGGAAAACCATGGCGCGCACAATGGCAAAATCCTGGCTGTTAATCGCGTCGATGGTGTAACTGCCCAAACCGGGGATACTGAAAAAAGATTCCATAATCAGGCTGCCCATAAATAACAGCGGCAACACCACGACCACGCCGGTCAATATCGGAATCATGGCATTACGCAACACATGACGGAACAAGGTTTGGGTTTCGCTCAGGCCTTTTGCCCGCGCAGTGCGCACATAATCTTTTTCGACTTCTTCGAGAAACAAGGTTCGGTACCAGCGCACGCCTGAGCCTATGCCTGAAAATACGCCGATCAGCACCGGCAAGATCAGGAATTTGATCGCCGAGATGCCGTCGTCATAACCGGAAATGGGCACCAGCCTTAATAATTTGGCGATAAAAAACTGGCCGCCGATGATATAAAACAGCGAGGAAACCGACATTAAAATCACACATAACACGATGCCCGTATGCTCAAGGTAACTGTTGCGGAACAACACCATCATCAGGGCAAAGCAGATATTCACCAGCAAACCGACGATTAAGGTCGGCACTGCCACCGCAAGACTTGGCCACATGCGCTCTTGAATATCGGCACCGATATTCCGGCCGCTATCGGAAACGCCAAAACGGAACAAAAACAAGCCCACCGATTTCTGGTAAAAAATGGTTTGGGTTATTTTTTCCTGCTGCGGCGCATCGGCATTCCATAACAAGGGCAAATCATAACCGCGCTGCTGTTTCCAGTTTTCCACCGCTTGTTCGGTGACGTGCTTTTGTCCCAGTTGCATACGCGCCATATCGTCAGGGCTGTTGATGATGAAAAACAGCACGAAAGTCAAAATGTTCACCCCCATCAACAAGGGGAAGGCATATAAAAACCGACGGATAATATAGTGGATCATTGGATGGTTTCCCTAACGCGGCGTCGATAGGCGTTAATCGCCGGAATCAACATCAGCACAAAAAACACGCCGCCTAGAATTAACGGCCAAAACACCGGCTTATTCCAGACTTGCCTTTTTTCGGCTCTGGCGGCGGTATCGATGCGCTGGTATTTAAGTGTGTTATTGGCCATTAAATTAGGCTTTAGGTTTTTATACCAGCCATGAAATAACGAAAAGTTCTTCGGATGAAAACCGAAAACCCAAGGCGCATCATGGCGCACCAGCGCCTGCATCTGTTGAATAATCCGGTAGCGCTGCTCGCTATTCTCCATATTGCGCATTTGTTCAAACAAGCGGTCGAATTCGGCATTCTGATAATTGGCCGCATTCTCGCCGCCGTGCTGCACTTTCGAGTTCTTCCCGTAAAGCAGGAAAAAGAAGTTTTCGGGGTCAGGATAATCGGCATTCCAGCCCCAAACGAAAATCTGCGCATTGCCGCCCCGCATTTTTTGCTGGAAGCGGTTGTAATCGGTCGCCCTGATGACCAGGTTAATGCCCAGCTTGTCGAATTGCTTGCGGTACCAGTTCATGGTCGGGCGGTCATCAACGCCAACGGCAGTGGTGTCGAAATACAGGATTAAGGCGGATCCGGTTTTTGGATCTCTGCCGTTGGCATAGCCCGCTTCGCTCATCAATTGTTTGGCGGCGTCTATTTTTTTACGCTGCAGGGTGTCGCCAAGCCCATCGTAAACATAAGGGTTGATGCCTTCCTTATCCCCGGTAAAGCCATAAATGCCGGGCGGCAACACGCCCTGTGCGGCAATGCCCCGGCCATTCCTGAAAATTGAGATATATTCTTCATAATCAACGGCAATGGCAATGGCTTGGCGCAATTTCCTGGCTTGCTCGGAACTGCCGCCTACAGTTGCATCCAGCATGTTAAAACCCATATAAAAACTGGAGATTGCCACCGACGTTTGCAGCTGTATGCCTTTTTCCCGCATGGCATCAGTCAAGGCCACACCGCCACTGCCGGTAAACTGTATGGCCTGGTCGAAACTGTCCGAGGCGATGCCCGATGCATCGTAATAACCTTGTAAAAATTTGCTCCAGTAAGGAATCGTTTCCTTTTCCAGCATGAAAACCATTTTATCAATGAAAGGCAATGCCTTGCCTGCGTCATCGAGCAAGCCATTTTGCTTGTCTTCAGGCTCGCCTTCAGTCGGATAGGCCTCACCATGAAACAACGGATTTTTAACCAGGGTCATGCGCCGGTTCGGATTATTCTCAGCCAGCCAATAAGGCCCTGTGCCGATGGGAAACCAATCAAGCGTTATATTTTTGTCCGCCAGGCCCGGCTGCTCATAAAAGGCGTCGGCTTCCCAGGGCATCGGCGAAAAAAACGGCATCGCCAGCCAGAAAATAAATTGCGGATATTTACCCTTGATCCTGATGCGATATTGGTAACGGCTGACCACTTCCGCACCTGCCAGCGGGCGATCTTTAATCTCAACTTTCGGCTTGTCGCCGAGCTGTTTTGCAAACTCGTCAAAGCCGACAATATAATTTTTCATCATTTCAGCAATCGGCGACTGGATTTTCGGATGCGCCAGACGTTTGATCTGATAAACATAATCCTCAGCCACCAGCTCACGCGATCCGGTCGCATTAAAATCGGCCAATGTTGCCGACGACCCGATTTGTCCTGCGGTTAAACGATGATATTGATAATCGCCCTGCGCATTTTTTGCCAATGCCGGATGCGGCTGGTATTGGATATTCGGCCTAATCTCTATCAAATAATCGGTAAAGGCAATAGCGCTATCATTTGCATCGGCTCCCAGCTTCTCGCCGTCCTGATCCAGATAGACAATATCAGGCATCCGGGTTGCCGTTAACGGTTCCAATTGATATGGCCGTTTCAGATAATGGTACTGAAACGGCGGCTCGTAAACCTGCGAGATAAAAGTATATTCGTTCGAGCTGTAGGCCACTGCCGGATCCAAATGCTTGGGCCGTTCCGAAAAGGATTGGTATAAAACCGATAGCTTTTCGTCCTCGTCGCCATAAGGATTATTAAGCCCGGACACCTCGCACGCGCTCAAAAACGCGGCAAGCAACATCAGCACGGGCAAGCGTACGTTGCAGCGCAGCATTTTCATGCAACACCGTGAATATAGATGCAGGAGCGGGAGCAATTGCCGTGACAAAAGACTGGACATCAATAAAAGGCTCATAGATACTTGAAACTCTATTGTAACAACAAAAACATGGGGAGATGATAATGGGTTTTATGCAAGGCAAACGAGTCTTGATTGTAGGTTTAGCCAGCAACCGTTCAATTGCATGGGGCATTGCCCAAGCCATGCACCGCGAAGGCGCTGAACTGGCCTTTACCTTTCAAAATGAAAAGCTGCAAAGCCGCGTCGAGGAAATGGCTGAAAAATGCAATTCCAATATTACCATTGAATGCGATGTCAGTATTGATGAGCATATCGACACGGTATTCAACAAGCTGGGCGAACACTGGGACGGCCTGGATTGTATCGTGCATTCCGTCGCTTACGCCCCCCGCGATGCGCTGAATGGCGATTATGTCGATGTCACCACCCGCGAAAACTTTCAGATTGCCCATGACATCAGCTCCTACAGCTTCACCGCCCTGGCAAAGGCCGGGCGTGCGATGATGCAGGGCCGTAACGGATCTTTGTTAACCCTGACTTATTTAGGTGCCGACCGCGCAATCCCTAACTACAATGTCATGGGTGTCGCCAAGGCCAGCTTGGAAGCCAATGTCCGCTACATGGCGGTGGCACTGGGCGCGGAAGGCACGCGCGTAAATGCGATTTCGGCAGGCCCCATCAGGACACTGGCCGCATCCGGCATCAATGATTTTAAATCAATGCTCGGCAAAGCCGCCGACACCGCACCGCTAAAGAAAAACGTCACCATTGAAGAAGTCGGCAATGCGGCGGCTTTTATGTGCTCCGACCTGGCTTCGGGCATTACCGGCGAAATCACTTTTGTCGATTGCGGCTACAATATCGCAGGATTGGCTGCCTCATAACGCAGAAATACGGCACAAAAAAAGGGAGCTTAAAGCTCCCTTTTTTATTTCAGGCCTGACCGTTATTTAGGCACCCTCACCGATATATCAGCCTCTGCCTGCAAACTATTTAGCAAGGCATTAAATTCAGTCTGGCCAAACGCTTTGGCAATGTTCCTGGTTGCCAACGCCAACTGTTTCTTATCCTCCTCAGTCATGACCCCTTCCGTCACTTTCGACAGACTCGCAACCGCTTGCTCGCCTTCAGGCAATCCGGCAATAAAAACCGTTGGCTTGCCGCCAACCGGTTTGGCCGCCTTAAAAATCGCCTCGCTCAACGGCAGTGGCACATCATCTTTGCTGCGCGTCAGTCCGCTAACGGCCTTTACTGGTAACTTATTTTCTGCTGCAACCGTTTGTATTGACTCGCCCGCCTGCAACCTAGCCTTAATGTGCTGCGCTTTTTCAACAGCCTGCTGCCTGGCTTTATCAGTCAGCAATATATTGATGATGTCTTGCTTAACCTCTTTTATATCCCGCGCCGCCGCCGCTTTGTGTTCCAGCAAGCGTAAAACCACCAAACGATCGGTGCCCAGTTCTATCGGCGTACTATTGTTACCTTTCAAAACTTCTTCAGCAAAGGCGGCACTACGAATTTTTTGCTCGGCGGCAATGCCTTCGCCTTTATCTTTGGTGAACAAGTCGGTTTTCTTAATGTCGACACCTAAAGCATCGGCTACCGTTTTCAGGTTATCGGGATTTTCATAGCTCATTTCGGTCAGCGTTTCACCCGCTTCATAAAACGCATTTTCTGCCTGCGCTTTCTGATAAGCCGTGGTCAGTTCGTTTTTAACGGAGTCGAATGATTTGACTTCTCCAGGCACCAACTCAGTCACTTTAATCAAATGATAACCAAAAGCCGATTTGACCGGCGTTGAAACCTCGCCCAAGTTTAAAGCGCTGGCCGCATCTTCAAACGCCTTCTCCATGACACCGACATTAAACAGGCCTAAATCCCCACCGGTCTTGGCGGTCAACTTATCATCGGACATTTCCGCAGCAACCGTCTCGAAGTTTTTGCCAGCCAATTCTTGTTGCGCTTTTAATGCTTTTTCCAGAGCCGTTTTTTCATCAACCTTGTCATTAATTGCAAACAAGATATGGCTGATTTTTCTCCGTTCTGCCGTGGTGTATTGGTCTTTTTGCTCTTCATAAAATGCTTTCAGCTTTTCATCGTCGACCGCTATGGTCTTGCCCATGGCTTCAAGCGACAATTCTATGTACTCGACAGAAGCCTGTTCAGGTGTCTGAAATAAATCCTGATACTGCTGATAATAGGCCGTTATCTCCTCTTCCTTGGGCTGCTCAGCTAATTTCTGCACCGCAACAGTGACATACTCGACATCACGCTGCTGATTCTGGATTTTAAAAAAGCTTTCAACATCATATTCGGTTGCAAAACTGCTCTCTATAATCGTACGCTGAAACTGCTCCATAATCAGTGCATTCTTGATTCTGCTGACAAATTCACCTGAAGACATTTTTTGTAAATTGAGCATAGTTTTATAGCGCTGCTCATCAAACTTGCCGTCTACCTGAAAATAGGGCAAAGACTGTATAAATTCGCGCACACTGTCATCAGTAGCATTCAAGCCTTTAGCGCGTACATACTGTAATAAAACCTCATCCTTGATCAGCTTCTCCAGCGCTTGCGCTTTTATGCTTTGCTCATCAATCATCATTCCTTGCAGGTTCTGGCTATATTGTTCATAAGCCTGATTTACATCGCGCTGAAAAAAATCCCGATCGCCTACCGAAGCGACCGGCGCTTCTTTTCCGGTATCCAAATAGTTCTGAATACCCCATAAAGCAAAAGGCACACAAATGACTATCAAAATACCCCATGCAAAAGCACCTTGTGCTTTTTCTCTAATTTTTGTCAGCATAATGCCCTGCCCTAAAGAAACAACGTGGGTTTAATTAAAAAAGTTTAATCAAAAAAAAAGCCCCGAACCAATGGATCCGGGGCTTTTTTATGTTTGGCGGAGTGGACGGGGCTCGAACCCGCGACCACCGGCGTGACAGGCCGGTATTCTAACCAACTGAACTACCACTCCAAAGTCTGGTGGGTGCTGAGGGGTTCGAACCCCCGACCCTCGCCTTGTAAGGGCGATGCTCTCCCAGCTGAGCTAAGCACCCGACTAAAGAAATGCTAGTTTACAGCATCTTTTAAAGATTTGCCAGCTTTAAATGAAGGAATTTTTGCTGCTTTGATAGTAATCTCAGCCCCAGTCTGTGGATTACGGCCTTTGCGCTCCGCTCTCTCCTTGACTGCGTAAGTTCCAAAGCCAACCAAAGCAACTGAATCGCCGCTGCTTAATGCTTTTGTAACTGCCCCAATAAAGCCATCCAAAGCGCGCCCTGCATCCGCTTTGGTTAATTCAGCAGATTCTGCTATTGCATCAATAAGTTCTGATTTATTCATTATTCCCCCTTAGGAAATCATTTTTTAAAGTTATATTCTAGAAAACCATCATGGCAATTCTTAACGCCCCGTCTTCAGAGACACAAAAAACGCTGGTATTTATAACAACTGCGCTTACACAGTGTCAAGCATTAACCACCCCGGAGGCCATGATTTTTGCGGTTTTGCGGACTTTTCCAACAAACTGCAAACTAATTAATGTGCCGTCAAGCCCTGCTTTATTCTTTTAACGCTATCCGCTTCATTTTTCCCTTGCCCATCAACATCCATTTTCTCAACAGGGGTAGGCATATACTGCAAAGCAACCTCCAGCACCTCATCTATCCAATGAACAGGCTTGATCTCCAGATTTTTTTTGATATTTTCCGGAATTTCCACCAAATCCTTTTCATTTTCAGCAGGAATTAAAACCGTTGTGATACCGCCACGGTGTGCCGCCAGCAGCTTTTCTTTTAAGCCCCCGATGGCCAGCACCTCGCCGCGCAAAGTAATCTCACCTGTCATCGCTACGCAAGCGCGCACCGGTATCTTGGTCAAAGCTGAAATAATGGCTGTACACATACCCACGCCGGCACTCGGGCCGTCCTTAGGCGTCGCACCTTCCGGTACATGGATGTGTATATCATTATTCTGAAACAGCTCATTATCAATACCCAGAATCTCCGACCGACTCCTAACCACCGTCATCGCCGCTTCTATCGATTCCTTCATGACCTCACCCAGCTTACCTGTCGCCGAATGCTTGCCCTTACCCGGAATGACTGCAGTTTCAATAGTCAACAACTCACCGCCCACTTCCGTCCAGGCCAAACCGGTAACTTGGCCAACCTGGTCATTTTCTTCAGCAAGACCGTAATGAAAACGCTTAACCCCCAGATAGTCAGCCAAATTATCAGCATTAACCACGACTCTGGTTTTTCTTGGCTTTAACAATAAATCCTTGACCACTTTACGGCAGATTTTTGAAATTTCCCGCTCAAGGCTTCTGACACCGGCTTCCCGGGAGTAATAACGAATAATATCCCTGACCGCCTCTTCGGCAATCTGGATTTCCCGTTCTTTAAGCCCGTTATTCTTAACCTGCTTAGGAATCAAATAGCGGCTGGCAATATTGATCTTCTCATCCTCGGTATAACCGGCAATGCGTATGACTTCCATCCTGTCGAGCAATGCCGGCGGAATATTCATCGTGTTGGCCGTTGCGACAAACATCACATCGGACAAATCAAAATCCACTTCCAGATAATGGTCTGAAAAAGTATGGTTCTGTTCGGGATCCAGCACTTCCAACAAGGCCGACGCCGGATCGCCGCGAAAATCGGCCGCCATTTTGTCGATCTCATCAAGCAAAAACATCGGGTTGCGCGTTTTTACTTTAGACAGATTCTGCAAAATCTTACCCGGCATGGAGCCGATATAAGTTCGGCGATGCCCGCGAATTTCCGCCTCATCACGCACACCACCCAACGCCATACGCACATATTTTCGGTTAGTGGCTCTGGCAATGGACTCGCCCAACGAAGTTTTACCCACCCCTGGAGGCCCTACCAAACACAAAATAGGCCCTTTCAGTTGCTTCACCCGCTGCTGAACGGCCAAATATTCAAGAATGCGCTCCTTAACCTTTTCCAAGCCATAATGTTCTGCCTCCAAAACCTGCTCGGCGACTTTTAAATCATGCCGTACTTTGGTTTTTTTCTTCCACGGCACATTAACCATCCATTCAATATAATTGCGCACCACCGTCGCCTCGGCGGACATCGGCGACATTTGCTTAAGCTTGTTCAGCTCTGCATCGGCCTTGGCTTTAGCTTCCTTGGACATCTCGGCGTTTTCGATCTTTTTCGCCAATTCATCAATCTCATTGGGCGCTTCATCCAAGTCGCCCAACTCTTTTTGAATCGCTTTCATCTGCTCATTCAGATAGTATTCCCTCTGATTTTTCTCCATTTGCTGTTTGACACGGACACGGATTCTTTTCTCCATCTCCAGCAAATCAACCTCGCCTTCCATTAAAGTCATTAGGCTTTCAAGCCGTTGTTCAATGTCGGCGGTTTCAAGGATAACCTGCTTTTCACTGACCTTTAAGGTCATGTGAGCGGCCATGGTATCGGCAAGTCGGCCTGGGTCATCAATCCCGGACAATGCATTCAAGACTTCCGGCGGAATCCTGTTGTTCAATTTAACGTATTGATCAAACGAACTAATCACTGTCCGCTGCAACACATCCTGCTCTTGCTCGGTTAGCTTTAGCACATCATAAATTTCTGTCACCATCGCCGAAAAGTAATCATCGGTTTCTTTGTAATGCAGAACCTTACTGCGCTCAATACCTTCAACCAGCACCTTGACGGTGCCATCAGGCAATTTCAACATTTGCAAGATATTAGCCAGCGTACCGATCTCATAAAGATCAACAAGCTCCGGCTCGTCCACTTCGGCTTCTTTTTGCGCGACCAGCAAAATTTGTTTATTGTCTTTCATCGCCGCATCTAACGCGTCAATCGATTTTTCCCTACCGACAAACAAGGGAATGACCATGTGCGGATAAACGACAACATCCCTAAGCGGCAAAACCGGAACCAGCATATTTATTTGTTGTAACTCTGTCATTTTTTGCGTTTCCATAAATGGAACCTTTAACAATTTTCTGAAAAAAAGGTTATGGGGGCATTAGTTAAAATAGCAAGGATGGCCTGTAGTCAAAATGAGTTTTTTGCTTATCTACAACGCAAAAAAAAGGAGCTTTAACAACAAAAAGCTCCTTTTTTATCATCCATAAGTTGAATATGCTTTAAGACTCAGACGCTGCCTTTTTCTTTTCGGTTTCATAAACCAAAAGCGGCTCTGATTCGCCCAAAATGACGCCGCCATCCACAACAACCTTGCAAATGTTATCCGCAGACGGCAATTCATACATAGTGTTTAGCAAAACATTCTCAACAATTGTCCTGAGACCTCTAGCGCCGGTTTTTCTTTCCATCGCCTTGCGGGCGATTGCAACCAGCGAGTCATCACGAAACTCTAGATCAGCACCTTCCATCTCGAACAAATGTTGATATTGCTTGACCAGCGCATTTTTAGGCTCAGTCAATATCTGCACCAACGCAGCCTCATCCAGCTCTTCCAAGGTAGCAACAACAGGAAGACGACCAACAAACTCAGGAATCAAGCCATATTTGATCAAATCTTCCGCTTCAACCTCGGCAAACAACTGACCAATATTTTTAGACTCGTCTTTGGTTTTTATTTCAGCGGAAAAACCTATGCCGCCTTTTTCCGACCTATCCTTAATAACCCGATCCAAACCGGCAAAAGCACCCCCTACAATAAATAGAATATTAGCGGTATTAACCTGCAAAAACTCCTGTTGTGGATGCTTGCGCCCACCTTGAGGCGGAACCGAAGCAATCGTGCCTTCAATCAGCTTCAACAGCGCTTGCTGAACACCTTCGCCAGAAACATCGCGGGTAATGGACGGGTTATCGGATTTTCGGGAAATCTTATCAATTTCATCGATGTAGACGATACCGGTTTCAGCCTTTTCAACATCATAATCGCATTTTTGCAGGATTTTTTGGATGATATTTTCTACATCCTCCCCCACGTAACCGGCTTCTGTCAACGTGGTCGCATCAGCAATAGTAAAGGGCACATCCAGCAAACGGGCCAAAGTCTCAGCCAACAAAGTTTTCCCTGAACCGGTAGGCCCAATCAACAAAATATTGCTTTTTGCCAATTCAATCGAGTCTTTTTTAGTCTTGTTGCGCAGACGTTTATAATGATTATAAACAGCCACCGCCAAAATCTTTTTCGCATTTTCCTGCCCGATCACATAGCCATCAAGCTCTTCTTTTATCTGCTTTGGCTTAGGCAATTCGCCGCCGCTAAAAGAAGAATCATCCTGTAATTCGTCTTTTATGATGTCATTGCAAAGCTCTACACATTCATCACAGACATAAACCGACGGCCCTGCAATAAGCTTTCTAACTTCATGCTGACTTTTACCGCAAAAAGAGCAATAAAGTAACTTATCCTCATCTTTGCTTTTTTTGTCATTACTCATAAATTGGACTCCCGCAAACATCCAGAGATGATGTTTTTGCTTTTAATAAAAGCAAAGAATAGTTCGAAATACAAAAAAATACCAACCGTTATTTAGCAGCAATCGCTGCCCGGCTCGACAACACCTGATCAATTAGGCCGTAACTAACCGCGTCAGCAGAGCTTAAAAAATTATCCCTGTCGGTGTCCAGACGAACCTTTTCTATCGGCTGGCCGGTATGATCGGCAAGAATCTGGTTTAACTTTTCCCTGATTGACAATATTTCTCTGGCATGAATATCGAAATCAGAAGCCTGCCCCTGAAAACCGCCCAAAGGCTGATGAATCATCATTCTTGAGTGGGGCAAACAGTAACGCTTGCCTTTTGCGCCACCGGTCAACAGCAAAGCGCCCATACTGGCTGCCTGACCAATACACATAGTGCTGACATCAGGCTTAATGAACTGCATCGTATCGTAAATCGACATACCGGCCGTCACTGAACCGCCGGGCGAATTAATATATAAATGAATGTCTTTATCAGGATTTTCCGATTCCAGGAACAATAACTGGGCGACAACCAGATTAGCCATGTAATCTTCAACCTGCCCCACTAGAAAAATAACCCGTTCCTTTAATAACCTTGAGTAAATATCAAAAGAACGCTCGCCCCGAGCCGTTTGCTCGATAACAATAGGCACCAACCCACCCGCTGCTTCAAGGCCTGCCATTTGATTTTTTAAGTGCTGATTATACATATAAGCCCCTTTACGCTTGTTTGCTCATGGCATCAGTAAAACTGATAGCCTCATCAGTTACTTTAGCCTGTGCAACGATCCAGTCGACGGCCTGATTTTCCAACACCATCTGCCGGACATCGTTCAACCGGCTCTTATCGGAATAATACCAGTCAATAACTTCTTGAGGACGCTCGTAACTTCTTGCCATGTCCTCAATAGTAGAGCGCACTTTGTCATCATCCAGCCTAATATTGTTTTTATCAATAATTTCACCCAGAATTAAGCCCAGCGCAATCCGACGCCTTGCTTGCTCTTCAAACTCATCTCTAGGCAACTTCAAATCATCCAATTTTACTTTTTGCCTTTTAGCCGTTTCAATGTAGGGCTTCATCATATTTTCGACTTCCAGATCAACCAGCGCATTGGGGACTGTAATCTGGATTTTCTCATACAACGCTTTCAGCACTGCATTTTTTAACTTGCCACGTAATGCCTGCTCCAGCTCGCCCGCCAAATTAGCCCGGATGTCTTCGCGAAAAGCATCTACCGAACCTTCAACGCCATAGGCTTTAATGAATTCGTCATCGATTGCCGGCAACGCCCCTTCTTCAACACTAATGACATCGACATTGAACTCAGCAACTTTACCCGCCAATTTTTCATTACCGTAGACTTCAGGAAAAGACAGCTCAAACGTCTTATTGTCACCGGCTTTAAGCCCTAGCAAACTTTCTTCAAATCCAGGAATCATTTGTTTGGCACCAATTTCAACCGGATAGCTGTCTACTTTGCCATTAGTGAAGTTTTCACCTTCACAAACACCTGAAAAACCGATGGTTATGCGATCATGCTCCTGCGCTGCACGCTCAACGACGGCCCAGCTTTTCTTTTGCACCCTTAGTTTTTCGACCATGTCTTCAATATCGACATCCTGAACGCTCGCGGTAGGACGAGCCACCTGAATTTGCCCAAGGCCTTCCAGTGAAATCTCAGGATAGACTTCAAATTCAGCGGTATATTTAAAACCTTCCGCTTCATCTAAGGGAAGAATGTGCGGATAACTGACAGGCTTCAAATCATGATCCTTCAACGCTTCATAATAAGTAGACTGGATCAAATCCCCAGCAATTTCGCCACGAACCCTTTCCCCGTACATTTTCTTAACCACATGCTGAGGCACTTTACCCGGACGAAAACCATCAATTTTAACCTCGCGGGCTAACGACTTTAAACGTGCAGCCATTTTTTCCTGAATGACATCTTCAGGCACGCTAACGGTCATTTTTCTGCTTAATTCTGATGTCTTCTCGACAGAAACTTGCATTTCTTTACCTCACACAATTTAAAAAAGATTTTTTTAAGATACCGGTAAACGGCTTCATAAGATATGAAGAGCCAGCGATTAATCACTGGCTACATGATTGGGTGGTGCGAATGGGGAGACTCGAACTCCCACTGGGTAACCAACTGGTACCTAAAACCAGCGCGTCTACCAATTTCGCCACATTCGCACTTTGAATGAACCTGCAATTATATCTGTAATTATGCAAATACAACAAGCAATAAATTTAAAAAACTCACAAACCCATATAGCGGTTTGCCGCTAAAAAAAATGCCCTGATGCCCACACTTTCACCCTAAAGTTAGCATTTCAACCTTTGCATATTACCTATATAGATGTAATATTAAGACGAAGCCAATTCACATTAGAAAGGGGTAGGAAATGAACATTTCACCAACAGCCAGTGCAGTTAATCTAATTAACGTCACTCAAAATAAATCCGCCGATGCGGCTCAAGTCATCGCAAAACTACCGATGCAAAACAATGAAGTCGGCAGCTCAGAGTTCAATTCGGGCGACATCATCAAACCTGTACTCAGCTTAAAAGAGGCCGAACTGGAAACCTCCGCCGCAGTTAAACTGCTTCAAGCCGATAAAGAGTCCATTGGTTCCCTGCTTGACATCAAAGCCTAAACTAAGCACTTACCCACACCTCGAAACCCAACAGCCTGATTTCATCGGCAAATGCATTCAGCTCCCCCACAGACAACTTCTCCAGCCGCATGGATTCCGGCTGGAGGGATGGCCTTGCAAGCGTATACAACATCACCCCCTCCAACACACAAGCTTTTACTTTAATACCCTTCAGTAATTCAAGAAACGCATGTTTTTCGGGCTCTGGCAAGCCACGCTTATCATAATCCAACAAACACGTCTGCAACTTGGTTGGACACAGCTTTGCAGCCAGCAACAAATTATCCACGCTAGCCCGGCAGCTTTGCCCGGCATTATTAATCAAAGCCCTGCCTTCATCGGTCGCGCTATCGAACTTAAACCAGACTTCACCGCCATATTCCTTTAACTTTTTCAGTCCATTTTGGACACCAGGCCGATGCAACAAACTGCCATTGGTAATCAGCACAAAATGGCTCTGCGGCAAAACGCCCGCCTCTGTCGCCACCTTGCCAATTAAAGCCACAGCCCGATCAAAATCTTTTACGCTAGTCGGCTCGCCATTGCCGGACATGGCAATATCCTTAATCATCCTTTTATCTTCATCAACCTGAAAACGCTGATAAAAATCGCCATGCAGCACATCATTTAAAAAAAACCTTAATTCCTCTTCCAATAACTGAAAATCCAAATCCGGCGCCGCGCCGATTGTTAAATCCGGCACTTGACAATAAATGCAGCGCCAGTTACAGGCATTATTGACATTAAAATTAATGCCGATAGACAATCCCCCTGCACGCCGGGAAATGACCGGATAAACATATTTTAGCCCGGCAACATCACGGTCATGATTGTTTACTGTCAATGTTGAAACCATAAGCCCTGCCAAGAAATAAGCCAAATCATGTTATTCTACGGTTTTCTTTATTTAAAATTCGGAGTTTTAATCTTATGAGCGAAAGAATCATATTCCGCACCGGCGAAGCACTGGTTGCCGGCGGCCCTGCTGGCACTGGCACTGCCGCTGAACCTGAAATCATTATCGGCGAATTGGACGGCCCTGTCGGCACTGCCTTGGCAACACTAACCGGCAATCAAGCCAAAGGCCATTCTAAAGTTTTTGCCATTTTAAACACCGACATTCAGGTGCGCCCGGTCACGCTGATGGTCAGCAAAGTAACGGTAAACAACAGCCGTTACACGAACATTTTGATGGGCACAGTACAAGCGGCCATTGCCAACGGCGTACTGGATGCCGTGCGCGCTGGCGACATCCCCAAAGAAAAAGCCAATGACCTGGGTATTATCTGCTCAGTCTGGCTAAACCCGAGCGTTGCGACAGATGACAATCTGGATCATCAAGCGCTCTTCGACATACACCGCAAAGCCATGGCGTTGGCAATCCACAAAGCCATGACTAACACGCCGGACATCGACTGGCTACTGGAAAACCAGGACAAAATCACCCACAAATACTTCCAAATGGGTTTAGACGGAAAAATTTAGCCCATAAAAAAGCCCCGGTTTAGCGGGGCTTTTTTATGCGACAGTGACAATTTTTTCAGCCTAGTTTAACCAGCACTTCGCCGCGCCCCATTTCGGACATATCCCCGGCGTAACGTTGCACCCGGTTAAACGCCGCCGAGCTATCGGCAAACTTGGAATTTAGCTTTTTAAACGAGGCGAACAAAATCGGCAAAAACGCCAGCGTGTGCGCGCCACAGTCATTAAACCGCGCCGTTGGCTGCGGTTGGTTCCATAACAACAAGGTACCCCGGCGCATCGCAAAACCCAAATAGCGGCCGGTTTGCCCCATCACCGCAATAGTGCCAGCAGTCATTCTGGAACCGCAATAATCGCCCGCATTGCCCTCAATCAAAATATTGCCGCGCCGCATGTGGTCGCCAGCGCGCTCGCCGACATTGCCTTTAACCAGAATAGTGCCGCCCTTCATACCCATTTTGTTGCCGGGCAAAGCCGCACCCAAAAAGTCCCCGGCATTACCATTAACTTTCAGCAAGCCCTTTTTCATTTCACAAGCAGCATAAAGGCCGACATCACCCGACACCTCAATTTCACCGGATTTCATGCCCAAGCCCAGATAAGCACCGGCATCGCCTTCAACCGTAATGCAGCCGCCATCCAGTTCTTTGCCGATAAAATCGAGTTTATTAAAACTGTTTTTTATCACTATATTTTGCGTATCGGAACCGGCGACATTAAATAATTCATCGACACGAATTTTACGTTTGCCATTTTGCAAAGTAATCGCGGCAATATCTGCAAACTCCAGCCCCGCCAATTTTTGGCAAACCAACGGCGACATATCCACGCGCTGATCGGGCCGCTGTTTCAGCGTAAAGGTTAACGCGCTCATGCCATAATCTCCTGTAAGTGAAAGTGGAACGGCCCCAGTTTACCGCCATAATTACCCGCACTGATGCGTTTGATGCCGTTAGCTGCGCCTAAGTCACAAACCGCCTGAATGCCGACACGCATAGATTTATCGATGTCTTCTTTAGTTAAACCGTCGATGACGATTTCCATGACCGATTCAATCTCCGGCGACAGATCGGTTTTGGTCATGCCTTTTAAGGTCGGACAAAAAGCATCATTGGTTGACGCGCCTAAAGCGGCATATTTTGAACCGACTTTAGAGCCGGAACGCACCACGCCGCCGGGAAATGGCATAATCACATTGGGAATTTTGCGCATTTCTTCAATCGCCGCTTCGCACGCCGCCAACGCTTGCGGTTGCGACTCGGCCAACACCAAAAAATTGCCGCCGCCAATAGCTTCGACCTGCCCCGTGGTAGCTTCAGCCAGAAACTCGCCATCCATCACCGGAATACGCCAGTAACGCTTGCCGTCAATCAATTTAGCCACCTGAAAACCGTCGCCGAAATAACGCAGATTTTTACCCAAGGCGATACGCGTACCGCCATCAATCCCGGCAAACAAAGCTGAGGTCGGCGAGGTCAATACACACTGCCCTGCCCGAGTTTCCAGCTGTTTCGCCAAACCTTTGCCGCCCATCGCAAAAATCATGATGGACACACCGGGACGGCCATCCGGCGTTTCGGAAGGGTCAAGCACCCGCTCAATCCCCGCTTCACAACCGCAGGCAATCACCGACGTGGCAAAACCGGTCATGGCTTGCGCCGAAATCATCGCCCATTTTTCGTTTTGCGCGGTGATGATAGCGCGAGTCGCTTTCATCGGAAACGCTTCGGCAAAGGTCGCGTCTATGGTTACACCGTTAATAATCATATTGTTATGCTCATTGTTAATATTTTTCTGGTGCTGGAATTTGTAGATTAGCTTACAGCCGCTTTACTGCCATTTTGTATACCGCATTCCGCTCTCGCTTACCCACGGCGACAACCAATATCACCAGCTCTTGGTCACGCACTTCATAAACGAGCCTATAACCGGCCTTGCGAAGTTTTATTTTATAACAGTCTTTCATGCCGTTAAGAGCAGCGCTTTTAACACGCGGACTGTCCTTTAATGCGCGTAATTTTTTAGCGAATTGTTCACGAATAGTATGATCGAGACCATGCCATTCTTGGAGCGCCTACTCTTTAAAACGCAGCTTAAAGGTCATCCCAAGCCACGTCGATTTCAGCCTGTAACTTTCTTGATTCAACAATAGCAGCTAATTCAACATCTTCCAGCTTGTCCATCAGCATTTCATAAGCCTTGACCGGGATACAATAAAAAGCCGGTTCATCATGATCAAGAATTGCCACCGGAAAACCATCACCCGCAGCAACAGTTGCAATCGGGTCATTTCTTAGCTCAGAGAGACTGGCCGCTGTTTCTGCAAAAAGGGTAGTAGGCATGTTATTTTTCCCGATGTATTATTTATGTCAGCCAATTATTCGTAATAAATTCTTACCATCAAAAACTCTTTCAACTATTCATAATCCTCACAGGCAAAACAGGACTCTATTAAATCGCCGATTATTTTTCCCTTACCTGCAATGGATACAGGCGGCTGACGACGTTTATCAACGGTTTGATGATTTTGAATTAACTCATGCAAGGCAATGTTAATTATTTCATTAAAATCATCAACGCCGACACATTGCGAAGCATTTTTTAATAAGGTGTCATTGATAGTAATGGTTTGCTGCATGGCTAAACCCTGTTATTAATTGCCGACCGCACTATATTCCAGCGCTCAACTTAATTAGCAATGCCGCAATTAAAGCCATTTGTAAAAATCCGGCACCAACAATCCAGCGTATCAAATCGACTTTAGTTTCGGCAATTTTTAACTCCAGCTTTAATTCAGACTCTCGAACATCCTGCTTGGTAGCAGACTCCGACAAATGCAACTCAGATTGAAACTGTTCAAAAGCCAAACTCAATGCTTCCACTTGCGCACACGCTTGCTCCTCGGTTACGCCCGAAGCTTTCAGCTTACGAATATACGCATAGGTATCAAAAGCCAATGTCGTCATTATTCAACGCCTATCACGCCACATTCCCTTTCAACGGATGCACCGTCAAACTGCCGCGCCCGTCTTCAGTAATCTCGTCATCGCTGATAGTAAAGTTACCCAATTTCATGGTCAGGAAGCGGTCAAAATAGCGCTGTAAATCTTTTTCCACCGACGCATCAAAGTCCGGTTTAACCACATGGGTCGTACCCCATGTGGTATGAACCACTTTGCCGTCAACCACCACCAGTTCGCCGTCTTTAAACACATAATCCGGCTTTTCAAACATCTTTTGCCGGTCGGCGTTATCGGTATAAACAGTAATGTCCGCCCAGTTGCCGGCACTTAAACCGCCACGATCATGCAGGCCGATTAATCTGGCTGCGCCGGCGCGGGTCATGATAGCAATCTCCTGCAAACTGTATTCACGCTCAATCGATGCCAGTGTGGTCATTTTTTGCGCTTCGGGATGAAGCGTCGCCAACATGTCATTACGAAAACTTCTGTCCATCAGCAAACGGATCAAATGCGGATAACTGGTGAACGGCGCGCCATTCGGATGATCGGTGGTCAGAAAAATGCGCCAAGGGTCATCAACCAGCAGGAAAGTTTCCAGACCAATCGCCCATTGCAACGCATTGACAAAATTCTTGTCTTTGTATTTGAACGGCACTACACCACAACCGGAATCGCATTCGATATCCATGGTCACCCATTTGTTCGGGCTGGCATGTTTGTGGTTAGCATGTTGACGCATAGTGTCGCCGGATGCCGTGACAGTTTGTCCGAACAGAATCTGCCCGACGTCGATAGTGATGTTTTTGTGCTTATTGATAGCCTCGGCAATTTGCGCGGCGCCCGAGGAAAACTTAAAATCGCCTTCGGTACCGTAACTGTGGAACTGAATGTGGGTCAAATGCATCGGCAAGCCGCCTATGCCTTGAATTGTGTCCAGCGTAGTGTCCACGTTACCGGGCACGCCTAAGTTGCAACCATGAACGTGCAACGGATGGGCAACCCCCAGCTCTTTAACCGCAGTCGCCAATACCTGCAATATCTCACGCGGCGTCACCCCGTAATGGCTGTTTTGCTCATCCAAATCCAGTTTACGCTGGTTAAATTTGAACGCACTAATGCCGCCGGGATTAACCACTTTAACGCCGATGGCTTTAGCCGCCTGCATGGTAAACGCGACATAATCGTTAATCGCTTTCTGGTCTTTTTTGGCGGTCAACATCCTCAGCAAATAATCATCGCTACCGAGCATGACATAACCGCCCTTATCCAAAATGGGAATATCGGCCATTTCCATGTGCGCCTGCCGTGCGTTAACCGGCAATACCGCAGGCTCAAAACCGGCGGTATAACCCATTTCGGCATAACGGTAGCCGGTCACAAAGGTACTCGGCATCGCATGGCCGCAGCCGGAACGGGTAATATCAGTGCGCGCAACCGGATCGGCGCGGTGATCTTCCGGCAACAAGATACGGGCAATGTTACCTTTGCCGCCGCCGATATGCGTGTGCATATCAATCGCGCCGGACATCACTATCTTGCCTTTCAAATCGTATTCTTTATCGACTTTAAAATCGCCGGTCGGCTTATCGATAATGCGCCCGTGCTGAATATAAATATCCTGTTTTGCGCCATCAATGCCGCTGGCAGGATCATAAACCGCCCCGCCTGTTAATTTAATCAACATATTTCTACCTACAAAGCTTGTTCAATGGCATTGAGCACGTCGGCCGTGCTGGGCAAGCCGGATTCGCGCAATTTTTTTAACCGTATCGCAACCACGCTATCCATCCGGTGAGTATGACCCACATGGTCAATGCCCGGCGTACCGACCGGAATAAACACCTCCGGCTCTTTGGCAAAAGCCATCCCAGAACGACCCACGACAATCGTCGGCAAGTTGGTTGCAGGCGGTACCGCGTCAGTATTAAATGCCTGCACCCACAGCAAAGCATCAGCCTCGCCATTAGCCAGCAAGGTATTGCTATCATTCAAATATGGGTCATATTCAGGATAGCCGCTGGAAAAACGGGTGCGCGCAGGATAACCGGTAGTCCAACCGCAAACCTGGTTAGCGGTTTGATCGCCTTCTTTGCCGCCCAACGGCAAACCGGAACTGCGGGTATCGCGGTTGTTAATATCTTTGATCATTTCTGAAAGTGTCTGCACCGTCAGTTCAGCATGGCTATAAGCCAACACGCCAGCCGCCCAGGTCACTACGCTATAACTTGCTGCCAGTAATTTGTCGGCAATTGCCTGTAAGTCAGCGACTGCAATGCCACCGACTGAATCAACGCGAACCGGATTGCCTTTAACCAATGCCCGTAATACCGCAACCACCTCGGGCAAGTCTTCATTGGCGCATTCAAAAACCGACGCTTTTTGGCCATTCGGAGAAGTCGAAGCATTGCCCGAAGGCGCTTGGCCTAAATAAATAACTTCACGCTTACCCGTATCATCCAGAAACATCGATTCTTCATTCCATAGATAACGCTCAAAAAAGCGCGGCGAGGACGCTTCCAAATCGACGCCAACCACCAGCAACAGATCGCAACGGTTTTTGACTTCGGCCAGCGTGGTAGTCATCCAACCGGAATCCTGCAACGCCAGAAAATTATTACGTGCGCTGGTAAAATTCATATTATCAACCACCGCACCACTACGATCCGCCAAAGCCAGCAACGCCCGCATTCCGTTGACATCGGTTGCGCAACCGCCAATCACCGGCTGGTTGGTATTTTTTAACAACGCCGCCGCTTTCGCCACCGCCACCGCCAGACTAACTTCCTTGCCCTCAACTCTGGGGCTGGTATCGGTAATCGCCTGTTCAAAAGCAGGCGTATTCACCGCGCAGCCATTTTTAACCACTTTAAGCGCTACCCCGTCGACCTGAATAGTCAGGTCATCCGTGCCAATGCCGCAAAAAGGGCTAGGTACTTCAGTAATCTCAGCCATGGAGCTGTCCTTTTATGAGTCACAATGTGGGCGTTATTGTGACAGATGACATCTATTCGTACAACCGCAGGGACACGTCTAAAAACAGGCACAAGACGAAAAAATCAGCCTGCCGAATTACACGGCCTTCCACCCCTCGCCTTTCGCCTCAGATACGTATTCCTACCAATTGTTCCAACAAGGGGTTTCCTTTACTCTGAAGTTGTTCTTAAGTTTTTCAATTGATTTTTTAGAATGAAAAATTAGCCGCATCAATATCCGACCACGCCCTATCGGCTTAGATTAGCGCCTAAGACCATAATTATTCGGCTGATGCGGAACTCATTTTTCAGGATCTTTTAGGAGTTCATCATGAAATTGCTCAAAACGGGTTTGTCATCGGTAAACTCTCTCGTACCTGCCAATGCAGATCAATTTCGCATCGGTAATGAGAACACGGCATGGCCTTTAAATTATCCAAGTGATGGTATGGCTTTTGGCAAAAAAACCTTTCGGCAAAAAAAAACAACCCGCTTTTTGCCACCGCGTTGGTCGTCTGCCAAAAACAAAATCACCAAAGCCGTTATTGTCGGACTGAGCGATTTAAGCCGCAAACTGACCCAGCAATTCAAGCACAACCCGTTATTAGGCGTGGGCTTCATCGGTTTTTTCGATGACCGCTGGCCCGGCCGCCTATCGGAAAACACACAACCGGAAAATTTATTGGGCGGCATAGCCGCAGCCGCTGAATTTGTCAAAACCCATAATATCCAACATATTTACATCGCCCTACCCATGTCCGCACAGCCGCGCATTCTGGCATTATTGGATGGGCTACACGACACCACCGCATCGGTTTATTTCGTCCCGGACATCCTGTCGTTTAACTTGATTCAAGCCAGCTTCAGCAGCATCAACGGCATTCCTATCATCGCCGTATGCGAAACCCCGTTTATCGGCATCAACGACACCATTAAGCGCATCAGCGACGTACTGTTGTCGCTGTTGATTTTACTCCCCATTACGCCGCTCATGCTGCTGATTGCCGCTGGCGTCAAACTCAGTTCGCCCGGCCCCGTGCTGTTTAAACAACGCCGTTACGGCTTAAACGGCCAAGAAATTATCGTTTATAAATTCCGCAGCATGTCGGTGATGGAAGATGGCGAATGCGTTAACCAAGCAACCCGCAGCGACCCCAGAATTACCCGCTTCGGCGGTTTCCTGCGCCGCACTTCTCTGGATGAATTGCCGCAGTTTATCAATGTCTTACAAGGGCGCATGAGCATTGTCGGCCCAAGGCCCCATGCCATCAGCCATAACGAAATGTACCGCAGCCTGATCAAAGGCTACATGATCCGGCACAAAGTAAAACCCGGCATTACCGGTTGGGCGCAAGTCAACGGATTTCGCGGTGAAACCGACACCGTGGACAAAATGCAGCGCCGGATTGATTACGATCTGGATTACCTGCGCAACTGGTCATTATGGCTCGACCTATCCATTATTTTTAAAACCATTGCCGTCGTCGTTGAGGATCAAAATGCCTACTAATAAATGCACCCTATTACTCGCCGCTTTACTGCTGCTGCCCTTTCAACAAAGCCATGCCGCTTATAACATCGGCCCGGATGATGTGTTGCGCATCTCTGTATACGGTTATGAGGACTTAAGGACGGAAACCCGCGTGTCTGCCGATGGCCAGATTACCTTTCCGCTGATCGGCAAAGTGCCGGTCAACGGAAAATCGAGTATGGAACTGGAAGAAACCATTGCCGTGCGCTTAATCAAAGGCGGTTTCATTCACGACGCCCAAGTCAGTGTCACCGTACTCGAGCATGTTAGCCAACAGGTTTCGGTCTTAGGTTACGTCAACAATCCGGGGCGTTATCCTCTGGATTCCAATAGCTCCATCGTCGACTTGATCGCCATGGCTGGCGGCATTAACGAATTAGGCGACAACAAAGGCATCGTCACCCGCACCGTCAACGGCAAGCCACAACGGCAGGCACTGGATTTAAGCACTTATCTGGAAGACGGCGGCAGTACGCCCTTCAAAATGCGTAAAGGCGACGTTGTCTACATCCCCAAAGCCCCCCAGTTTTATATCTATGGTGAAGTGCAGCAACCGGGCGGTTACCGCATTGAACCCAACATTTCGGTGGCCAAAGCCTTGCCCATCGGCGGCGGCCTGACTTTGCGCGGCACTGAAAACGGCATCGTCATTAAACGCAAAAACAAAGACGGCGTGTTGGAGGAAATTGATGCGGGGCTTAACGACCCGGTATTAAAAGACGATGTCATTTATGTCGGCGAACGCTGGTTTTAAGCGGACTCCGAAGCATAGCAACGACCTAGATTTGAGCCCTACCAAAAAGGAACGCCATGAACTTTTATCAATTTATCAACATTATCTGGTCGCGTAAAGGGGTTGCCCTGTGGGCACTGATAGTGACCGTCCTCACCACGCTAGTCGTGAGTTTGTTGCTGCCGAAACAATACCTGGCCACCACCTCTATCGTCGCCGAACAACGTAGTATTGACCCGGTGACCGGGATGAACTTACCGGTGCAACTATTGCCGGGTTATATGGCGACACAGGTTGAGATGATCGGCAGCCACCATGTAGCCCGTAAAGTCGTGGACAAGCTAAAGCTCAACGAAAACCCAGGTCTGCGGGAAGACTTTATCAAAGCCAAAGTCAATGGCGACATCAGGGATTGGATTGCCGAGATGTTATTAAAAGAATTGGATATCCGGCCTTCCCGCGAAAGCAGCGTGATGCAGGTCGACTTTACTTTTGACGACCCGCAAGTGGCCGCCGATATCGCCAATGCCTTTGCCGATGCCTACATACAAACCACCATCGAATTGCGCGCACAACCGGCCAAATTGAACGCCGACTGGTTCGACACGCAATTGGCCGCCTTGCGCGAGCGTCTGGAAAATGCGCAGTCGGTGTTGTCCAGCTATCAGCAACAGCACGGCATCGTGGCCACCAATGACCGCCTTGACCTGGAAAACTCACGTCTAGCTGATTTATCCCGCCAATTAGTGGAAAACCAGGCGCGCACCCACGCATTGCAATCACGAAAGGATTTACTGAGCAGCACTGTTAAACGCGGCGGCTCATCCAAGTCGCTACCCGAAGTGTTAAACAACCCGCTAATCCAGTCACTCAAAACAGAACTGGCTCGCGCAGAGGCCGGTTTTGCCGAACTGTCCAGGCGCATTGACGTCAATCACCCGCAATACCGGCAAGCGCAAGCCGAAATGAACAGCCTGCAACAAAAAATACAGTCCGAAACCAACTTGGTGCTCAGCAGCATCGGCAGCGACGCCGCATCGGCCAACCAGCTTGACAGACTATTGGCCGACGCCCTGGCCGAACAAAAAGCCAAAGTATTGAGTCTAAAACAACAGCATGACGAAATCGCCGTGCTTAACCGCGAAGTGGAAAATGCACAGCGGGTATACGATGCCACTATGCAGCGTGCCGTACAAACACGCATGGAAAGCGAAATGAACCAAACCAATATGTCCATCCTTAACCCCGCCATCCCGCCGCAAAAACACGCCCAACCGAAACTGCTGTTGAACCTGGTTTTGTCGGTCTTCCTTGGCACTATGCTGGGCGTAGGCGCGGCCTTATTAGCCGAATTGATGGATCGCCGGGTACGCTCTGCTTTCGATGTTTCGGAATTATTGGCCATTCCTGTTTTCGCCGTCGTTGCCGCACCGACCAAATCCAAACGCATAACCCGGCTGTTTTATCTGGGGCAGGAAAATTAACCGGCTTAGGTAAGCTAAAACCATCCTTAACCATAAATGACAACCGAGGTAATGCCTAATGTACGCCGTGGAATCGCTACTCAACAACAAAATAACCAAAACAGAAAACCCGACATCCATGGGCGCCCTGTTCCTTGATGCCGGAAAAATCAGCATCACTGATGCCGAAGCCATCATCGCCCTGCAAAAACAAAAAGGCCTGCGCTTTGGCGAAGCCGCTAAAGCCTTGGGCTTAATCAACGATGAGGACATACAAAAAGCCCTGTCGCAGCAATTTAATTTCCCTTTTCTGGTCAGCAGCGACCATGATTTCAGCCAGGAACTGGTTGCCGCCTACCACCCTTTTAGCCCGCAAGTGGAAGCACTGCGCGCAGTAAGGGGGCAACTCATGCTGCGTTGGTTTATCGATGCCCACAAGGCGCTGGCCATCGTTAGCCCCAGTCGCGGCGACGGCCGCAGCCACGTCGCAGCGAACCTGGCGATTGTGTTCTCGCAACTCGGTGAACGCACCCTATTAATCGATGCCGATTTGCGTCAATCGCGGCAACAGGGCTTGTTCAAAATACAGGGCGCTTACGGCCTGTCGGACATCTTGGCTGACCGCGCCGACCTGACCGCCGTCACACGCATTCCGGCATTTCGGGATTTATCGGTGTTGCCCGCCGGCACACTGCCGCCTAACCCGGTCGAATTAATCAGCCGGGGCTTAAAAACCTGCCTGAAACAATTACAGCCGCAATTCGACGTCATCCTGATCGACACCCCTTCAGCAGCCCAAGGCATCGATGCGCAAATTATCACCGCGCAGTGCGGCGGCGCCCTGCTAGTTGCACGCCAGCACCAAACCCGGCTAAATGATTTACAAGCATTAAAAGACCTGTTGCACGACAGCGGCAACCCCTGCCTCGGTGCCGTATTAAACGGCTTTTGAGCGCGAAATGACCATGACAAAAAACACAGCCATTCGCCTTAACCGCCCCTTATCGGCAACAGTGCAGATAAGGGCAGCGCATTGCGGCAAGCCTAAAAGCAAATACTTACTGCCCTGCTTTATGTTACTGCTAGGCGGCGGAATGCCGGGTAAAAGTATTGCCTTACCCGGCGACACCGTCAAACCCTATGCTGCCTTCAACATGCTATACGACAGCAATTTTTTACGCCTTTCTGACGACATGGATTCGGCACAGCTGACCGGCAAAAACAGCAAAGACGATTTCGTCAAACAACTGTCAGCGGGATTTGACATGGATTGGAACATCAGCAGGCAACATTTCATCATCAACGCCAATGTCAACCAAAACTGGTTCCAAAACTTCACTAACCTGGATTACACCGGCTGGGACACGCAAGCGCAATGGAACTGGCAGTTGGGCAACAACTTTAATGGCGAAATCGGTTACGCCAACACGCAAATGCTGGGCAGTTTCGCCCAACTGGGCGGCCTGTTCGACAACCTGCAAAACAACCAGCGTTATTTTGCCAACGGCGGCTACCTGTTCCACCCTAACGGCAAAATCACGCTGGGCGTATTCAGGACAAAAAACAAGTTCGATGGCGACAGCCGACAAGTCAGCAACAACACCGAAGATAATGCCGAACTCAACCTGCAATATCTAAGCCCCACCGAAAGCACCTTAGGGCTTAGGGTCATCGCCACCGACGGCAGCTATCCGCAACGCCCATTAAGCACGGACGGCAGCCGCGATACCGGCTACACACGCATGAATTATGCCGTTACCTGGGATTGGCGCGCCAGCAGCAAAACCCGCATTGACGGCTTGGTCGGCTACACCCAGCAGAACTTTGACAATTTCAGCGCGCTTGATTTTTCCGACATTGTCGCACGGCTTAATCTCCACTGGCAGACCAGCGACAAACTCCTGTTGGAGCTGTCGGGCAGGCGGGAAATCACCTTGGCCGACAACCTGTTTGCCAGCTTCTTACTGACTCAAGGCGTATGGTTTAACCTCCGCTGGCAAACCAGCCCCAAAATCACCCTGGAACTGCCGGTATCCTACCAGGAGCAAAATTATCTGGGCGGAAGCAATAACAGCCAAGGTTTTGAACAACAAAAAGATAAAGTCGGCATGGTCGGCTTGAATGTGCTGTACCGCCCCATCGACAGCATCAGCATCGGCTTGGTGCTGAACTACGAAAAGCGCGATTCCAACTACCCGATCGCCTCTTACGAAACCCAGTCGGCCGGGCTTAATTTACAGATGGTTTTTTAAACATGATGAAAATTAACAACCATGCGGCGATGCCTGGAGAAGACGAAAATGTTATCCATTACCTCAACTGACAACACTTCTGATTTACTGAATCCAGGCAAATTCCTGGTTTTTCTGGGCAGCTCCCTGCTGGCTGTTTGCCTTGGATTAGCGGCTTCCACAGCCAACCCCACCGTTATTAGCCTGGGCGTCGGCCTGATGATTGGGGGGCTACTTCTGGGCAAACCAAACTGGAATATCTGGCTTATCCTTATTTTCGGCCTACTGGTTGATGGGATGCTGCCTATTTGGATCGATGATAGTCAAGCAGGGAAACTGGGATGGGGCATCTCGCTGCTTGGCTTCATCCTTATGACTCGTTCTTTTTTTAAAGCCGTCAGCACCCCGCATTATGTACGCGACACGCCTGATTTTGTTTGGCTGGCCATTGTTTTTTTGTTTTATATCATTGCGTTAAGCTTACTTCAATGGCAAACAATGGGGCAGTTTTTTGCTGCCTTGAAGAAATATTCCCATGTTTATGGCTTACTCTTCGCATTTTCATGGTTATTGTTCGATGACCGGACAATCCAACGCTGGCGTAAGTTCCTTGTATTTGTCGCGATCATGCAACTACCGGCGGTGATCTACGAGCTTATGGTGATTGTACCGAAGCGCGAGGCCTTAGCCACCCTGCTACCCGACATAATTCCTATTGATGCGGTTGGCGGCACATTAGGCACGGGCATTATGAATGGCGGAGCCAGTGCGGAAATGGCTTTTTTCTTAATCGCCATCATGGGTTTTCTTTTTGCATACTGGAAAATGGGAGCATTAAGTACGGGGAAACTTGCTGTATTAATCCCTATCGTTACAGCCCCTTTATTAATGGGGGAAACAAAAGCAGTCATCATTCAACTTCCGATAATGTTCATTATTGTCTTCAGGCAAGACATCCTGGCCAAACCGCTAAGGATCATAATGATCAGCCCTGTTATTGCTGCCGTTATTGTAGGTGTCGTCTTAGCCTGCACCACTATTACCGGCAAAACAGTCGACCAGCTAACGACAGAAGCGATTGAATACAATTTAAAAGAACAAGGCTATGGCGGCCGTTTCCTTAACCGCAAAACTGCGCTTACTTTCTGGGCAAAACAACAAGGGTTGGAAAATCCGATATCACCCGTATTCGGCAATGGCATAGGCAGTGCAGAAGAATTAAGCTTGCTTACGCCAGGCCACATTGCCGCCAAATTTCCAAAATACGGCATTGGCCTCACTGATGCATCGCAATTTTTATGGGAAATCGGTGTTTTCGGCTGCGCGATATTTTTGGCCATTTTAATGAGCGCCTGGATTACAGCGGGGCTGTTGTACAAAAAGGCGCGGGATCCAGCGGTGCGGGCAGACGGACTGGGTATCCAGGTCACCATTGCGTTGCTGGTGTTCCATTTGTTCTACCGCAATGCCTTGCTGCATGTGTTGTCTTTCCAGGTTTTAATTCTCTTTGCCTTAGGCCATTTGGCATGGCTGTACCGTCAATATAGGGCAAATGATGGAGCTAACCCATGAACACCAACCCTTACTCCGGCAAACATTTGCGTCGTAATGCCTGGCAATTTTTGACCGGCAAAGCGGCCTCGGCTCTGCTCACCTTTCTTATCTTGCTCTGGTTGGTGCGCCTGCTAAAGGTAGATGAATATGGCGTTTACGTCACCTTGGTGGCGGAAATGGAACTGGGCATCGCCTTGGCCGGGATAGGACTGTCATGGCTATCGGGGCGCTACCTTCCGGAATACAGGCTCCATGCGCCCGGGCGCGCGCTAGCCAAGCTCTGCTATCAGCTATTGCTTTGGCAAGCGCTGGCCTTGCTAACCTTTATCGCTTTACTTTTCGCCCTGCTTGATAACTATTTGACGTGGGCCGAGTTGACACGCTTTTACACACCGACCTTAGTCTATTTGGGGGTTCTACTGATAGAAGGGTTAGGCCGCTTCCTGCGTGAGGCTCTATTGGTGCCTTTGATGCTGCAAGGCGCGGCGCGCTGGAGCATGATTCTTCGCCAGTCATGCTTTCTCAGCTTAATTGCCGGCCTTGATCACCTCGGCCTTAGTACCCTGCTGCCAATAGTCTGGATGGAATTGGCCGCGTCAATGTTAGGCCTGATATTGGCGTTCGGCTTACTGCGGAGGCACCTGAACAGCCTCTATGCAGGAACCGGGCAACTGAACTGGCTCCCGCCCCCGCTATCGGCCCAATGGCGTGTCGCCATACGCATGTACCTCAACCATTTGCTGACCCTGACTTACAGCCCGCAGGTATTTACCACCCTTATCCAATATACCGTGGGATTGGAAGCGGCGGCCTTGTTCGGCTTTCTGCGCAACTTACAGGAGCAGGCCGGGCGCTACCTGCCCTCCACATTAATGCTCAGCATTATTATGCCTAAACTGGTGGCCAGTTTCGTCAGCGGCGGCGGCCCGGCCGAACTGAACCGCAATGCCAATTTGGCAGGCAAACTCAGCTTATTCACCCTCATGCCCTTAGTCGCCTTATCCGCCTTGGCAGGAGACCCCTTAGTGAGCCTGCTGTCAGGCGGAAGGTTCACCAACAGCGGCTGGCTATTGCTAGGTTTCATGGTCGCCCTGATACCGTTAAGCCAACGTGTATTAATCGAATCTGTTGCCGTAATATCAGGGCATGCAAACCTGTGTGTCTGGGCGGCTACCAGCGGCCTATTGATACTGCCCTGCTGGTTTTTGTTCGATTGGGGCAAAAGCGTGTGGATGCCGATCGGCGCAATTGGCCTGGGCCATTTATTGTTCAACATCATTGTTGTTGCCAACTTATCCAAAAGAATAAAATACAAAATCGACTGGGCGGGTTTATCAAAGCTCACGGTTAGTACGCTGGTTGCCTACAGCGCTGCGGTATGGCTACCTTTAAACGATATTGCCGACCTCTGGGAAATAGCCAAGATACCCTGGATAGCCTTGATGTTGCAGTGCCTGCTCACCGTATCCGTCTATCTTTTGTTTGCTTGGTGGGTTAAGCCCTTCGCTTCGGTAGAGCGAAGCCGAATCAACACACTGGCCAACCGGCGGGTGTTCGTATGGTGATGGTGATGGTGATGGTGATGGTGATGGTGATGGTGATGGTGATGGTGATGGTGATGGTGATGGTGATGGTTATGCACCTGCCGCCGTTTTTTGAGAAAAAAGATAAGGCCGCTTTCTTTATTGAAGCCTTGCCTGCCACTAATGGCCGGGGGCTATGACATGACCGCCACTGTCCGTGTCAGTATCCTGATCAAGGCGCTTAATGAAGAAGAAAAGATTGCGCGTTGCCTGACAGCAGCCCTAGGTGAAATAAAGTCATTAGCGGGAGAGGTTATCCTTGTTGACTCATTATCCACAGACCGTACCGTGGCAATTGCACGCAATTTTCCCATTCGTATTGTACAGTTCGAGGATGTCGGCGACTGTAATTGCGGCGCGGCTACCCAGTTAGGTTACCAGTATGCGCGAGGCGAATATCTGTATCTGCTTGATGCCGACATGGAATTGCAGCCGGGCTTTATCGCACATGCGCTTGACTATCTGGAAGCCAACCCGTCCGTTGCAGGTGTCGGCGGACTGATTATCGACACCCAAAAAATCACCCCTGCGGACAAACGCCGCACCGAGCACTACGCCGCCATCAACAGTGCCGTATTTGTTGATCACTTAGGCGGCGGGGGATTGTTCCGGCGCGACGCGATAGCTTCCGTCGATTATTTGGCTAATCGCGGACTAAAAGCCTGCGAAGAAGTCGATTTAGGCATGCGTTTGTTAACGGCCGGATGGCGTCTGGTACGGCTACCTGTACCGGCCGCCCGGCACACCGGCCATAATGAATCGTCACTTGAGATGATGCGCCGCCTATGGCGCAACGGACGTATGCAGGCGTATGGGGTATTCCTGCGCCAGGCCCTGGGGAGGCCTTGGTGGTGGGCAAGCATTCGCCATGCCTGGTTCGTTTTTGCCGCACCGGCACTTTATCTTATGGCCATTTTCTTGTCAGGATTGCAGACCCGTACCGGCGTTGGGCCACACACAGCCTTGCTCATATCAATGCCATTACTTTGGGGGGCGGCATTTCTATTGTTATGGAAGAAAAAACGTGACGCAGCCGATGCGGCACTCGCCATTGCCGCCTGGCATTTATATTTTATTGCCGCCGTCCCCGGATTCCTTAACAAAACCACAGACCCTCGCAGGCTCATTTCTGCAAATGAAATTCAATAATGGGGGATGGGGGTCACCCAAGCAGCCTGTCTGCCGCCCCCCATTACCCGACCCGTGATTTAACGATACATTAAGGAGAACACAGATGAACATTATCCCGGTTATTCTCTCAGGCGGCTCCGGCACCCGCCTTTGGCCCCTGTCACGCGAACACTATCCCAAGCAGCTGTTGAAACTATTTGGCGAATACTCCATGCTGCAGACAACGGCCTTACGGCTTAATGGCCTGATTTTAATGGACGGCGAAACGCTATTGCCGCCTATTCTGGTCGGCGGTGAGGAGTACCGCTTTCTGCTGGCCGAGCAAATGCGCCAAATTGGCATCGAAAATTTCCCGCTGATATTGGAACCCTGCGGCCGTAACACGGCTCCGGCGCTCACGCTCGCCGCCTTAGCGGCGCAGGTGGATGACCCCGATGCGATTATGGTCGTGATGCCTGCCGACCATATCATTCAAGATGAACCCACCTTTCGGAGCGCGGTTCGCCAAGGCCTTGAATTGGCCGATACCGACAAACTGGTGACCTTCGGCATCCAGCCGACAACACCCGAAACCGGCTATGGCTATATCCGCCTTGGCCAACGCGTGAACAACCAGGCCTTTCAAGTTGCACAGTTTGTTGAAAAGCCCAATCAAGCCACTGCCGAGCAATACCTGGCCAGCGGCGACTTTCTATGGAACGGTGGGATTTTTGCCATAAAGGCTTCGGTATGGCTCAATAAAATCCAGCAATGCCGATCGGACATTGCCGCATCCACCCTGCGGGCATTTAACCATCGCACCCAGGATAATGACTTTATCCGCCCCGACCCGCATCATTTTATCGCTTGTTCAGCCGAGTCGATAGATTATGCAGTGATAGAAAAACTGGCATCGGCACAGTCGGACAGTTGCGATGTGGTAGTCGTGCCGCTTGCCGCCAATTGGTCTGACGTAGGGGCGTGGAATGCCCTTTGGGAAATTGGCGAAAAAGATCCGCAGGGCAATGTCTTGATGGGCGATGTCATCGCCGTTGATACCCACGACACGCTGATGTTAAGCACCAAGCGCCTGGTCACCTGTGTTGGTTTGAGCAATATGATTATCGTGGAAACACCTGACGCCATCCTGGTTGCCGACAAAGCCCATATCCAAAAAATCAAGGAAGTCGTTCTGCAAATTAAAGCGGCCGGGCGCACCGAAACAAACGCACACCGCAAAATTAATCGCCCCTGGGGCTGGTATGACTGCATTGATGACGGCGACCGCTTCCAGGTTAAACGCATTATGGTGAACCCCGGCGCTTCACTCTCACTGCAACGGCATCATCACCGGGCCGAACATTGGGTTGTGGTGCGCGGTACGGCACGCGTAACACGCGGCGAAGAGGTTTTTCTTGTCAGCGAAAACCAGTCGACTTTTATTCCATTAGGCACGATTCATCGGCTGGAAAATCCGGGCAAACTCACGCTGGAAATGATTGAAGTCCAGTCTGGCGCTTATTTAAGCGAGGATGACATTGTCCGTTATCAAGATAACTATGGCCGTAACGAGTAAGCGCCGAACATGACGGTATCGCCCTTTTATCGCAAGTAATGAACGAATAATTTTTCCATACTGCAACATCCCTAAAAAAAAAGTTAACACCCCTATAACTTAACCTATCTGCTAGGTAATGGTACTTATTGATCGGGAAACTTAAACGCCCTATCCTAAAGACACTTTTTCAATACCTGGCAATTTATTAAGGGGATCTATTTCAATAATAAAAAACACGCCATTGCCGGATAAGTCGACGCCAGGGAAATCACAATGGGCGTGGCCATCCCTTAGCGGACAAAAAAATTGAACTTTTCGCGGTCGGATTAATCAGCCTTAACTATATGCGCGGCGGCCAACCTAAAGCGCTAGACGGTTGGCCAACCCGAAAACCATAGGAGCGGGTGACTGGGAATAAAAATTAAATAACGCACACAGGCAAATTTACATGTATGCCGGGATCTATCCTCAAGCGATTGATGAATTGCAACCATTTCAGGATCACACGCGAATGAGACAAAAAGTATTATTACTGGGTACGGCGATGAACGCAGTCAGTGGTGTGAGCACCCACCTGAATCAGTTGTTCGGTTCGGAACTGAGTGGCCGGTTCAAGTTATTTCATTTCCAGGTCGGTAGCGAAGGGCGCAAGGAAAATAACCTTCAAAAACTCGTCCGGTTCGCGTTCAGTCCCGTGGCATTTCTTGCACTCCTGCTACGGCATCGCCCGGCAATAGTGCATTTGAACACCTCACTGGAACCTAAAAGCTATTGGCGGGACATTGCTTACCTGCTGATTGCACGCCTATTGGAGCGGAAAGTGGTGTACCAGGTTCATGGCGGTGCATTACCCGAGGAATTTTTTGCCGATAACAAGTTGTTGACCGGCCTTTTACGCTGGGTGTTGAAGCAGTCCGACATCGTGGTATTGCTGGCCCAGATGGAACTCAAGGCGTACCGTTGTTTCTTGCCGGGGCAGCGCCTGGAAGTGATTGCCAATGCCATTGATGCCGCCGTTACCGAACTGCCCGCCGACAGACAAGCCGGGGCCCTTCATTTGGTCTATCTTGGACGGATCGTAGCGAACAAAGGTATTTTTGAAACCGTCGAAGCCCTGGCCTTATTGGCCGGGCAAGGCCGCGAGCTGCACCTGACCGTAGCCGGCAGCGGCCCGGACGAAGAACGCCTCCAGGCCAGAGTGCATGAATTGGGCCTGGATAAACAGGTGAGTTTCAGAGGATCGGTGTTCGGTGCGGACAAGAACCGTCTATGGCATGCCGGTCATATCTTTGCCTTCCCTACCTACCATCGGGAAGGATTGCCCTACGCTTTATTGGAAGCGATGGCGGCCGGCGCCGTACCCATTACCACAAAAACAGGGGCAATTCCTGATGTGATGCAGGACGGGGTGCATGGGCTGTTCGTCGACGCCCAGGACGCAGCAGGTTTGGCCGGCGCTATTGCCAGACTGGATGACGACAGAAGAACACTTGCCGATATGGCCGAGGCCGGACAAAAACGGGTGTTGGAACACTACACGGTGGAACGCCTGGCGAATGATTTCGCCCGTGTCTACGAATCATTAGGCGCAAAAGGATAATTATGTGCGGCATTGCAGGCTACATTTCAGCCCAAACTCATGTTGACCTGGCCACTGCGTTGCGTGCCATGGCTGCCGCAATGGTTCATCGCGGCCCTGATGACGAGGGTTTTTTCGAAACCGCCACCCGGGCAGGCACACATCGGGTCGGATTGGCGCACCGTCGGCTGTCCATCATCGACCTTGCCGCCGGTCATCAGCCATTAGGCAATGAGGACGGTTCGGTTCAAATTGTCTTCAACGGCGAAGTTTATAACTTCCAGGCTTTGCGCACTGAACTGGAGGCGAATGGGCATCGTTTCGCCACCCATTCCGATACCGAAACCATTGTCCATGCCTACGAACAATGGGGTGACGATTGCGTGATGCGCTTTCGCGGCATGTTCGCCTTCGCTATCTGGGATGCGCCGAAGCAGCGCCTATTACTGGCTCGCGACCGCTTTGGCAAGAAACCCCTGTTTCTGACGGAATCGGACGGCAACCTGCTGTTCGCTTCGGAAATTAAGTCACTGCTTGCTTTTCCGGGACAATCGGCGCACGTGGATATGACAGCGGTATGGGATTATCTGGCCTATCGCTATGTACCCGCGCCCGCCACCTTGTTTTCAGGCATCAGGAAATTGATGCCCGGCAGTTTGGCGGTATGGGAAAAAGGCACAATGATAGAAAGACGTTATTACCAGCCGCCAGACCAACTGCCGTTTCAGGAAACGGCAATGCCAAGCGATCCGGTTGGCGCGTTTCTGGAAAAGCTCGATGAATCGGTGTCGATCAGGATGGTTTCGGATGTGCCTTTTGGCGCATTTCTGTCCGGCGGCATCGATTCATCGGCAATAGTGGGGCTGATGTCGCGCCATTCATCGACGCCTGTAAAAACCTTTTCCGTGGGTTTTTCCGAATCGGCTTATAGCGAACTGGGTTATGCCAGGACTATTGCCGAACAGTTTAAAACCGACCATCACGAGTTGACAGTTTCGCAACAACATCTGATGCAGCATTTAGCCGCGTTGGTACGTTTCCGGGATGCCCCGGTCGCGGAACCTTCCGATATCCCGATTTATTTACTGGCACAAGAAGCGCGCAAAACGGTGAAGATGGTGCTCACCGGTGAAGGGTCGGATGAATTTCTGGGGGGCTACCCGAAACATATTTTCGAGCATTACGCACAGCCCTATCAGCTGTTGCCCAAGATCATACGCCATGGATTAATCGAGCCATTAACCGCAGCGCTGCCGTACCGTTTTAGCCGCGCCAGGACGGCTCTCGTCAATCTGGGGCTGGATTGTTTCGAAGAGCGGATGCCGCGTTGGTTCGGCGCCCTTTCCCCTCAGGAACGAAAACACTTGGCGGCGTTTTTACCGACAACGAATACAGCCGATGGTGTGCAGTTCGACACCACCGCCGACAATTCGCCGCTGCGCCGTATCCTTTACTTCGACCAAACCAGCTGGTTACCGGACAACCTGTTGGAACGTGGCGACCGCATGACGATGGCGGCCTCGCTGGAAGCCCGCATGCCCTTTATGGATCACGAATTGGCGGCTCTGGTGTCCGGTTTGCCGGATACCTACCGGTTACGCGGCAAGACAAGTAAATGGATACTGCGGGAAGCAATGAAACGCCTGTTGCCCGCTGAAATACTGAAACGGCCCAAAGTCGGGTTCCGGGTGCCGGTAAACCAGTGGTTTCGCGTCGGGATGCGGGATTACCTATACGATCATTTGGCTGCCCCGGAATCGCACACGGCGGTTTATTACCATCGCCCTGCCCTGCTAAAGCTGCTGGAAGAGCATACAAAAGGGCATAAAAATCATGAGAAAGTACTGTGGTGTCTATTGAATTTGGAAGTGTGGCACCGGTGTTATTTTTAGGGGAGATGAGATGAAGAGCAAGAGAAAATCCAGTGCGCTTATCGAAAGGAGGAGCCTTGGATTATCTGAGGTTATAGCCTCAATGAGAGAGAAATCAAGGTACAAAAGAATACAACTATTTAAACAACATTTTCCGCTTGACCCGGAAACAAGGCTACTAGATCTTGGTGGGTGGGACGGCAGCCATGTAAACGCATTAATTCAGGACACGTCTATTGAGCGAAGTAACGTCTTTGTTGCTGACATTGATGAACAGGCCATCGAGTTAGCTCACGAGCGTCATGGTTTCATACCGGTTCTTATTCCTGAAGACGGGATGTTGCCATATCCAAGTGGATATTTTGATGTGGTGTTTTGCTCATCTGTACTTGAACATGTCACGGTGCCGAAATCCCAAATGTGGGATATTCGCTCCGGAACTATTTTCAGGGAAATGTCTATAGCGCACCAGAAAGACTTTGCTGACGAAATAAGAAGGCTGGGAAAGGCTTATTACATACAGGTGCCTTATCGTGATTTTCCTATTGAAACACATACATGGCTACCCTTTATTGCTCAATTGCCCCGTAGTTTACAGATTAACTTTATAAGATTTGCTAACAAGTTCTGGATTAAACAAACAATTCCTGATTTTTATCTTCCAACAGAAAGTGAGATGCGAAGTTATTTTTCCGATGCCCAGATTTTATGGGAAAAACAACTTGGGTTCCGGAAATCTTTAATTGCTATTAAAGCGCAGGGCGAGACTCAGTGAAGAGCTTATAGATAACTTATGTAGTATCCGAAGATATTGACATAAGAGTAGTGTTTCATAAAAAACGGGCTGTACACCGGACGTCTCGAATCTTGCACCTATTTCAGGGCATTTTTAACTTAGGAGGCATTTTGATTACCGAAAAGAGAAACGAAAACAATCAGATAGCCTGGCCGTGGTTGATACTCGGCATCTCGCTGATGACTTTGCTGACCTGGTTCAATGGTCAACCGGAAGCCGTGGGGCTGGTGCATGAACCTTGGGACAAGGTGGCGCATAGCTTGATTTTTGTCAGCCTCACCTTGAGTTTCGG
This sequence comes from Methylobacter sp., assembly GCA_030684815.1. GTDB lineage: Bacteria > Pseudomonadota > Gammaproteobacteria > Methylococcales > Methylomonadaceae > Methylobacter_A. The sequence goes on along the minus strand of JAUXXQ010000195.1, from coordinate 10,589 downwards.
ATTGTCGGTGGGTGTCAAACGGCGCTATCCCGTGCTTTTTTTGATGCTTGCTTTCGCGGCCTTCGATGAAATGAGGCAACTGTTTTTACCGGGGCGTTCGGCAAGTATCGGAGATTTTACGGTTGATGTGATGGCGATCATGACAACCCTGTGGCTGATTTTGCCATGGCTGCAGGACAAATGGGAGCGACGGAGATGAGCAACCTGCTATGGAAGATAAACCGGCTGCGCACCATGGGCTTAGCGGAAATCCTTTATCGCGTGCGGCAGGATATACAGGCGCAAAAAGAAAAACACGGCATCGGTTTGGCACAGCCGACACTGCCTGTTGGTGAAACGGGAAGGCCGTGGCTAAACGAACCCGCACATGACTTTGATACGGCTTTGTACCGTGAAGCGGCAGACCGGGTGTTGGCCGGCCGCTACGATGTGTTCGCCCTGCACAATGTTGAATTGGGCTTTCCGCCACAGTGGAACCATGACCCCAAAACAGGCATCCAAGCCCCGCTGAGTTTCGGCAAAACGCTGGACTACCGGGATGAACAGACCGTCGGCGACATCAAGTATTTATGGGAGCCCAACCGGCATAACGAACTGGTGACGCTGGCACAAGCCTGGCATCTGACTGGAGAAGCGAAATACAGCGAAGGGAGCCGGCTATTGCTGGATTCGTGGTTTGAACAATGCCCTTATCCGTTAGGCGCCAATTGGATCAGCTCCCTGGAACATGCGGTAAGGCTGGTGAATTGGTCTTTCGCCTGGCATTTGCTGGGTGGCGACGCTTCGGCCCTGTTTGAAGGCGATGCCGGACAGGCCTTCAAGCACCGTTGGCTGGAAATGATTTACCGGCACTGCCATTTCATTGCCGGTCACTTATCCCGGTTTTCCTCCGCCAACAATCATTTGCTGGGCGAATACATGGGCTTGCTGACGGGTGCGCTGGCCTGGCCCTTATGGCCGGAAAGTGCAGGCTGGCGACAACGGGCACAACAGGAATTTGAAAACGAAGCACTGAAACAGAATTTTATCGACGGTGTGAACCGCGAACAGGCGTTATGGTATCAACACGAAGTGGCGGACATGATGCTGTTGAGCGGTTTGCTGTGCCGCGCCAATGGCATCGAGTTTGACCAAGCATTTTGGCAACGCCTGGAGGTAATGTTGGAATTTATTGCCGGTCTGATGGATGCAGGCGGAAACATGCCAATGATCGGCGATTCGGATGATGCGGTCATGGTGCGTTTTAGCCGGGAACCGGAATTTAATGCTTACCAATCATTACTGGCGACAGGCGCGGCCTTATTCAGCCGCGAGGATTTTAAGGCCAAAGCGGGGCGGTTCGATGATAAAAGCCGTTGGTTATTGGGCAATGAGGCGGCCAGGCGGTTTGATGCCTTAATTGCCCCGGCCGTTGAAAGCCCGCGCCGGTATTTCCCGCAGGGCGGATACGCTGTGCTTGGCGACCATTTCGGCTTGCCGGAAGAAATCCGTGTGGTCATGGATTGTGCGCCATTGGGCTACCTCTCGATTGCGGCCCACGGCCATGCCGATGCATTGGCTTTTACCCTTTCGGTTGCGGGTGAAGAGCTGTTAATCGATCCCGGCACCTATGCCTACCATACCGGCAAACAATGGCGCGACTATTTCCGCTCAACCCGCGCCCATAACACGGTTTGCGTGGATGGGCTTGACCAATCGGTGATGGGCGGCAATTTCATGTGGGTAAAACACGCGGCAACACAGTTTGAAACCTGTGAACTGGATGTGCCTCAGGAACGGGTGGCAGGCAGCCATGATGGCTATCTGCGTCTGGCAGATCCGCTGCGGCACCGGCGCGAGGTCGTTTTTGACAAGGCTGCCGGAACCCTTAGCGTGCTGGATACCTTGGAATGCAAAAAAAGGCATCGGGTGGAGATTCATTGGCATTGTCATGAAGAGGCTGAGGTATCGCTGTTGAACGTCGGCGTTGAGGTTGCACGGGCAAAGGGCAAAGCAACGCTGGCATTGGGAGATAACAGATTTTTACCGTGCTTGGCACGTGGTGAAGAGGAGCCGCCTTTGGGATGGGTTTCCCGGAACTTCGACAACAAATCACCCACAACCGTAGTGGTGTGGTCGGGCGAAATAGAGGGTTCGTGCAAACTTGAAACAAAAATCCAAATTATGTTGCGGTGAGTCCTGCTGGACATTTATAGCACGGCTTGTTTAACACTGTTTAACACTGTTTAACACTACTGCAATTCTTCAGTAATGGGAGGTGATCGTATGAATATACTAATTAAATCGGTGTGTTTGTTTGCAACGCATTATTTAGCTGAGGTGCCTTACCTAAAACAGACGGCATCAGTTCCGTATGTTGCTAGGGGAGGCTGCGCAAAATGTAAATGGGGTATAGCCGTCGCCATGCTGTTAACCCTAAGCACCGGCGTTACCGCGCCTAAAACCCAGGCTGCCAACCTGATTTTTAAGACCGATTTGGGCGCCGATATTGCGCTCTATCCGCCACGTATTACTTATAGCACTGAAGGCTGGCAAGACTTGGCGGGCATCAATCCGGCAACCGGCCGATGGGGGACGATCGCCATACCGACAATAACCAAATTAGGCTTTGACATGATTGCCGGTATCCCAGTGACACTTTCAACACTCAATAACCATATGAGCAATGAAATCCAACAGGTTACCGGCCCTGATGGCAACCAGGTTTATGCCTTGTTCCAAAACCTGAAAAAAAGTAATGCAGCTGGCCCTACCTGGGGTTCATCTCAAAATGCTTTTATGCTGAGAAGGGAAGCCGTTGATTCCGGTGACAAGACGGACACCGGTGATGTTTATTACAGCTACTGGTTTAAGTTCCAATCGGACTTGCACAATCAGTTAGGCATCACAGTAAACGATAACTGGCGGGTGATGTCTGAGTGGAAAACCGGCGGGCTCAATAATACTTGGCGGGGTGACTACCGCATCATCACTGTCGTGCTTCAAGACAGCAACAGACACCTTTATTGGCAGACCCAAGGGGACAATATCGCCAACGGGATACCCGCCGGGGACATTTACTGGCGGATAACGAATACCAGCGTTCCTGTACCGGTTGGCGAATGGTTCAACTATGAAGTTTTTTGGCATCGTTCAAGCGGCAGCGATGGGCGCTACTGGGCCGCCGTCAATGGACAGGTGATTGTCGACCAGCAGGGCCCGAATATGGGCATTTACAACCTTCCCATCAACCGGGTCATGCTGACGAATACCTACAGCGGGGGCAAAACGCCGATCCAGCAATGGCTGACAGGCCTTGAAATTTGGGATGGCTTCCCCTGTGGCGTCGGGCTATCTTGCTACAACACGACCAAGGCCGTTGAATCCTCGGCCCTTTCCGGCAAGCCGTAGGCTCGCTAATCTTTGGAGGCAACATGAAAATCAGTATTTTCGGTTTAGGTTATGTCGGTGCAGTTTCGGCCGGTTGTCTGGCCAGCGATGGCCATCAGGTATTGGGTCTGGATCCTAACCGGACTAAGGTGGATCTCATTAACCGGGGGATGACGCCGATTATAGAAAAAGATATCGGCGATATAATCGCCGGTACAGTGAAAAATGGGCATTTGCACGCCACCACTGACGTCCGCGAGGCGGTGATGAATTCCGATATTTCACTGATTTGTGTGGGTACGCCTTCGCAGCTCAACGGCAATCTTGACCTGTCTTATGTGCGCCGTGTGTGCGAAGAGATCGGTTCGGCGCTTAAGGAAAAAAACAGCTTTCATGTGGTGGCGGGACGCTCGACCATGCTGCCCGGTTCCATGCGTAATATGGTGATTCCAACGCTGGAAGCGTTCTCGGGCAAAAAGGCCGGGGTAGATTTCGGCGTTTGTAACAATCCGGAATTTTTGCGTGAAGGCACCGCCGTTTATGATTACTACAACCCGCCCAAAACGGTGATCGGGGAATCCGATTCCCGCGCCGGGGACATGCTGATGGAGCTTTACAAAAACATGAATGCGCCACTGATCCGCACCGATATTGAAACCGCAGAAATGGTGAAATATACCGATAATAACTGGCATGCGCTGAAGGTGACCTTCGCCAACGAAATCGGCAATATCTGCAAGGCGGTAGGCATAGACGGCCACAAAGTCATGGACATTTTCTGTCAGGACACCAAACTGAACCTGTCCCCTTATTACATGAAACCCGGCTTTGCGTTCGGCGGCTCCTGCCTGCCCAAGGATGTGCGCGCATTAAACTACAAGGGCAAAAGCCTGGATCTGGACTTACCTGTGTTGAACGCCATCATGCCGTCAAACCAGCGCCAGATTGAAAAAGCGATCAATATGATTGTGAACAAGAACAAGCGCAAAATCGGCATACTTGGCTTTGCTTTCAAGGCCGGAACGGATGATCTGCGCGAATCCCCTGTTGTCGATGTCATTGAATACCTGATAGGAAAAGGTTACGAACTTAAATTGTATGATAAGAACGTCAACCTGGCCGCGCTAACCGGCGCAAATCGGGATTACATTCTTAACCTCATTCCACATATTTCCAAATTGATGGTAGACAATATGCAAGAGGTTCTCGACTTCGCCGAAACCATTGTCATCGGTAACGGCTCCGAAGAGTTCAAATCAGTTCCCTCCAACCTAAAGCCTGAGCAGATAGCGGTGGATCTAATACGTATTGTCAAGGATAAAAGTGGTGATCAATATGACGGCATCTGCTGGTAAGCGCGTTCTGATTCTAGTCGAAAACCTGCCCTCGCCGTTCGACCGGCGGGTATGGCAGGAAGCCACCACGTTACAGGCTCATGGTTATGGGGTCTCGATTATCTGCCCTACCGGCAAGGGCTATGAGCAACACTATGAGGAAATCGACGGCATCCATATCTACCGGTACGATTTACCGATAGAAGCGGAAGGCGCAAAAGGTTATGCCGTGGAATATTCGGCGGCACTATTCCATACCTTCCGGCTAGCCTGGAAAGTGCGCCGAGAACAAGGTTTCGACGTCGTTCATGCCTGCAACCCACCGGATTTGCTGTTTCTGGTCGGCGGATTTTTCAAGCTGTTTTTCGGCACGAAATTTCTGTTCGACCACCACGATATTAACCCGGAACTTTATGAGGCAAAATTCGGCCGCCGTGATTTTTTCTGGACGCTGATGGTTTGGCTGGAACGAATGACCTTCAAGACCTCGGATGTGTCTATCGCCACCAATGAGTCTTACAAAAAAATCGCAATAGAGCGTGGCGACATGGATCCGGAGAAGGTATTTGTCGTACGCAGCGGGCCGAAACTGGATCGGCTGAAAATCATCCCGCCCGTACCTGCGCTGAAAAAAGGGCGAACATACTTGGTCGGTTATGTCGGCGTCATGGGCAAACAAGAAGGCATTGACCTTTTGTTGCAGGCGGCCAGCCATATTGTGTATGGCCTGGGACGTGAAGACATACACTTTGGCCTGGTCGGCGGCGGAACCTCTCTGGAAGACATGAAAGCACTGGCTGTAAAACTGGACATCACCGATTACGTGACCTTCACCGGGCGGGTGCCGGATCAGGCACTGCTTGAAATGCTCAACACTGCGGACGTCTGTGCCAATCCCGACATAGCCAACGAAATGAACGACAAATCTACCATGAACAAAATCATGGAGTATATGGCGCTCGGCAAAGCCATCGTTCAGTTCGACCTGACGGAAGGCCGTTTTTCAGCGGAAGAGGCGTCGCTTTATGCCGCCAAAAACGACCCCATCGACATGGCGGAAAAAATCGTCGAATTGCTGGATAACCCAGAGCTGCGTATAAAAATGGGGGAACACGGCAGGCGTCGGGTGGAAAACGAGCTGGAATGGCGCTATGAAGCCCCGAAGCTATTAAGGGCGTATGAGGTTTTATTTGAACAACTGTAATCGTCGCGCACCCCAATAACCGAAGGCACATGTTATGAAAAAAACTATAGTCAGGACAGCCATTAGTCTTTTTAAATATGGCAATGATGTGCGGACAAAACGCTACCCCCCAATGAGGTATCAGGCATGACCGTGGAAATGATTGTCGGCAGCGAGTTGGACACCGGGCTCATTGAGTGCTGGCACGCGATTCGAGACAGCAACCCGGCGCTGGAAAGCCCTTTCTTCTGTCCTGAATACACCCTTGCCGTTGCCGGGGCGCGCAACGATGTGTTCATTGGCATCATGCGCGAAGCAGGGCGCATCATCGGTTTTTTCCCCTTCCAGCGAACAGCACAAGGTATCGGCAAACCGGTAGGCGGGTTGTTGACCGATTATCAAGGCGCAATCGTGCTACCCGATGCCGAATGGTCGGCAGCGGAACTTCTGCGCGGTTGCGGACTGAAAACATGGGAATTCAATCATCTAATCGCCAGCCAAAACGCCTTTCAGCCCCATTTCCAGCGCATGGAAAAATCCCATGTCATCACCCTGGACAACGGCTTCGACGCTTATGTCGAGGAGATGCGCAAGCATGGGCACAGGAATATTCACGAACTTTTCCGCAAGCAAAGAAAGTTTGTGCGCGAGCACGGCGGATTCGACTTCGAACTCTGCTGCGATGACGGACAGGCGCTACGCAAAGTGTTCGAGTGGAAATCGGCTCAGTGCCGACGAACCGGAACGGTAGATTACTTTAACTTTAACTGGACACGGGACATGGTGGGAAAAATCCATCACACCCGCACCCCCCGCTTCAGCGGATTGCTTACCGTCCTATCCCATCACGGCCAAGTTATCGCCGCCCACTTCGGTATGCGTGCGGGCAATGTACTGCACTATTGGTTTCCTGTTTACGGTCAGGCTTACAGTGACTGGTCTCCGGGGAAGATGCTTCTGCTCAAAATGTGTGAACAGGGCGTTACTCAGGGACTGACGCGGATAGACCTCGGTAAAGGCGAAGATGTCTACAAACGGGGGTTTGCGAACGATGGTGTTGCACTGGCTGAAGGCGGTGTATACGGCTCATCGGCTCAAGCCCAGGCGATACGGATACAACGCCAGCTCGCCAATAGCATTGCCGATTCAAGACTCAGGAAAGCCGTGCGCGAATCACCTGCCTTTGCCCGCATACGCCCCCCGCTCAGGTTTCTGCGGCGCGCCATCGGCAGTGCATCAAACTGGATACGTGTAGTCGCCGCGTATAAAACCTGAGCAAAGACCCGATATCCCATTTGTAAACAAGGCAGAGTTAGAGCACAAGGTTTTTAAAACCTCGTAGACCCGTCCCGCATTAAGTGGGCAGCCTAAAAAAGACTATTTGTTAGGTGTGCAGACACATAGCTCCCGGGGCGCCTAATTTCAGACAGATGATACGAAAATTAGTCACAATACATGGCGCCAATGATTCTCATAACAGAGTTTTCAAACAAATTCTAAGGCTTTTTTTGGAGGATTTCCCCTTGAATTCTATATTCCTAACACCTAAAACCAGAAGCCCGCTTATATTGATGTATCACGGAACGCCAAATCATGATCCATCATCGATATATTCGATTCGTGCCGACCTATTTAATGAACACGTGTGCTTTTTAAAAAAGCAAGGATGGCACACTGCCCTTTTCAGAGACCTTCATAATGGATCTGCATTGCCTAGAAAAACTGTCATCCTGACCTTTGACGATGGCTATGCCGACAATTATGACGGTGCATTCCTGCCTTTAATGGAAAATAACATGAGGGCAACCTGGTTTATCACCACTGACTGTATTGGCAAACACTCCGATATGATGGGAGCGCCTTTGCCAATGCTGACGGCCGAGCAACTCCGTCAAATGAAAAAAGCAGGCATGGAAATCGGTTCGCACACCTGCGCCCACCCCGACCTTAGACAGCTATCGTATCAACAGCAACAAGCTGAAATGATCCAGTCGAGACAGATTTTGGAAACTATCATTGGCGGCAAAATATCCACTTTTGCCTATCCCTACGGCCATTATAATGAAGACTCGATCACGGCCTTAAACGATGCCGACTATCAGTTGGCCTGTACCACGACTATCCGTCCGGACGGGTTTAACCGTAAAAACCATCCGTTTTTATTTAGGCGCGTCCCAATCCTGGCGAACGACTCGGTAACGACGCTGGCACTTAAATTGGCATTTGCCGAGGGGTATTACTGGTATTTGCCGAAAATGACCTACCCTGAAAAAAAATGGGCACGCTATTTTTACCGGCGCATTAAAGATAAATGGATTGGTGATCGCCAGGCGACCCCCGAATGAAAAATCTGGTTTGTTACATCGCAGGAAAAATTATTGCCCGGTTTAAGGCGATTAGCCCGCTTGCCAATTCAAGCAGGCTAATCGCCCAATTCACAACACTACCTTTAACAATACTGCGGTACCTGATTCAAACAGTGCCCCCTTTATCTGTTTGGGGTTCTGAAATTACCGGTAACCGATTTGTTATCGGCACTAATCCTATAGTAATAAGTCGTGCGACGGTTCAGCCCGGTAAGCTGCACTGACTGACTCGTAGCCGAGGTGTTCGCCCAAGCCCGCAAATTAAGGTTATTGGAATTAGTTCCGTAATAAACGACACCGGTAGAAGGGCTGTTCGTAGTCCAGTTAATCCTGGCACTGTTGGCTGTGATACTGCCCGCATAGTAGGAGGTTATGCTGACTGTAGCCAATGCCGTTTTAACCGTAGCCGTGTTGCTTGAGGCGGAAAGGTTGCCGGCGGCATCGTAGGCCTTGACCGCGTAGCTATAAGTTGTATCGGCAACAACCGAGGCATCGGTAAAACGGGCTGCCGCAGTGGTACCGATTTCTGTGCCGTTTCTATAGACCTTGTAGCCGGTAACACCCACATTGTCAGTAGCTGCATTCCAGGAAAGCTCGACTTTAGTGGTGGAACTGGCAGTGGCACTCAGACTGGCAGGAGCCGAAGGGGCTATCGTATCGGCCGCATTGGTATTGCTGCCGGTACTGCCGGTATTACCCGCAGTACCGTAGCAAGATACGCCCACGCCGCACGGGAAGCCATTCCAAATTTCCAAACCTGTCAGCCATTGCTGGATCGGCGCCTTACCGCCGCTGTAAGCATTCGTCAACATAATCCGGTTGATGGGAAGGTTGTAAATACCCATATTCGAGCCCTTATGATCGGCAATCACCTGTCCATTGACGGCGGCCCAATAACGCCCATCGCTGCCGCTTGACCGATGCCAGAAAACTTCATATTTGAACCACTCGCCAACAGGTACGGGAACAGTTGTATTCGTGACCTGCCAGTAAATTTGCTTGGTCGAAATCCCGTTTGCAACATTGTCCCCTTGCGTATTCCAGGAAAGGCGTCCGCTGCTGTCTTGGAGTACGTGTGTAATGATACGATAATCGCCTTTCCAAGTGTTATTCAGCCCGCCGGTTTTCCACTCAGACATCACCCGCCAGTTATCATTCCCTGTCGTCCCCAATTGACTACGCAAATCCGGCTGAAACTTAAACCAGTAGCTGTAGTAAACATCGCCGGTGTCCGTCTTGTCGCCGGAGTTAACCGCTCCTCTCATGAGCATAAAAGAATTTTGAGATGCACCCCAGGTAGGGCCGGCTGCATTGCTTTTTTTCAGGTTCTGGAACAAGGCATGGACTTGGTTTCCATCAGGCCCGGTAACCTGCTGGATCTCATTGGTCATATAGTTACTGAGTGTTGAAAGAGTAACGGAAGTATCGGCAATCATATCAAAGCCTGACTCTGTCACCCCACGGATAGCAACCGGCCCCACTTTCCCGGTTAACAAATTGGTACCGGCCAAATCTTGCCAACCCGCTGTGCTGTAAGCAATGCGTGGTGGATAAAGCACAGTGTCCGATCTGAAATCAGACTTAAACAACTGGTCAGCCGCATGGACTTCGGCAAGCCCGGATAAGGCCAAAAATAAAAATGCCACGTTGGTTGGTTTGGATTTTAATTTTAAGTTACACACAATATTACCTTTAAATGTACAAAATCATTAGCTTACGAGACTGCCACTGTCTCTTTTTTTATATCGCATTGAGTTATATTGAAAATAATTACAGGAGGCGAAGCCACCAACAATAAGAAATATTTTCTATATATCGCGACTGAAGTGTAATGAGACGGAATTACAAAAAACGTGAATAAACTGACACTTCAGATATGGCTACAAAAAAGTTGCGCATTTTTTGAAGTGAAACACACTTCATATATGATTAAATTTTCTATATGAGCCGGATGAAGTTTATTGCCCAAGTATTAATGTCTGCTTAAATATACGTATTATTACGTAAGCGGCTATTATTAATCGCCAACATCAGCGGCAAATGGACAGGTATAGGGTGCAGCGCCAACTTAAGCGATTTTCTGAAAAAGGCATACCAAAAATTGTCCACGCTTAGCACGAAAAAAACACGAACATTTCGTGGCTTTCGTGTTAAGCGTGGACTCTATTTTTTACAGACCGTAATCATCAAGGGATGTGGCTTCCCATTTAAAGCGGGACAAGCATGCCGAAGTAGACCTTCCAGGTTTTACGACTGCCATGGATGGCGGAAGTGCTGGAGCCGTCGGGAGCGGCTCCAGTAAAAACCTGGAAGGTCTGTCCCGTGTTAAGTTGATAG
>JAUXXQ010000193.1 GCA_030684815.1 Methylobacter sp. | reverse complement strand
CAAAGTAGGGTAACAGTTTTCGCTATGAATTTTTATTGCATAAGCGCTTAAATTAGAGATACTGAGTAGTCCGACTAAAATGCGGGTAGGATTGCTTGCGCCTGTGTTACCCAAAATACGTCATTTTTGAACCAGGCCAAGATTTGCTCCTCATTGCCGTCATCGAAGTTCCCGATGACAAAAAAGTTATCTGCCAATCGGAGGGGTGTGGGCGATCAGTTTATAAAAGTGTGCATATCGTCAGAATGAACGGGGAATTACAAATTCTTGGATCGGAATGCTTTAAAAAATATGCAGGAGAACACCGATCGCAAAAACAATTGAAACCCGTGTATGGCTCTAGCGATGGAATTCCTTTGTCAGAGTACGAGCTAAGTTTATTGAGGGAAAATACGGAACAACTTATTTCTGAATTTGAATCTAAATATGCCACTATCAGCATCGAAGAAAACAAGGTCAGCGATACAAGCGATTACTCAGATTTATCTGACTCCGAACTGAAAGCATTCTCATTGGTGACAATCAAAGATAATTTCCGGAAAAATAAAGGTTTAAACCCTGAACTTCCTGGTTGGTCCGGATGGGTTAAATCTGATGCTGAGAGTCTCTATAAGCACCTAAAAGAAAAGCAAAACCAGCTAGGTCGTGTTTTATTGGACGAAACGGCGCAGTATATACATTCAAAAAATAATTTTGATGCGCCATACTCAGGTTAAGCTTAATTAGACAAAGATAAAAATAATACCTGATAAACTTCAACAAGTTGAAAAATAAATAAAAATGGAATGAAAATGACTGTTTTAGAAAGCCCTAAGAATTCCTTGGCAAAAGACTATATTAGTTTTTATCAAGGATTAGATAACTTGATAGTTGATGATGATAGTTTGGCTATTGGTCTTTCTAAAATCAAAAACAAAATTGCTGATTTCTCCAACATAAAAAATATTCATTTTCTACTAGGCGCTGGCGCAAGTGCAGACTCTATTCCTGATATGAAAAAAATGTTAGATGCGGTCGATGTGAAGTTAAGAGGAGGAGAAGGACTTGAATGTTTAGATGCGAGTTTTGCAAAAATAAGGGCTAGTAGTGCTGAAAACTTAGAATCTATTTTAGGTACGTTATATTCCTATCGTTCGTATCTTGAAGGCACAGGTACAGTTAGCAATGAAAATTCAAACCTTATCGACTTAATCGAAAAAGTGATTTTCGATCAGATAAATATTGATCTTGATAGCAGTCAAGCAGAAAAGTCATTAAAACTATATAAACGGCTTTACCAAAAGCTTTCGCTAAGAAACAAAGATCTTGCTCGTGTAAATGTTTTTACTACGAATAATGATCTTCTCAGTGAGAAGGCGTTAGATTATCTTAACATAAATTATAATAATGGATTCGGAGGTGGATTAAATAGAGTTTTTAATCCTGCCAGATTTAGTTACACGTTTTCTAAAAAAGTAGACACTAGCTTAGAAAAGTATGAGCCACTTGAGAATATGGTTTATCTTTACAAACTGCATGGATCAATAAGTTGGGTTGAATGTAGTGATAATTCGTTTTTTAATATCAAAGAAGTACAAGTAATCCCTAAGGATGGACGACCTGATGGGAATGTACTTATTTATCCTACTCCATTGAAACAAAATAAAAGCCTTGGATCTCCATATGCAGATTTAATTAGAGAGTTTCAAAGAAAATTACTGCTTCCGCATGGTGTTCTTTTTGTTATTGGGTATAGCTTTAGTGATGAGCATATTAACAATGCGATTTATCAGGCCCTTGCCACTAATTCATCAATTAGCATTGTTATATTTGGAAACTATTCTGATAAGGCTATTTTCAAAGTCGAAGATCGCCGTATTTACAAAATTTTCGGGGAAATAGAAAAAGACACTAGTAAAGAAAATATTCATTATTTTAACTACATAGTAAACGAGATAATTCCTGACTTAGATGACAATCGAGATACTGACTTACTAAAAGAGTTTGTTAATAATATTAAAGAATTAAATAATTTCAAGCGAATTGATACCAAATGAAGGTCGGAAAAATCACCTCAGTAAACTTCAATCAGTTTCGTGTAAAAATTTCTTCAGAAATTAGGGGTAATTCAGTAAATCTTGCTGGCGCTGTATATTACTTTGGAAATATAGGAAGTTATTTAAAAACTACTAATGCTGTGGGTGAAAATCTACTGTGCGAAGTAATTTCAATTTTCGACAGTGATAATCAGTTAGATAAGTATGCATTTGATATTGATAGTAATAGAGAGCTTATTTTAAAACCTATTGGCACGATTACACGGAAAAGTGAATTTAATCTTGGAGTAGGCATCTTTCCAAGTATTTATAGTGAGGTTAGTATTGTTACATTTGAGGATATGAAAATAATCCTGAATACAAAGCACGGAATATCTGAAGAAAATACAGTTCATCAAACATTTTATTTAGGCGAAAGCAAGAACCTTATTAATTACCCAATTAATATCAGTATTAATTCGTTCTTTAACATTCACTCTGCTATTTTAGGAAATTCAGGGAGTGGAAAATCCAATACTATTGCACATATCATCCAAGAGATTCATAAGAAAAATAGTAATTCTGCAATTGGCTCAAGAATTCTAATTTTTGACGTGAACGGTGAGTACAAAAATGCTTTTATTGATCATCAAGGTAGTTCTGATATTTCCGTTAAACTTTACAAACCCAACATATCACAAGAGACGGATGGATATACGCCATTTTTCTTGCCTCATTTCTTGATGACGTTAGATGAATGGAGTGCATTTTTACTGGCGACTGAAGCAACCCAGAGGCCTTTTTGGGATCGTGTACTACAGGAAAGCTATAGGTTTTACAAAATTGGATGTTCTGACAATAGTCAGAAGCTTCTTTTTATTAATTATCTTAGGCATAAAGTTTGCTCACTGATATACAGCATTCTTAATCAAGCCGATACAGACACTGCTAATATAACGGCGGCGTCAAGCGTGATTTCAAGCATTCGTTCAATTATAGATGGTAATCATCTACTGAAGGAAAGCTGTGGAGATTTAGGCTTATACGACGATCTTACAAGTCTTCAGAAAAGCTGTCGTTTGAGCTATGGGAATAACAATAATGAATTAAATGATTTAACAGATTCTATCTATGACAAGGTTGACCATGACAACTTTATAATGGTGCAAAATATCAAGCTTCCTCACGGTGACTATTTTGATTATAAATTCCTTAGAATAGCCGCAAATATAGCATTGCTAGAGGAAGATGCCCGAGGTAATGGACGTATGCGTGAATATACATCCACTATGCTGACTCGGCTGGACTACTTTTTGGAAAACCCAGATTGTGAATTTATGCGATCTAGTCCAAGTGGTGTATTAAATGAGCAATTATATCTCGAAAAAATTTGGGATTTCGATGATAAGGGAAATCACTCTAACCAAATGATCATTGTGGATACGAGTGAGCTCAGCCCCGACGCCCTTGAAACACTGACTTCTGTTGTTTCAAGGCTAATATTTTCTAGCAGGAAGAAGCTCCTCGGTGACATGCGCCGCCAGAAGCCAGTACATTTAGTTTTAGATGAAGCTCATAGATATATTAAGAAGGATCATAGATACATATTAAAAGAAAATATTTTTGAGAAAATTGCCAGAGAAGGAAGGAAATATTCTGTTTATTTATTGGTCTCATCACAAAGACCGTCTGAGTTATCAGAAACAGTTTTGTCACAATGTTCCAATTTCATTGTGCATCGCATCCAAAACGAAATTGATATGAGGCACGTTTACGCTATTCTTCCATATTTCTCAGATGATTTTGCTAATAAAATTAAGCAGTCAGCTCCTGGTGAGGCTCTCGTGTTTGGCAACTGTGTTTCGATGCCACTTCATGTGAAGATTCATCAAGCTTGTCCGGAACCAAATAGTAAAAATTGCAATATTCCTGAAGAGTGGTTTAAACCTCTGATTGATTATAATGCCGATATTACAGACCTCTAACGGTTTTGATTGTCTTTAGCAGACGCTAATGATCTTTAGCTACACATATAGATCTGGTTGTATTTTTTTTTGGATTCTGAAAATATTGCAATAGCGCCTAAAAATCATCCCTTGCATTATTTTAGCGGTGGTCATAGAATTGATCCGTATTTAATGAAATTAGTTTTCGGCTAACTTACCTAATTTTTAACAGCGATGATCCATCCCCAACTTTCAAGCATTAACCAAACTCAGCGAGAGCGTCTATTCCATATAGACTTTAGGCTCTATTTTCTGGGTACCATTAATCGGAATGATCTCGAATCTCGCTTTGGCATTAAAGAGGCGGCTGCGACCCGTGATATCTCGCTCTATAAAGATTTGGTTCCAAAAAACCTGGAGTATGACACCAAAGCCAAAACCTATATTCAGCGTGAAGGCTTTAAGCCTTTGTTTAACTACGGCAGTAATCAAGCACTGACCGCTCTACTGTATGGCTTCGGTGATGATTTTGTCACAACTAACCCTGTCTTTGTTCCGGCTGAAGCACCTACGCAACTTAATCTGCCTTCTAGTGATATTCTGGCCAACATTACTCGGGCAATTCATAACCAACAAGCCGTAAAGATTAACTATCGATCGCTTTCCAGTGGTCTTACCCAACGGGAAATCGTTCCGCATGCCTTGGTAGATAATGGTTTACGTTGGCATGTACGTGGGTTCGATCGGAATCGAAAAAAGTTTGCTGATTTTGTAATTAATCGAATTGATAAGCCCAGTTTACTAACTGGGAATTTAATCACTGAATCCGAAGCCAAAATAGCCGACCTTCAATGGCATCACATTGTTGAACTACAGCTTGTTCCACATCCCGCACTGAAACATCCTGAAACTATCGAACATGAATACAGCATGGTGAATGGATCACTAACTATCCAGGTACGCGCAGCCGTTGCTGGCTATGTGTTAAGACGCTGGAATGTGGATTGTTCTGAAAACCATGAGCTGACGGGAGCCGAATACCACCTTTGGCTGAAAAACAAAGAAGTTTTAAACGGAGTGGAAAACTTCGTTTTAACGCCAGGATATTCTTCAGAAGCAAAAGGAAACTCAGAGCTTGAATAAGGACTTAGAACTTAACAAAGCAAAGCAGTATATCCGCGATTTGACCGGCGGTAGTTTGTTGATTGAAGAAAGTCGGTTGGTTGCTGAAACACTCTTGCAAGCGTTATCTGAGCCCGAGTGGAATCGTTTGTTTATTGAAGAAAACATACTTAAAAAGAAATCCCAGCATACCTCCATCCGTTATGCCCGAGCCATCAGAAGAAGGCTTGAACCCTTGGGTAAAGCGTTCATTGAAGCCGTCATTCATGAGCCTGAATCGTCTTATAAACAGCTGCTCATGCTTAGCTTAATGATACATACCCCAGTGTTGCCTGATTTTATGCAGCACGTTGTCGCTGAAACAAAACGGATTTATCGGTCAAATTTAGCGCCCGACGCTTGGGAGTCTTTTTTACTGGATCGATCTCGAATCTTACCAGGCTTGAATGACTTATCAGAATCAACCCTCAAGAAAAGCGGCAATAACGTTATTCGGGCATTGGTAGAAGCCGATTACCTGGATAACAATAAAAATCGCCGCTTGCAGCCGGTCTATTTGTTACCGGAAACCCGCATTTGGTTACAAAAGCTTAATAGAGAAGATCTGGAACCCGTTATGGAATGCACGCTATGAAAGCACTACAAAGCAGACTCGATTTGATTCTGGAAAGAATAGAAAACCCTCGATTTCTAAACAACGATGGCTTAGGTAATGAAATTGGCTTCTGGATTTTTGACTACCCCGCTAAACAGGAACTCGTGGTCAGAGACTATATTAAGCATCTAACCGACAAACTGGATAAGCGTGGCTACAAATTTATCAACGTCAATATCTACGAAACATTAATCGAAATGTTAGCGTCAAGAGGGCTACTGGAGCGGACGTTTAGCCGTGAGAAACAAACCGGTGTCGAAGCCATCAGGAATACCTTAGCTGGGCCACTTAGCCAGAAAAAGATCGCTGAATTCATCGCTGAAAAGATTCAGCCGGAAGCACTGGATTTTGTTCTCTTATCGGGACTCGGAAACGCATGGCCTTTGGTCAGGGGGCATGAGCTGTTAAGTGCATTGCAAGATGTGATGGGTAAAACTCCATTAGTCTTGTTTTACCCTGGGGAATATAGCGGTCGTGACCTGCATCCTTTCGGTATGATTGAGTCCAAAAATTACTACAGAGCCTTCAAACTGGTGCCTGAAGACGGCAAGAAAATTAACGCAGGGAATCTATAATGAACATTGAACATATTTTTTCCAAACAGCTGACACGCGACATCAACGGGGTCGTTAAAGCAGAGCAAGTCGATAACGACAGTGTCTATGTTGAATTGGATGAATACGTCATTACTCAAGAACTAGACCGGCATTTTCGCCATTTCTTTGAGACCTATATTCCAGCTGTTAAAAATCGTAATCCCGCCGTAGCCAGCAAAATCGGTGTTTGGGTATCCGGCTTCTTTGGTTCAGGTAAATCACATTTCATTAAAATCCTGGCCTACCTCTTGGAAAATCGTAGCGTAGAAAATGAGGGTGAAAACCATCATGCCATCGAGTTTTTTAAAGATAAAATTAAAGATGCGATGTTGTTTGGTGACATACACAGTGCCGTTTCCAGGCCTGCCGATGTTATTTTGTTCAATATTGATTCCAGAGCCAATACCGATGATGGTGATAACGCTATCCTCAAGGTGTTTCTTAAAGTTTTTAATGAGCGGGTCGGTTACTGCGCGGACTTTCCTCACATTGCCCACATGGAACGGGAGTTGGATAAACGTAATCAATATCAGGCTTTCAAAACTAAATTTGCCGAGCTGACAGGGTCAAGTTGGGAAGCTCAGCGTGATGCTTATGATTTTTATCGCGATGAACTGGCTGAAAGCCTAGCCGCAGCGACTAATCAGACGTTAGCTTCAACGCGGCAATGGGTTGAGCAACTGGAAACTAACTTACCGCTGGACATCACTAATTTTTGCAAGTGGGTGAACGATTACCTGGATCGCAATGGCGATAGAAACATCCTGTTCATGGTCGATGAGGTGGGGCAATTTATCGGCAAAAACACCCAGATGATGTTGAAATTGCAGACTATTACTGAAGATTTGGGCGCCATCTGTGGTGGCCGTGCTTGGGTCATCGTAACGTCTCAAGCCGATATTGATGTCGCTATTGGGCAGTTCGACAAGCGTGACGGAGAAGATTTCTCAAAGATTCAGGGACGGTTTTACACCCGCCTACAACTGTCCAGCTCAAACACCTCTGAAGTCATTCAAAAACGCCTACTTGAAAAAACACAAACAGCTGCTGAAGCGCTGGCAACAGTGTTTTCAGAAAAAGGCGATATTCTGCGCAATCAGCTAACCTTTGACAAAACCACTACCGCTGCACTCAATGGTTATAGCGATGCACCGTCCTTCATCGATAACTACCCGTTCGTGCCGTATCACTATCCCTTGGTGCAAAAAGTCTTTGAATCCATTCGTACCAAAGGCGCTACAGGTAAACATCTGGCGATGGGTGAGCGCTCGTTGCTTGATGCCTTCCAGTCGGCAGCCAAGCAAGTTAAAGATCAGGACATTGGCGTACTGATCCCTTTTTATTGCTTTTATTCGCCCATCGAGAGTTTTCTTGAGCCTGCCGTTAAGCGGACAATTGATCAAGCCTGTGAGCTTAATACCTTAACCGAGTTTGATTGCAAAATACTCAAGACCCTGTTCCTGATTCGTTATGTCGATGTGCTCAAAAGCACTCTGGATAACTTGGTGACCCTGACCATCGACCAAATTGATGCCGATAAAATCGCACTGAAAAAACAGATTGAAGAAAGTCTTAATCGTCTGGAGCGAGAATTATTGATTGCTCGCAATGGTGATGAATTTATTTTCTTAACCAATGAAGAAAAGGAAATCGAGAATGAAATTCAACACACCGATGTTGAGCCTTCAGAACTAACCAATAAGCTGTCTAATATTATTTTTGATGGCCTATTGCCCAGACAGAATGTCTATCGCTATCCGGTCAATAAACAGGATTTTGCCATCAGCCGTTTTTGTAACGGGCACCCAAGAGATGGAACGACCCTGGAAGATTTGGTGGTTAAAGTCATTTCACCGCTGGACTCCCATTACGATAGCTTTATCCATGACCAGCCCTGCCTTAACTATAGCCTTGAGGGCGATGGCTGTGTACTGGTGAAATTACCCGACCATCCGCGTATTTTCGGTTACAAGGGACTTGACGGCGATCTTGGCCGTTTCATTAAGACGGATCGCTTTCTCAAGCAAAACTCGGGTCAACGTCCTGAGCAGGAATACCTGTTGCGTGAAAAGCAGATGGAGAATGTCGAACGTGAAAAGCGTCTGCGTCATGAGCTTGAACAACTCTTCACTGAAGTTCAGATCTATGCGATCGGCGCCAGGCTACAACCCAGGTCTTCAGCACCATCAGCCATGCTGGAAGAAGCCTACAAATACGTCATTGAAAACACCTTTGCCAAGTTAAATTTGTTAAAACCAACGCCTGGTGATCAGGGTAACGTATTGCGGGAATTACAATCCGTGCTAATGGCTGATGATATGGCTCAGCTCAGCTTGGATCTTTCCGATGTTGAATGCAATCCCGAGGCGACTCGTGAGGTTGAGCTGTACATTTCACTCAAGATTGAACGCAATGAGGCCGTCTATTTACGCGATGTGATTACCCGATTTAGCCGCCGCCCTTATGGCTGGCCGGATAATGAAATTCTGCTGTTGATAGCCAGATTGGGCTTGGCCGGTAAAATCAGCTTCACCATGAACGGGGATTTACCACTTAAAAAAGCCTATGAACCTTTCACCAGTGTCCGTAAGCGGGGTGAAATTCGACTCCAAAAAATTCGCCAACATGATGAGCATCAGCTAAAAAATGCCGCTGGTCTAGTTAAAAAGGTATTCAATAAAACTTTCACGGGTTCAGGAGAAAAGGAGCTTTCCGAGCTTATTAATCAGGAACTGAAGAAATGGCATGAACAGTTAAAATCATTCAACAGTAAAGCCCAAACAGGTCATTTCCCTGGTAAAAAGATCATTGAACAGGGCTTGGCTTTAGTTGCCGGCTTGCTTGAACAAACCAATAGTTTTAGCCTGATTCAGCGCATGGTTGAAGATGCTAAAGCGCTGGAGGATTTTTCAGAAAACTTTGAAGATCTGGATGATTTTTACAACAGCCAGTTCCAGACCTGGCAAGCGCTTACCAAAGCGTTGAATGATCAATTCAAGGCTAACCGTCCGGCATTAGAAAAGGATGAAGCTGCCAAAAAAGCACTGGACGAATTGCAGCGTATTTATGGACTGGCAACGCCGTATGACCAGCTTAGGCATATTAACCCATTAATCGAGCAAGTTCAGAAGGTGAATAGCCTGCTTGTGCTTGATAAACGCCAGCTCGCTCATGAACAGGTCAACTTGCGTATTGAACGCGTGCAGTCAGCACTAACTGAAGCCGGTGCGCCTCTTGATTTACAGAATAAAGCTTTACATCCATTACAGCTTTGCAAAAAGCGTATTGATAACACTGATTCAATTCCACAGATTATCAGTGAACAGTCTGAAGCCGAAAGCCATGAGGATGATGCATACGATCTAATCAACCGCCACATTGAATCCCAGCGTAAAAAGGAAATCCCAGTAACGGTAACTCCTGTTTCTGGCGACGAAAACAAAATTGCTGAGCCGCCCCCCAAACGGACAGTCACCATCAGTCAAATTGAGGTTCTAAATTCGGTGTCCTCCAAAGGTTTTATTGAAACTGAAAACGATATCGAACTTTACCTCAAGAGACTGCGTGAGCGTCTAGCAGAAGCCATTAGCGCGGGTGACCGTGTCAGGATTAGGTAAGGACACAACATGAAATTTATCCACACATCGGATTGGCACATTGGGCGACAGTTTCATAATGTCTCGTTACTGGAAGATCAGCGACACGTTCTGGATCAGTTGATTGAGCACGTTAAAAGCGAATTCGTCGATGTAGTTGTCATAGCAGGTGATATTTATGATCGCTCGGTACCACCTGCCGCTGCGGTGGAATTGCTTGATGATGTTTTAAATAAAATCTGTACGGACTTGGGGGTGCCGGTATTACTTATCCCAGGCAATCATGACGGAGCGGAACGGCTACGTTTCGGTTCCAGGCAACTAAGCAAAGCCGGATTGCACATTATCGGCGAGCTTAATCAAGTCACTGAACCCGTGATTATTAATGGTGCGGGATTCGATGTCAGTTTTTACGGCATCCCCTACAACGACCCCGAAACAGTCCGTAATCATTTTAGTGTAGACGTATCTACGCATGATGAAGCGCATCGATTCCTTGTCGAACGAATTAATACCGTAAAGTCAGATCAGACTTTAAGCGTGCTTATCAGTCACTGTTTTATCGATGGTGGCGATGAGTCAGACTCAGAACGCCCCTTATCGATTGGCGGAGCCGATCGAGTCAATTACGAGCCCTTTGTGGCTTTCGATTATGTTGCACTGGGTCATCTACATAGTCCCCAGCATAAAGGCGAATCTCATATTCGATACTCGGGTTCGATTCTAAAGTACAGCTTCTCCGAACAGAGACAAAATAAAGGCGTGACGCTTGTTGAAATGGATAACACAGGTATTAAATCAACCACCCATCTGCCATTGATGCCATTACGAGATATGCGGATCGTGGAAGGTGAACTGAATACCATCCTCGAACACGGTAAAGTTGATCCGAACAACGAAGATTATTTGTTAGTCCGATTAACCGATCGGCACGCCATTCTTGATCCAATGGGGAAATTACGACAGGTCTATCCCAATGTACTGCATTTAGAAAAACCTGGAATGCTTGAAATGTCAGACCAACAGGTTAGTCGAGATAAGCTAAAATGCGGAGAACTTGAGATGTTCCGTGATTTTTTCGAGCAGGTACATGGTCAAGGGTTGACTCAGGAACAAGACGAGGCAATCAAGAAAACAATTGCAGAAATTATTACCTTTGAAGGGGGCGTTGCATGAAACCATTAAGCCTCACTCTGCAAGCATTCGGCCCATTCTCTGGTTCCGAAGACATTGATTTTACAAGGCTAGGTCCAACCCCATTGTTTTTGATCAATGGCCCTACCGGCGCAGGTAAAAGCTCGATTTTGGATGCGATATGTTTTGCCCTTTATGGACAAACAACGGGAGCGGAAAGAGAACCCGCTCAAATGCGATGTGATCACGCCGATCCTAACGTGCTCACCGAAGTCGTCCTGGATTTCAAACTAGGTGAAACAGACTATCGCGTTCGGCGTATTCCGACGCAGGAGCGCCCGAAAAGTCGCGGCGAAGGCATCACAACGCAACAAGCCGAAGCTCAACTCTGGCAACTCGATGGAACCGAAGAAGGCGTACTCATCGTTGCCAAGAGTGTCAATGACGCCACCGATGAAATCAGGAAGCGGATTGGTCTGGATGTCGAACAATTTCGCCAAGTCATGGTATTGCCTCAAGGAAAATTCCGTGATTTGTTAATGGCGGATTCGAAAGAACGCGAAAAGATATTCGGGCAACTGTTTCAGACCCAGATCTACAAACGCATCGAAGACCGGCTAAGAACTCAGGCTGCCGGCATCAAGCAAGCCGTCGAGCAACATCAAAACCAAATTAAAGGCATCTTGCAAAGCGCAGAAGTTAATTCCGAGACAGAAATTGACGAAGAACTGGATCGATTGGCGCCGGAACTGTCAGTTGCACAGATCAATAAAGACCAAGCCCATGAACAGCAAGTCTTGGCCGCCAATGCCAAGGAACATGCACAAACACTCAAACAACGGTTTGATAACCTGAGCAGTAAAACAACTGAGTTTGCAAAGAAAGCTGCGTTAGAACCTGACATAACTACCAAACAAGACAAGCTCAACAACGCCTTAAACGCCCAAAAAATTCATCCACTTTATAAAGCACATAAAGAAAAAGCTGCTGCACTGCAAAAACTTAATGCCCAAATAGTTGAAAGTTCAAAGGCACTTGGATTAGCAACTGAAGAAAAAATCATCTCAGAAAATGCGGCAAGCGAAGCCAAAGCGGCATTCACTCAAGTCGATGCCTTAAAGAAACAGCAAATTGAATTAACGCAATACCAAGAAAGAGCAGTAGAGTTATCTCAAGCTCAAG
Organism: Methylobacter sp.; assembly: GCA_030684815.1. GTDB lineage: Bacteria > Pseudomonadota > Gammaproteobacteria > Methylococcales > Methylomonadaceae > Methylobacter_A. The sequence goes on along the minus strand of JAUXXQ010000193.1, from coordinate 17,554 downwards.
AAGCCCTGACCACCCGTAAAAAAACCTTAGATGTCAGCAAAGCTAGCTTTGATAGCCAAATAAAAACGCAAAAAATCCTATTAGACGAGCTTGCCAACAATAACGCCTTAATCGAAAAAATAACGCTTGAATTGGAAATGCTCGCTCCAAAACAGATCGAGTTGCAAACTTATCGTCTTAAACTTGAACAGCGCAAGACGCTAGAGACCCAGCGAAATCAACACCGGCAATTGGAACAGAATGAAGGCCGACTGCTTGCAGCCTTTGAAAACAAGAAAACGGCTTTTGAATCGACCCAGAAACAGGCCCGCCAAATCGAACTAGCCTGGCACTCCGGTCAGGCGGCATTATTGGCCAAAGAGCTTAAAATCGGCGAGTCATGCCCAGTATGTGGCAGCAAAGAGCATCCGGCCCCAGCTAGTTCTCTCAATGATGAATCACTAGTCACCAAACAACAGGTTGATGATGCCAGAACAGAAGAGAATATAGCGCGTGATGCCATGCAAACTGCGAAGGATGCATACGATGCCGCCCATCTTGAAATCGCTGGTAATCAGAAAGATATTACCCAACTGGAACAGCAGCTGGTAGAGCTTGCAGAACAATCGTTGGATGATGTTTCGCAAACCCTCAAAGCGAAAGAGACTGAAGTCAACAATTTGCTTAAACAGCAAACCCGGCAGAAAGAAAAAGCTCAGAGAATTACTGAGATTAAAGAGCTGCTTGTTGGAATGGCTGAAACCATGTCAACTTTGGAAACAAAAGTAAATTCAGATAATGAACAGGCCATACTTGCGCGAGCCCATGTAGAACAGCTAGAAAAACAGATTCCCGAACTTTATCGAGACCCACTGTCATTAACCAAAGCCATAACCGAGTTAGTAACGAAGATCGCAACATTGTCCAACGCCGTTACTCAAACTCAGGCCGATTACGATCAAAAACGCTCAAATCTCGATAGAGCAGCGTCTGCGCATGAAGGCCTTGGCAAGCAGTTGTGTGAATTTCAACTTGAATTCAACGATGCTGAGAACGCCTGGAACGATGCGCTAACACAAAGCCCATTCGAGCACTTTGATGCATTCCATCAATCGCTAATGGCGGAAAATGAGCAGCAAAGCCTTAAAGACGAAATCGAAATCTTCCGTACTGAATTGGCTGGTTTGAAAGGTGCGGTGGATCAACTCAGGACAGACCTTGCTGAACAATCGCTGCCTGACATGGAGAAACTCGAACTGGAGCTAACCGAGAAATCGGACTTGTTCAAATTATTCGATGAATCGTGGCGCAAACTGCAAGAACGGAGTAATCAATTGCAAGGGGTGAAATCAAAATTAGCTAAAGCCCATGAGAAAAATGTCGAGCTTGAAGCTCAGTATGCCGTATATGGTACTCTCAGTGAAGTGGCCAATGGACAAACAGGCAACAAGATCAGCCTACAGCGTTTTGTGCTGAGCGTTCTGCTTGATGATGTCCTGATTCAAGCCTCGCAACGGCTCAATATCATGAGCAATGGCCGCTATCAATTAGTTCGCAAAGAAGACCGAACCAAAGGCAATAAAGCTTCGGGGTTGGATTTGGAAGTCGAGGATGGTTACACAGGAAAAAACCGTTCGGTAGCGACTCTATCCGGCGGAGAGTCCTTCATGGCTGCTTTGTCGTTAGCCTTAGGATTATCCGACGTTGTCCAATCCTACGCGGGTGGCATCAAATTGGATACCTTGTTTATTGATGAGGGTTTTGGCAGTCTTGATCCGGAGTCATTAAATTTAGCAATCAGGACGCTGATCGACCTTCAAGCCAGTGGGCGCATGATCGGCATCATCTCTCACGTTTCCGAATTAAAAGAGCAAATGGCGTTACGGCTCGATGTAGTGAGTTCAAAAAACGGCAGTAGCATACGCACCATAGCCGCCTGAAACAATAAATAAAACGCCAGGAAAATTATTTATATGAACACCAATAACATCAAAAAATACGCCCCCCAAGCTCGCCGTGAATTCATGGATGCGGTCGGCAAGCGACTCAATCAGTTCGGTATTTACAATAAAGGCAAAACGCTAACCATCAGCGAACCGACTTTTTCCGGATCGGTCATGCAGATTGACGGTAACAGCTTCGATGCCGGACTGGCACAAGCCCGTAAGCGACTGACTTTACGTGCTGAACAGCGTGGTTTTGAGCCGTTAGTTGAGCATGTGGCTTATACCTGGTTTAACCGGCTCTGTGCCATCCGCTTTATGGAGTTAAAGGGAGACTATCTTGAACATGGCCTGCGTGTATTATCCCCCTCTCCCTCGCAGGGAGAGAGCCGTGGTGAGGGTATAATCCCGGAAATATTGGATCATGCCCAGGATGTCGCTGAACAATTGAATCTGGATCGTAACGCTATCGTTGAACTCAAGCTCGCCGGTAATAAGGACGAGGAACTTTATCGTCACTTACTGCTGGGGCAGTGTCATCAACTGCATGAAGCTATGCCGTTCTTATTTGAAGCCCTGGATGATGAAACCGAACTACTGCTGCCCGATAATCTAACCCGCACGGATTCCATTCTACGTGGTTTGGTGGATAGCATTCCCGAAGACGACTGGCAACCCGTCGAGATTATCGGTTGGCTGTATCAGTTTTATATCTCCGAGAAAAAAGACCAGGTCATCGGCAATGTAGTCAAAAGCGAGGATATTCCCGCCGCCACCCAGCTGTTTACACCGAATTGGATTGTCAAATATCTGGTGCAGAACTCAGTCGGTCGACAATGGCTAATGACCTATCCTGATTCCGGCCTGAAAACTCAGATGGCGTATTACATTGAACCCGCTGAACAGGAACTGTCTGTAGGAGCGGCTTTAGCCGCGATCACACCGGCAAGTATCGAGCCTGAATCTATTAAAGTGATCGATCCGGCCTGCGGTTCAGGGCATATCTTGGTGGAGGCTTATGATCTACTCAAGGCCATTTACGAAGAGCGTGGTTATCGTAGCCGCGACATTCCCAAACTGATTTTGGAACACAATCTTGTTGGTTTGGATATTGACGACCGCGCTGCGCAGTTGGCGGGTTTTGCTTTAATGATGAAAGCCAGGGAAGATGACCGGCGGATTTTTAGCCGCGAGCTCAAGCTTAATGTCTTAGCCCTGCAATCCAGCCACGATCTAAATTTGCCGGAACTGTGGCGCAAACTGGCACTCAATAAACACACCCAACGCGGCACCACTGAATCCATTTTTGATGACGCCCAGACCAACCTGCTTGATGCGGTCGATGATGCCGATTTTACCGCCCTGGCCGATATTTTGGCGCTGTTTGAACACGCCAAAACTTTTGGCTCGTTAATTCAAGTGCCTGCCGATAAAGCCGCGTTTTTACAGGACTTAAACAATCAATTACAGCCGCTGCTTGAACACGGCGACAACTACCAAAAATCAGCCGCTACGGTGTTATTGCCGTTCGTGCAACAGGCGTGGCTATTGGCGCAGCGTTATGATGCGGTGATCGCCAATCCGCCGTATATGGGCGGCAAAGGCATGAATCCCGCGTTAAAAGAATTTGCCAAAAAACACTTTCCTGATAGTAAGTCGGATTTGTTTGCGATGTTTATCGAACGCGGTTTTGCTTGGTGCAAAGCATCTGGTTTTAATGCGCAAGTGACTATGCAAAGCTGGATGTTTTTGTCGTCATATCAAGCTATGCGCGAAAAATGTTTAAGTCATAAAACACTGAATACTATGGCGCATTTAGGCGCGAGAGCTTTTAGCGAAATTTCGGGTGAAGTCGTACAAACCACCGCGTTTGTTTTTCATGGTAATTATTTTAGCGGTTACAAACCTGCGTTTTTTCGTTTAGTCGATGGCAACGAAGAACAAAAACAAACCGCTTTGCTTTCAGGTAAAAATCGTTTTGATAAAACCGTTCAAGATGATTTTAAAAGAATTTCAGGTAGCCCTGTGGCTTATTGGGTGAGTGATAAAGCAATCAGTGCTTTTTCTTTAAAAAAATTAAATGATTTAGGAAAAACTCGGCGTGGATTACAAACTGGAGAAAAAGAAAAATTTATTAGGAAATGGTTTGAATGTAGTGTTTCTCAAATGGAACTTAGTTATTTGTCCAAAGAAACAGCTATTAAAAGCAAAAAAAAATGGTTTATGTTTAATAATGGTGGTGAAAGCCGTAGGTGGTATGGAAATCTAAACTTATTGGTAAATTGGGCTGAAAATGGAACAGATATAAAAAATTTTAGTGGCTCAATAATTCCAAGTGAAGAGCTGTACTTTGAAAAAGCGATTTCTTGGCTTAGGCTCACATCTGGTGAGGTTTCATTCACACTTCATCCAAAAGGTTTAATTCCTGGTGATTTATCTCCATGTTATTACGCTGAAAGTGATTTTGAAGTTTTGTTTGGATTATTGAATTCAAAATGTACTAATTATTTTTTGACTGCAATAAATCCAACAGTTACATCACCTGTTGGAGATGTTGCTAAATTACCAGTTCCTCTTTTAGATTCTTCAAATAAATTACAAACAACAGAAATAATAAAAAAGTTAATTCAAATATCAAAAACCGACTGGAACAATTACGAAACCTCATGGGATTTCACCGAAAACCCGCTGATTCGCCAACAACAAAACACGTCAAATATCGTTCCCACGCTCCAGCGTGGGAATGCAGTAAGCAACGCTCTGGCGTTGCGTGACGCTGGAGCGTCACCGGATGAGTTCCCACGCCGGAGCGTGGGAACTATGATGGATGAAAGCGTGGGCAAAAAAACCTGCCCACCCTACGCACCCAACAACCTTGAACACTGCTTTACTCAATGGCAAACCCAAAACCGCGCCGCCATCGAAGAAATGCAACGCCTGGAACAAGAAAACAACCGCCTGTTCATCGATGCCTACGGCTTGCAAGACGAATTGTCGCCCGAGGTGCCGGAGGAACAAATCACCTTAACCCGCGCCGACCGCGAAAAAGACTGCGGACGCCTGATTTCCTACGCGATTGGCTGCATGATGGGGCGTTACAGTTTGGACGAAGCGGGTCTGATTTATGCGCATGCGGGGAATGTGGATTTTGATCCGATCCGCTATCCAACTTTTCCCGCCGACGAGGACGGCATTTTGCCGTTGACCGATCAGGAATGGTTCAAAGACGACACCACCAACCGCTTCCGCGAGTTCTTGGCTGCGGTGTGGGGCGAAGATACCTTGCAGCAAAATCTGCTTTTCGTCGCCGAAAGCCTGACTTTAAGCAGTTTTAAAACCAAAAAGGGCGAAAACAATCTCGACACCGTGCGCCGCTATCTATCCAATCAATTTTACAAAGACCATTTGCAAACCTACAAAAAGCGCCCGATCTATTGGCTGTTCAGTTCCGGCAAGCAAAAGGCGTTTGAATGTTTGGTGTATTTGCATCGCTACAATGAAAGCACACTGCCGAGAATGCGTACTGAATATGTCACGCCTTTACTCGGTAAATATGATGCATTTGCCGGACAGCTGAATAAGAAAATCGAGGATGCCACCACCAGTGAAGCCGTTCAATTGAAGAAAGATCTGGCTGCACTTGAGAAAAAACAAACTGAACTGCGTGAATTTGACGACAAGCTCAAGCACTATGCCGACATGCGCATCAAGCTTGATCTGGATGATGGCGTAAAGGTGAACTACGGCAAGTTTGGCGATTTGTTGGCTGAGGTAAAGGCGGTTACAGGTTCTAAGGAGAATAGTTAATGAAAATTTTAGCCATCTACACCCAAGGTGTTGGGCCATTAGCGGATAGCCCGATTTCCTTCATCAATGATTGGACTGAAGAGGTTGAGTCCAAGGTATTGCTAACCGGCCCTAATGGTTGTGGTAAATCAACCGCGTTGCGCGCAATAGCGATGCTTTGGGATGCAGCCGGTTACTGGCTGGATCAGCGTAAGGCTCTGCCTCAAAAACATGAGGCCAAAGTATGGTTACAGCGTTGGGGAGGTGTTGCCATTGTGTTTGATGGGATTCAATCCTTTTATGAAGGCCACGTTGGTTTAGTTTTTGGTTCACTTGACTGGGTTAAAGCACTTCAGGCAGAGCATTCGGAAGTGATTTGGTTGGGAGAAGCGATTGCTCGCACAGGCAAACCAGGACAGCCTACAAGAGAGCTGTATTTACCTAAAGAAGATTGGTTGAATGACTGGGCCGATGATCGCAAACGCTTGATTTTGACCCATGATCAATGTAAAGGCTCTAACTTGATGTTTCTGGATGCCGAAGAACGACGCTGGGTGACACCTAGACGAAATGTGTCCGAGCCTTTACCGGATATGTTGACTCAGCGCTGGTTGACTAAGTATGTGGTGACTGAAGACTGGAAAGGGCAACTGGAAGCCTCGTTAATCAATTTAAAAACATCACAGTTACATAAATATCACGAGGTTATCCGTAACCTGAATCAGTTTTTATCCGGTAAAGAAATTGAGCCGGCTATAAAACCTGGTGAAGGCCGTTTGAGAGTCAAACTTAAAGGACAGCGCGGAATCAATCATTCAATTGATGAACTGAGTGCGGGCGAGCATCAGGTGTTAATTTTGATTTATCTGATTAGTCGGTGGATGCAAATAGGCGGCATTGTGTTGATCGATGAGCCGGATCTTTATTTGCATCCCTCATTGATTGCTCCTTTGTTAGCGGTTGTTGAACAATTGGTTAAAGAGCGGGACGGTCAGTTGATCATCACCTCTCATGCGGTAGATGTGTGGCATCGTTATGAAAACCAGGGGAAACGTATTGAGCTTAAAACCGGAGTTGAGCCGCAATGAGCAAAACGGATGATCGAATTCGGGAAATACGCGAGCAACAAATAGGTAATGCTAATAAGCGGGCGCTGATTGTAGAAGGTGCGGATGATATTAATGCCTTTGAAAGTTTTTTAACCAAGGCTTGTCCTGATTGGGCAAGAAACTGGGTGATAGCTGATGCAGGAAAAAAAACCGAGGTGCTGGCTATTGTAAAAAAGGAAACCGATTGGATTGGGGTTGTTGACCGCGATGAGTGGTCTCAGCAAAAAATCAATGAACAAGAAACCCAGCTTAGTAATCTTTGTTTTTTGCCGCGTTATTGCATTGAAAACTATCTGATTGTACCTGAAGAGCTTTGGCAGGCCTTGCCACCTAAACAGCAGGCAAAAATCGCCGGTGGATTACAGGAATTAGAGCAATTCATTCAAACCGACTTGGATCGTTGGCGTTGCCATGGGGTGTTGTGGTCAGTGATTAATCCGTTGTGGGAAGGCTTGCGCTCTCTGGGATTTAAAGAAGCCTTACTTAATCCTGCCATTGCCACTAATGATGAAGAAATCAAACGGAAATTGGCGGAATGGCATGGTTTCCTGGAACCCAATCAAATCTGGCAGCAATATCAACAGGCTTTGACCGATGTCGCTGGTCAAAGTCAAAATGAGCAGTTTAAACGCTGTTTTCACGGAAAGTTGTTTTACGAACGGGTTGTTAATCCTCTGCTTAATGATCTACTTGGCCAGAAGTCGGCTAATCATCGCCAGCAGGCTATTTTTAGAACCTTACCCGTTCCAGATGATCTTGCACCACTTTGGCAAAAGATGGGGTTGCAAGTTTGAATGTCAGCCTATCAGCCACCCTTTCAAATCACGCCGGACATTTTAACGTTGGTGGCGGACATCAGCGAACAACTTGGGCGTTGGAGTACATTGTTGGGCAATACGGATGAGACTTTATCGCCGCAACTGAGGCGAGGCAATCGTATTCGTACCATTCAGGCCTCTCTGGCTATTGAGCATAACAGCCTGACATTAGAACAAGTCACAGCGGTATTAGAGGGCAAACGGGTTTTGGGATTGCCCCGTGAAATTCAGGAAGTGCGCAATGCGTTTGCCACTTATGAAAAGCTGCCGCTATGGCAGCCTTATAACGCCGCACATTTACTGGCTGCACATGGGCAGTTGATGCACGGTTTAGTTGATGATGCCGGTCAGTGGCGGCAGTCTGGTGTGGGCATTTATCGTGATAAGCAGTTAATGCACATGGCGCCGCCGCCCAGTCAGGTAGGACGTTTAATGGTGGATCTTCTGGGGTGGTTAAAACAAACGCCTGTTCACCCGTTGGTGGCAAGCTGCGTGTTTCATTATGAGTTTGAGTTTATTCATCCGTTTAGCGATGGCAATGGTCGTATGGGGCGTTTATGGCAAACCCTGATCTTATCCAAATGGAGAGCTGAACTGGCTTATTTGCCGGTAGAAACCGTGATCCGGCATCAGCAAGCTGAATATTATGCCGCTTTAAGTGCGGCAGATAAGGCCAGTGATGCCACAGGCTTTGTTGCTTATATGCTGAAAGCGCTGCTATCGGCCATGCAAGAGGTGGTGTTGGCACCAAGTCGGCATCAAGTTGGCACCAAGTCTGTGCTAAACTCGGATCAACAGCATGTGCTTGAAAATATTACAGGTGAGATGAGTTTGAAAGAGTTGATGAGCTTATTAAACAGAACCGATCGCACCAAGTTCAAGGATCAAGTCCTAAATCCATTGATTAAGGTAGGCTTGGTCGAACCGACCATCCCCGATAAACCCACTAGCTCAAAACAAAAATACCGACTCAAGATGGATGATCGTTAATGGATATTACCCAATTACAGCAAGGCATCGAAGCGAAATTCGCCATTGGTAGCTCTAAAGAATGTCGATTGCTATTCTGGTACGACCCTGAGAAGAGCTTTCACGAAGTACTTTCCTCTATCGTGGTACCAGGGGTAACAGTACTTGATATGTCAGGACTATCTATTTTTGAGACCAAAAAACGCATTGAGCTGGATGAACCTAAAAACCGTTTTCTATTATATTTTCCTTATTCTGAGCCAGTTCCCGATAAAGACTGGTTCCTGGATATTCGTTTATATAGTGAACAGTTCTACGCTGATGCGAGTTCAATGTTGCTCAATGAATTAGGCATCCAAAAGATGTCTTTGAGAACGCATATACGCAATCGACAAGACTTTTTTGGTAGTAAACAGCGTATTACCGCGTTGAAACGCTTCATCACTGAAAATGAAGATGAGCGTTCATTGGATCGTAAAATGTTAGCCGTTATCGTTAAGTCTGACTCCGCTTCAATATCCGATATTATTTTAAGTTTGTTAAAAGATTATGCGGTTGGTCTTGGCACTGATGAGCTGCCATTAGTAGAGACGATTACTAAGTTTGATTTGGATAAATCATTATGGAGCAGCCTTGCCGAAGAATATGGTTACGAAGCAAAAGAGCCAAGCTTAGCTGATTTCGCATTAAAGCTATTCTGCACCGAATTGTGGAGCCAGATCGACGGAGCGGATCAGGATTGGCTGCTTAATAATGTTATGAAAAGTTCTTCAGGTAGAGCAACCGCATTGGCCTTTATGGCGGGTTGGCGTGATAGTCGAACATACGCACAGTATCACGATACCATTTCTACTATGTTGGGGAAAAAGCTCGAAGTTGCCGACAAGTGCGCTCACTATCAGCCCAATCAAATAGTCGAATGTGTCAGTTTTGAAGTCGTTGAACAGGCTATTATTCGCGGTTTGGTGAGCGATTTATTAGATCCTGGTAAATTACTGGATCGTTCATTATTTGAAACCATTCTATCCCGTAGATTGGTTGGCCATTGGTGCTTATCTCGAAAAGAATATACAGCGATTTACGAGGCTATGCGTAATGCTGAGCTGTTAATGTATTTGCGGCAGCGCTTCGTGGATGGCTTCCATTATAACTCTAGCAAAGAGATGTATGACGCCTATGTAGCCGACTTGTATCAATTCGATAAAGCTTACCGACTTTTTAACGAGCATGTTCAGGCCTTGGTTAATATTGGCTCTGAGATACTCAGGAAACTGGATGAAGCCGTTGAGAGCCTCTACACCAACTGGTATCTCTATGAGTTAGGGCTTGCGTGGGACCGTCATTTAGACAAAGAACAGCGAATAGACAACTGGCAGTTGTCGCGTATTACTCTCCAATATAAATTTTACGAAGAACGCGTTAAACCACTGATTACCTCAAAACAGTTAAAGCGCATCTTTGTGATTATTTCTGACGCGATGCGTTATGAGATCGCTGAAGAGCTGACTGATATTATTAATGGTGAGAAGCGCTTTAAAGCTGAATTGTCATCCCAATTGGGCGTACTGCCTAGTTATACGCAATTAGGTATGGCGGCGTTGTTGCCCCATAAAACACTGGAATACCAAGCAGGGAGCACAACCGTATTGGTTGATGGACAATCAACTGCGGGACTGGATAATCGAAGTTCTGTTTTAGAAAAGTTCAACGGCATGGCGGTCAGTGCTAAAGATCTGATGGGCTGGAGAAACCAAGAAGGCCGTGAAAAAATACGCGATTGCCAGACCGTTTATATCTATCACGACACCATTGATTTTATCTGTGATAAGCAAGCAGGTGAAGATCGCACACCTCAAGTATGCCGTACTGCTATTGTTGAGTTAACCGATTTGATAGGTCGGATTATCAATCGACTGAATGGCAGTCAAATATTGTTAACGTCAGACCATGGCTTTCTTTTTCAGCAAAAAGCATTGGATAAACCCGATAAAACTGAGTTATCGATGAAACCTAACGGCGCTATTGAAGCTAAGAAACGTTATATCGTCGGAGAAAACTTGCCTACGGATGACTCTTACTGGAAAGGAAAAGTTGCCAATACGGCGGGTGCTTCTGGTGAGACAGAGTTCATGGTTCCCAAAGGTGCACAACGTTTCCATTTTGTAGGTGGAGCCAAGTTTGTCCACGGTGGAGCGATGCTACAAGAAATCTGTATCCCAGTTGTTTACATAAAAGGTCTTAAAAAAGAACAAGCGGCTCAGCACGAGAAACAAAAAGTCGGTGTAGTGGTTTCCAGACTTCCAATTAAGCTGGTAAACAATATCGATAAGATTAAGTTTATCCAGGCCGATCCGGTAGGGGAGGGCTTCATTTCACGGCAGTTAGATGTTTATATTGTTGATAGTGATGGGAGCGTGGTTTCCAGTCGGGAGACCATGAATTTTGATAGTAGCTCTAAGGTCATGGATGAGCGTACTCGCGAAGCACGGTTAAAATTAATTGGCTCACTGTTTGATCGGCATGCTGCATATACGCTAGTGTTGGAAGAGTGTGAAACGCAAACTCGCTATCAACAATATTCTGTCACTATCGATTTGGCAATACAGGATGACTTTTTTTAAAGGGATGATGGCATGAATGAATTTAGTGAGATTGACGAAGATCCCATCAATGAAAAAGATGAGGTTCGCACTGAAATAGATGAAATTCGTAGTGAAGATCTCGATGGTTTACTGAACAAATATTTTTCAGGTCGGGTTGTTCGGAAGGATCTGACCAAGCAGCTAAAAGAGGGAGCCAACGTTCCCGTTTACGTGCTTGAATACTTATTGGGTATGTACTGTGCATCCGATGACGATGAAGTGGTTAGCGTCGGCATGGATAATGTTAAGCGCATTCTGACAGAAAACTATGTACGTCCTGATGAAGCTGAAAAGATTAAGTCGCTGATCCGCGAACGGGGTACTTATCGTATTATTGATAAAGTCAGCGTCCGCTTAAACCAAAAGAAAGATGTTTATGAAGCGATGCTGTCTAATTTAGGCATTAAGGATGCGTTAGTACCGACTCACATCGTCAAGGAAAATGAGAAACTGTTGACCGGTGGCATCTGGTGCATTATCACGGCACAATATTTTTATGAGGAAGGGCAGAAAACCTCACCTTTTTCCATTCAGACACTCAAGCCTATTCAAATGCCCTCAATGAATATGGAGGAAGTATTTGAAGCCAGGAAACAGTTTAGTGTTGACCAATGGATGGACGTGCTACTACGCTCGATAGGCATGGAACCGACTAATCTAACGCTCAGGGTTAAATGGCACTTGCTTGCCAGAATGATTCCCTTTGTTGAGAACAATTACAACGTCTGTGAACTGGGTCCACGCGGCACGGGTAAAAGTCACGTTTATAAAGAATGCTCGCCTAACAGTTTATTAGTGTCGGGTGGGCAAACAACCGTCGCTAACTTGTTTTATAACATGAGCAGTCGACAAATCGGCTTAGTGGGCATGTGGGATGTGGTTGCTTTTGATGAAGTTGCTGGAATGAACTTCAAGGATAAGGATGGCATACAAATCATGAAGGATTATATGGCTTCTGGGTCCTTTTCGCGGGGCCGCGACTCAATTGAAGGCAAAGCGTCAATGGTTTTTGTCGGCAATATTAATCACAGCGTCGAAACACTGGTAAAAACCAGTCACCTGTTGGCACCATTCCCAGAAGCCATGATTGATACCGCATTTTTTGACCGTTTCCATGCCTATATTCCTGGCTGGGAAATTCCTAAGATGCGTCCAGAGTTCTTCACCGATCGTTTTGGACTTATTACCGATTACCTTGCGGAATATATGCGGGAAATGCGCAAACGCAGCTTTGCTGATGCCATCGATAAATACTTCAAACTAGGCAATAATCTAAATCAGCGCGATGTTATCGCAGTTCGCCGAACAGTATCAGGTCTGATGAAGCTGCTTTATCCCAATGGTATTTATGATAAAGACAATGTCCGGACTTGTCTGACTTACGCGCTTGAAGTCAGACGTCGGATCAAAGAGCAGTTGAAAAAACTAGGGGGCATGGAGTTCTTTGATGTCCATTTTAGCTACATCGATAATGAAACCTTGGAAGAGTTCTTTGTTAACGTACCAGAACAAGGTGGCAGCCAATTAATCCCTGAGGGAGTGTCTAAGCCTGGGGTTGTTCATCTGGTGGCCAAAGGGGCCTCAGAGCAACCAGGTCTATACCGTTTTGAAACGCAAATGACCGCAGGCAATGGTAAGCACTCCGTGTCAGGGTTTGGATCTAACACCTCGGCCAAGGAGTCCGTTCGGGTTGGCTTTGATTACTTTAAGGGCAATCTGAATAGGATTAGCGCAACCGCTAAATTTGCTGAGCATGAATATCATATCCATGCCGTAGAACTTCACAATACGGGTCCAAGTAGCAGAATAAGCCTGGTGGCTTTGATAGCCTTTTGCTCTGTTTTAATGAACAAGCCAGTTCAAGAGCAAATGGTTGTCCTTGGGGACATGACATTGGGTGGCGTAATTAATCCAGTTGAAGACCTGGCTGGATGTCTTCAGCTTGCCCTGGATAGTGGTGCAAAACGAGTGCTATTACCGATGTCATCTGCATCGGATATTCCTACGGTACCCGCAGAGATATTTTCTAAATTTCAGATTAGCTTTTTTGCTGATCCTGTTGATGCAGTTTACAAGGCGTTGGGGGTGCAGTGATGGAGGGTACACTTATACTAAATCAATATGTTGGAAATGAACTTGTCTCACAAGTTTTTGGATAAGGTATTAAGTGAATTTTGACTCACTAGATACATATAAAGAAAAATAACAAAATGGAGTTTTAATGCAAATTCATCACCTAAACCAAGAAGGTTTGCACCGATCCGAAAAAGATGCAATTAATGCATTAGCTAAAGCTCTGCCTGACTCATGGTATGGATTTGCATCATTAGAAATGTTTGACCGAAGGGAAGGGTCATTTGAAACCGACCTTATCATTCTTACTCATGACCGAATTATAGTTGCTGAACTTAAATGTTGGGGCGGCAATATATTTTCCAGAAATGGTAAGTGGATAATTGATTGGGGGAATTCCCAGGAAGAGAGAAAGCACCCAATAAAACAAGTTAGTAGAGCAGCTAAAATTCTTTCTGCTAAAATCCAAAAGAAGCTTGATCGAAAAGTGTTTATTCCATGGGTAGACCATTGTGTCATTCTATGTGGCACAGCTGATAAGGCAAACTTACCAGACGATGAAAAGGGCTTCGTGTATACGGTTGACGAATTCTCTCAACTTGGTTCCCCATCAAAATATCAAGCTGTTTTTACAGCTCCTTATAATAGGTATAACCCTAAATCTAACACAGAGCGACCAAATCAAAATCTTAAAATCTGGAAAAATTTCTTTACTGGTAATAGTGTAGATTTCAAACCGAAAACTTTTAGTGTTAACAATTATGCTCAATCAGGAAAAGCATTGTATTCCCATGGGCAAATTTATTCCGAGTATCTTGCTCAGAGAATAGATGACTCAAATTATAAGTCGCTCATGCGTCGATGGGACTTTTCTGCTCCTGAATTAGTTGAACAGGCTCAAACACAAGAAGAAAGAAAACTAATAGGGTTTAGAGAGTCAAAAGTATTAGGGTACTTAGCTAACCAGGATGAGTCACTTCAGCAGGTTCACTTAGAGCTATTATATACACCATCTCCAAATGATATTACTACTGACTTTGTCGAACTGTATAAATGGCCTGGGACTCGATTAAGATTGGATGACTTTATTGCACAAAAAAGCAAAAAGTTAAGTTCTCAAGGTCGAATAGAAATAATTAAGGTTTTTGTTAGTCAGCTTGCCAGACTGCATGAAGTTGACGTTGCGCACCGCGATATTGGCAAGCATAGTGTTTGGCTATCTTTACCTAGTAAAGTTACATTTTCAAACTTTTTAACAGCCTCGTATCCTGATCCAAATCAACAAACAGTCATCTCAGTTAGAAATATTCTTAAATCAGGTGGAATTGAAATTCCAGAGGATTTATATGAAGACAAAGATGGGACTGCTTTTACTCGTGATGTTTATCTTGCGGGAGCAGTAGCACATTACATTGCTTATGAGTGTTGGCCTGAAAAACTTGATGATGGAACCTATGGTTGGGTTTCAAAAGGAGATACTTTTGCTGATGGATTGTTAGATGAGTGGTTTGAACACTGTCTTAATTTAGAAGCAAAAAATAGATTTTCTAATATGAGCTATGCTCTTGATGAGTTAAACAAACTGCTTTCACAACAAGCGACTAATAATATCTCATCAACTGAGTTGGAAAAATTCTACTCGGACACTAACGTGTATATGAGTTATACACCAGCTCTAATTAAACAAAAGAGCGCCACATCTACACTTATGAGATCAGGAAATGGATTATTTGGTATCATTCTTTGGTGGGGTATAAATCAATTTACACCAGATAAACGAATAAATTTCGAATTAGCTTCTTTTCTAGAACGAGTAAACTCTCTTAAAAACGCCCAGTTACTAACTGTTGTGGCTGTTGAGGACTTTGGCTTTAATCAAAGTATGCAATGTCTGTTTGTAATTTACAAATGGGTGGATGGGGCTATTTGGACCGAGTGGCTTCAACAGCAATCTGATAAAACTGAATTAGCCAGAGTGTCTTTAAGTTTATTACGTGGTGTTTCACAACTTCATAGATCTCAATTTATTCACGGCGATATACATCCAGCCAATATTGTTATTACTTCATCTAGTGGACAAAATGAACCAGTATTAATTGATATATTTAACTATCAAGCTAATGTAAACGCTACACCTTATAATCCTAATTATGTTCCTGCTAACTATGGACAAATATCTCTTGTGTCAAGAGATAGATTTGCTTCTGTAAAAATTGTTAATGAATTAGCAAAGAAATTCCTACTGGTACACTTAGAGTCATATTGTTCTGAGCTGTTAAGTCAAACCGAAATTTCAGAGGGAGACTTTGATAGATTAATAGACAACTATGACGATATTATAAATCCTCCACAAGTTAATACTTTAAAGAAATACGGTATTTTAACTCGATACCTACCAAACTTTGAGACCATGTCTTCCGACGATGGTATTTATTACATATCTTTTAAAATTGAAAAGGATGAAGATTGGAGTATTCTTAAAGTCTTTATTTCTGGAACTCAGCAGCAAGTTGATTTGCATATTGATTTAGATAAAAAAGTATTAAAAAAGAATTTACCCAAAAGAAATTATTACTCACCATCAGTTTATCAATAATAAAAGAAGAGCAGATGCTGAGTTTGAAGGAATGATTACATTTAGAAATGGGGTAGGATTGATTGCTGATGAACTATTAGCAGATTTACTATCATTGACACCTATCAAAGAAAAAGTCAAAGCTCACTCAGAGGATAACTCTTCCAAATTAGAGATCGAAACAAGGGAAATTCTTACACTTAAACGCTTACCTATAACTGTGAAAAGCAGTTCAATTTGGCGAGCATTAGTTGAAACAGAAAATGAAACTCAGCCTAAAGTTACAGTGACCAGAAATACTGAACTGCTGATGAACGGTGAACTGTTGGTTCATTTCAGTAAGGACTCTGAAGGTGTTGATTTCGATTTAAACCAAGAAAGGGTGCAAGTAAAAATTGATATCAATGGTAATTCTGTTCTTATTGGTCAGTTATTGGATATAGGAAAAGATGTTTTGAGAATTCGTATTAGTAGTTCGCGTCGCAGAACCAAAATTTCCCCAGGTGATGTGTTAAGATTAGAAAGTAGTCTTGCTGCTGCATCGCTTGCAAAAAGAGAAAAGGCTGTTAAAAGCATACTTGATGGTCGAGCCATTATTACTAATATAGTTGATTATTTCGATATTAACGAGATACTTACTCCCAGGATTTTTGCGGAGGAACCAACCGAAGAAGAGTTGGACTCGTATAATGTTGTAGATGAAAATCAAATAATTTTTAAATTAAATCAAAAACAAAGAGAAGCGTTTAAAAGTCTTTATCGATATGGTCCCGTGAGCTTACTTCAAGGACCACCTGGTACAGGTAAAACCTCATTCATAAGTTCATTTATCCATTATGCAGTTTCAAAAGGAGCCTCTCGAATTCTTCTTGTAAGTCAGTCTCATGAGGCAGTTAATAATGCTGCTGAAAAAGTCAGAAAACTGTTTCAAAACCAAGATAAAAATATTCAGGTTGTGCGCTTAGGTGATGAGGGTAACGTTTCAAATGCTCTACAAGATGTTCATGAGCTAGCATTGCAAGAGCATTACCGAGAGTTATTCCGAGCAGAGTTTAAAGATCGAGTTAAAGGAGTAGTAAAAACCCTTGGGCTAACCCCTGAATTTGTAGATATTGCTATTGAGTTTGAGTTCAGCTTTGGAATGAAAATAAGTTCTCATTTAAAAGCATTGTCGTCTAAAGATGATGATACTTTAAAGTTGTTTCTTGATCGCGAAAGTAATTTATTAAATAAAGTCTCTGTACATGACAAAAAATCATCGAAATACAGAGAAGCCTTTCAAATCAATAAAATGAATAATACGTTGCAATGCGCACTCCAGTGAATAGGTGACGTTAAGCAATACGTCGCGAATGACATCCAGCCCCACCCTGAAAATACTTTTTGCCAGCCGTTGGTGTGTCTTCACCTTTATCGGCTTGACGTGTTCATGTTGCCACTCGCCAGAGCGGTGCGCCCAGCAAAAGGCCACGACAGCCAGCACCAAAAGCCGCTTGATACGCAGGCGGTTGGTTACATGGGTATCTTCAAGATTAAACCCGCGCCCTTTTAGACAAGCGAACAACGTTTCTATTTGCCAACGCTCTGCATAGGTTTCAATCGCATTGTCACCCGGCGAGCCAGAGGCAACAATCAGTAGCTCGCCATCGGCCAAGCGTAA
>JAUXXQ010000185.1 GCA_030684815.1 Methylobacter sp. | reverse complement strand
CACAGTATGATGGGCAGCATCAGCCAGCCGCCGCTTTTTATAATTTCAAACACATGATTTCCTATAAAGAATGACAAAACCGGTTAGGCCAACCCCGGCATTATTTTAACCCGTACCTTTACGCCGCACTAGAAACGGTTTCCCCCGCCACTAGCCAAGCATAGGAAAACTAGACCCAAATCAGTGGGAGGAGCATTTCAATGAAATTGCGTTACGCAGCACAATACCTTCGCCAAAAATCGATGCCAATTATTCGAGGTCAAACAGGAAGTTATAACTGCCTGTTTCTCCCGCCTGTTTTGGCCAAAGCTGATTAAAAATTCATCTGGGCAAACCCTGAAGTAATTTTTAATCAGGAAGCAGCTTGTATGCTCAAAAAGAAAAAATCATAACTATTTGTTTTGCTTTACAAGATAAATACAGCCGCTTGGCGAAGGTATTGGCAGTAACTAATCAATTTATTGACCACGCCAAAGCCTTTAATAAAATCTGCCCATTGTACATTTCAGATCATCTGGCGCGATCTGGATCAAACAAAAACTTAAATGACTTAAATGACTTGACCGCCAGCTCCTTATCTTTAGGCACCGGCAGCGGGGATGCTTTGTGCACCGCATTTTCCGCAGACCGGTCAAAAATCTTATCGCCACTCGTAGCAATAACCTTGGCCTCAATCACCGTACCGTCAGGCATTAACCTGACCTGGATTGTACACTTTAAACCCGATTTAGCAGAAACTGGCCGGATCCAACTGCGCGCTACTTTTTGTTTTATCGCGGCGGCAGCGGTTTTTATCGCCAATTGATTCTCTTCCTCATCCATTCTAGCTTGCTCTGCCGCCATTCTTGCGGCCTCTGCCTGTTCTGCCTCCGCTTTAACTTTGGCGGCAGCCGCCCGTTCTGCATCAATTTTAGCTTGTGCTGCCGCTTTTTCCGCTGCCGCTTTAGCTGCTGCCTCAGCTTTTTCGGCTGCCGCTTTGGCTTTGGCGGCAGCCTCAGCTTTTTCGGCGGCCGCTTTAGCTTTAGCGACGGCCTCAGCTTTTTCGGCGGCCGCTTTGGCTAGCGCAGCAGCTTCGGCTTTCGCTTTAGCAGCTTCCGCCTGCTTGGCTTCTGCTTTGGCTAGCGCAGCAGCTTCGGCTTTCGCTTTAGCAGCTTCCGCCTGCTTGGCTTCTGCTTTGGCTAGCGCAGCAGCTTCGGCTTTCGCTTTAGCAGCTTCCGCCTGCTTGGCTTCTGTTTTGGCTTGCGCGGCGGCTTCGGCTTTCACTTTAGCAGCTTCCGCCTGCTTGGCTTCTGCTTTGGCTAGCGCAGCAGCTTCGGCTTTCGCTTTAGCAGCTTCCGCCTGCTTGGCTTCTGTTTTAGCTTGCGCGGCGGCTTCGGCTTTCGCTTTAGCAGCTTCCGCCTGTTTGGCTTCTGCTTTAGCTTGCGCGGCGGCTTCGGCTTTCGCTTTAGCAGCTTCCGCCTGCTTGGCTTCTGCTTTGGCTTGCGCGGCGGCTTCGGCTTTCGCTTTAGCAGCTTCCGCCTGCTTGGCTTCTGTTTTGGCTTGCGCAGCAGCTTCGGCTTTCGCTTTAGCGGCTTCCGCTTTCTTCGCTTCTGCCTTGGCTTGCGCAGCAGCTTTGGCTACTTCAACACGTTTAGCATCAGCTTTAGCTTCCTCAGCCGCTTCAGCTGCTTCAGCTGCTTTCAGCTTTTGCTCCTCAGCAGCCTGTTGGTTTTCTTGCGCCAAAGACTGTGCTTTTTCAGGCGCTTTTTCGTCTGGCGTGGTCACTAAATTAACATCAATAGAGCGGCTGATTTTTTCCGGCTTCGATGCGGTGAAATGAATGCCTAAGCCGATAAACACATGAATAATGGCCGAGATAAATAATGCAATCAATAATAAGTCATTATTGGACAGCGGCGCAGGCGGCTTAAATAATGCATAGGACGCTTTCATTACAGGGTTAGCTTTAACCCAAGACAAGGCATTTTTCAGATCATCTGCTGTTTTTGCTTGGTGCAGCCAGTGTTCGTTGTCTGGAATGATGGTAGCTGTGCGTACCCGCCAAACCCCCGGCTCTTGTTCTTCCACCAGAACCTGTAGGCCAGCGTACTGCTTGCCCAGTGAAATTTGTCCATTTGCGCCAATGACCTTGACGCAAGATTGGTTAGCTACTGTCATTATAAAATAATATTGGCGAGTCAAAATAATGGAGGCACATCACAACAGTTTTAGGCATATCGGGTGCAGTAATGACCATGTTAATGCCGTATTTAGGGTTGCTAATCAACAAAAGGCTCCAAAGTTCTACGGGGTTTATAATTAATCGAAATTGTGTGTCTTACTAACCTCATCCCTACCCACGACTGAATCGTAATACCCCCTCGCCCAGAAACTCTGACCCGTGAAGTTCTTTCTTCTTCCCGGCTTCCCATTTAAAGCGGGACAAACATGCCGAAGTAGACCTTCCAGGTTTTTAAAACCTAAAAGGTCTGTCCCGCGCTAAGTTGATAGCCGATCTTTATACCCAATGTCCTGTAGCCAACGCGATAAGGTTTTTTTCATGGTTATTCGGCTGGCTGCACGGTGGCAAAGGTGATATGGCTAAAGCCCACTTGGCCTGCAATATCCAACGCCGTCATCACCGCTTTGTTAGGGGTCTTGTCATCG
>JAUXXQ010000175.1 GCA_030684815.1 Methylobacter sp. | reverse complement strand
CGGCTGGAGGGTGATAAATTCCGACCATTGGCGCAAATTCAACACGCCCCCATAAAACCAGGTGTCTTCGTCAGCGCGGTCAAATTTATACTTTAAACGTTCAATCGGCTGAAAGGCGAAAGCATCCAAATGCCAGTCGTTTTGCTTTTTGCCCAACTGGACGCGAAAACCCTCGAAATTGTTGGTGGTGTTACGGAATTGGTTGCTGCCCACCAGACGCCGATCCAGCAATTCTAAAGCCTGACGACCGGCGCGGATGCTTAACGGCCGGTTATGGCCGAGCGCATTATCGAAATACAGCTCGGCGTAACCCTGAATCAATTCAAATTCATTGATGTCAGCGTCAGTTCTTTCATACAGGCCGTTGTAACTGCGGGCGTCTTCAAATTCGACCGCAAAGCGCAACGGGTCGAGAATGTCTTTTACGCCGATATAACCGCGCGTTCTCAATAGCCATAGGTTGTCGGGATCGTTGCGATAGGTATTTAGCGTAGCATTGGTTGTAGGATTGTTTCTGCGCCGTAAATCGTTTTCCCGGTACTCATAACGGGTGCGAAAATCCAGGCCCACATCCAGCCATTCCACATCGCGAAACTGCTCGAACTGGGTTTTGCTTAAATTACGCACATAAGCGGGTGGATCGGTGTCCGGCTCAACGCGATAGCCTTTGGTTTTTTGATAATAATCTTCGGTACTTGCCGAGGAGGGTAACGCCAACAGCAGACCCAGAGCGCCGGTTATCGACGCGGTATTGGCAAAGTTACACCCATATTTGATCTTGAGTGACGGGCCGTTTAATTTTTGCATTAGCAAAACCTATCATGATAATTATGAAATTTGCATCGATGTTGGCAGGCGATGTCGATAAAGCCTATTCGGAAAACAGAGAACAGCCTTATTTTAACTCGCTATATACACTGGTATATAGCGATAATATTTTAAGCAAACACTATGCCAACTGATTATTTGCTTCTTATATTATTGAATTTTATTGCTTATTTACGGAATGACAAGGGCAGGCAATGTTGTGTTTCAACTATTTTGCTATGCTCTGTAGTGTTGATGACAAATGACAGGTTAAAAAAGATGGCCACCACGAAGCGCACGGAGAGCATGAAGCTTCATTTTTCCTGGCAGATAAAAGGCTTGTTTGCAGCATTTGAGTTAGGCGTTCCAATGTTGCCTGCGGATAATGAACAGTTACTGCACTGTCACCTCATCGCTTGATGGAAAAACAGGCCGCCCCTGGCGGGGAAATCATGCTTAACTCAATTTTTTAACTATTTATGACTGACAGCCCAAAACACAACACTATTCCAACAGCCTGGGTCGATGGCGAATTACGCCTGGCTGGTTTGGATAAGCGCATGATCGGCTTGCTGCGGGCGATAGGCCAAAGCGGCTCGCTCAGCAAGGCCGCCAGGGAGGTGGGTTTGAGTTACAAAGGCGCCTGGCAAATCATCGAGCGGGCCAACAACGGCTCGCCGAAAACATTGGTCAGCACCGCCACCGGCGGCAGCAAAGGCGGCGGCACCTGTTTGACCGAGGCGGGATGCGCTTTGCTGGCGCTGTTTACCCGCCTGGAACAACAGCATCGGCAGTTCCTTGATCAGCTCAACCGCAATATCGCCGACGATCCCGATACGGTTCTGCTGCTACAGCGGCTGGTGGTCAAGACCAGCGCCCGCAACCAGCTGTTCGGCAGTATCACCGCGATTCAGACCGGTGCGGTGAATGCCGAGATTATCGTGCAGTTAAAAGGTGGCGACCCGATTATCACCACCCTCAGCCAGGCGGCAATCAGCGATCTTGGCTTAAAAGTGGGCGCTGATGCGCTTTTGCTGATCAACAGCGCCGACATCACGCTGGCAAGCGATGCCGACCCCAGCCGCTACACGGCACGCAACCGTTTGCCCGGCAAGGTGCTTCGCGTCCAGCAGGATGAGGTGAATGCCGAGGTGATTGTGCTGCTGCCCGGCGGCGAAACGCTGATTGCGATGGTTACGCCGCAAAGCGCACAAAGCCTGACGCTTATGCCCAATATGCCGGTAGCGGTGCTGTTTAAAAGCAACGCGCCGATTCTGGGCGTCATATAAAACAACCTAAACAATCACGCAGCATTGATCGCTATATTTAAAGTGGCCGAGATACAGACCTTCCAGGTTTTAAAAACCTGGAAGGCCTGACTTGCACTTCGCTAAACAAGCGCGGCAGGGCGTGTGGGAACACGGGATATTTTTTAACCTGCAATTAATGACAAGTTACCCGCATTGCATCAAAAGCCCGTTCTCCTGTATCCTGCGCCGCATGCAAATAAATCTGATTTCAGTGGGAAACCGTATGCCGGGCTGGGTGCAGCAGGGCTACGATGAATATGCCAAACGTCTACCCCGTGAATGCGAGTTAGTGCTTAAAGAAATTGCGCCGGGCAAGCGCGGCAAAAACAGCGATGTCGCCCGTATCGTTAAAGAAGAAGGCGAACGCATGATTACGGCCATTCCGCAAGGCACGCATATTGTCACTTTAGACATTCCCGGCAAGCCCTGGACCACGCCTGAATTGGCGCAAGCCCTGCAACGCTGGCTGGAAGGCGGTCAGCATGTGTCGCTGTTAATCGGTGGGCCGGAAGGCTTGGCCGATTCTGCCAAACTGCTGGCGCGGGAATCGTGGAGTTTGTCTCCACTGACTTTTCCCCATCCGCTGGTGCGTATCGTGGTTGCCGAACAGCTGTACCGCGCCTGGAGCATTCTTCACAACCATCCGTACCACCGCTAATGACTGCACAGATTATTCTCGCCTCAGCCTCGCCCCGGCGCAGGGAATTGCTCGACCAAATCCACATTGCTTATCGCGTTTATCCGCTTGATATTGACGAGACGCCGTTGCCCGATGAAACGCCGCTGGCTTATGTACAGCGCCTGGCCGCCGAAAAGTCGGCGGCAGCGGTGGCGCAACTGGGCGACAGCTTGCCGGTGCTGGCCGCCGACACCGCCGTGGTGCTGGATGATGTGATTATGGGCAAGCCCAAAGACCGGGACGATGCGCTTGCCATGTTAAGACAGTTATCCGGTAAAATGCACCGGGTTTACAGCGCCATTTCACTCAGAGGACGCGAGCACGGCGAGGCGGTCAGCATCACCGAAGTGACCTTCAGGCCATTGAGCGAAGATGAAATCGCGGCCTACTGGCACAGCGGCGAACCGGCCGATAAAGCCGGCAGTTACGCGATTCAGGGTTTAGGCGGCGTTTTTGTGGCAGCGATTAACGGCAGTTTTTCCGGTGTGGTCGGTTTGCCGCTGTTTGAAACCGCAGAACTTTTATCCAGACAAGGCATAGGGATTTATCGATGAGCGAAGAAATTTTAATCAATGTGACCCCGCCGGAAACCCGCGTCGCGGTCATTGAAAACGGCGTCTTGCAGGAATTAATCATCGAACGCACCCGGCAACGCGGCCTGGTCGGCAACATTTATAAAGGCGAAGTGTGCCGCGTTTTGCCCGGTATGCAGGCGGCTTTTGTCGAGATTGGCCTGCAGCGGGCGGCATTCTTGCATTTGTCCGACTTGTGCGCCAAAGATTTGGAAAAAAAAGGCTCGGAAAATATCGAGCATTATCTGCATGAAGGCCAGCATATCATTGTGCAGGTGGTCAAAGACCCCTTGGGCAGCAAAGGCGCACGCCTGACCACGGAAATTTCGATACCGTCGCGCTATCAGGTCTATATGCCTTACGCACACAATTCCGGCGTGTCCCAGCGTATTGAATGTGAAGCCGAGCGCGTTAGGCTAAGGGCCTGTCTTGATGGCTTTAGACGGGAACATCAATGCGGCGGTTTTATCGCCAGAACGGCGGCAGAATGCGTCGATGAAACGGTGTTGATTGCCGACATGCTGTTTTTGCTGAAATTGTGGGAATCGATTGCCGACAAAATCGCCGAGGCCAAACCCAAACAATTCATTCACAAAGACTTGCCGCTGAGCATCCGAACCTTGCGGGACTTGTACCGCGAAGGGATTGAGCGGGTGCGGGTGGATTCACGGGAAACCTATTATCGGCTGATCGAATTTGCCGAGATTTTTGCCCCGGAAATCGTGCCGGTGATCGAGCATTACACCGGCGAATGCCCGGTGTTCGACATTTACAGCGTCGAAGATGAAATACAAAAAGCGCTGGAGCGTAAAGTCAGCCTGAAATCGGGCGGCCATCTGGTGTTCGACCAGACCGAATCGATGACCACGGTCGATGTCAATACCGGCGGCTATGTCGGCGGGCGCAATCTGGAAGAAACCATTTTCAAAACCAACCTGGAAGCGGCGCAAACCATTTCCCGGCAGTTGCGGCTGAGGAATTTGGGCGGCATCATTATTATCGATTTTATCGATATGCAAAGCGAAGACCACAAAAAACAGGTGTTGCAGGCGTTCGAGCGGCATTTGGAAAAAGACCACGCGAAAACCAATATCACCGAGGTTTCGGTGCTGGGTCTGGTGGAAATGACCCGCAAAAGGACGCGGGAAAGTCTGGAGCATATCTTGTGCGAACCGTGCAGCGCCTGCGGCGGCCGGGGTGTGTTGAAGACGCCGGAATCGATGTGCCTGGAAATATTCCGGGAAATTATCCGCGAAGTCCGGCAGTACAAGGTTCAGAAAATATTGGTGCTGGCCTCAAATGAAGTGGTGGAAATGCTGCTCGATGAGGAAGCCGACATGCTGGCCGAGCTGGAAGTCTTTTTGAGTGTGCGCATCAAGTTCAGGGCTGAGTCTGAATATAATCAGGAACAGTATGACGTGGTGTTGCTTTGATGGCGGCGTCTTGGCGTCACCCATTAGCGCCTACGGTTGTATATACTTTGAACGGTTAAGTTTTCGTCTTATGTTAGGCGAAAAAAATGCCGAACTACAGACCTTACAGGTTTTAAAAACCTGGAAGGTCTGACTCGTAACGTTTTAGCTTTCAGTTTTTTGGCTCGGAATAGACCGCTGACGTTGACTGCAAAAACCGAAAACCTGGGCGTTTAAAGTATAACGATGAGCGCCCCGGCGTAGGGCGATAGAAACCAACTTTGTAACTGCTCAGTTGTTGTTAAAAATACCTAAATGGAACTCGGCAATTGCTCTACCTCCTACATAACCCACAGGGATGTGGGGAATGCAGATATATTCTCGCTCCCAAGCTCCAGCTTGGGAGTGACTACCCCCAAGCTCTGCTTGCAGGGTAGCATCAAGCAGAGCTTGAGGGTATGCGTTACCAAGCTGGAGCTTGGGAACGAGACAACCCACAGAGATGTGGGGAATGCAGATATTGTATAACGCCATGGATGGCGTGTAGTAGGGCAACGCAGGAGCAATTGCCGAGGAGCAAATATCTGCCCCTGCAGTCGACGGATGGTACTGATAAAACGGATAATCGCTGATTAAAAGCACAGTCCATTTTAAAAAAATCCGTGTAAATCCGTCTGATCCGTGAGATCCGTGTTCTATTTCTTTTTGGCTGAGTAGTTACCCAACTTTTATGATAATTGCGCAAACCGGACAAGCCCCTGCGTTTGCTGATGTATTTGCTCGGTAACCTGTTGATCCAACTGCGTTAACCAATATTTTGGAATCTGCTCAACGCCATATTTAGCTCCTGCCAACATACCGGCCAAAGCGCCTGTGGTATCGGCATCGGCACCTTGATTAACGGTGGCAATTAGGCAGGATTCGAAACTGTCGGTGTTAAAAAAATAATGCAAAACCGTCTGCACGGTATCGACAATATAAGCCGAGGCTTTGCCCTGATATGGATGATAGGCAAACTCGCCGTATTGCTTGACCAATTGTTCGGCCTCCTGTTTGCAAACATCCATATCCTGTCCGGCAATCAATAGGTTAACGATTTTCCCCAGTGCTAACGTAGCCGCATCGGACAACGGATGGTTATGGGTAATATGGCTTTGTTGCAAACTCCATTTGTTAAAAGAGTCCGGCCTGTTCAAGGTCGCCAGCACCACCGGCAAATTACGCATACACGCGCCGTTTCCCGCATCATCATCGCGAGGCAGGCCAAATAACTCACCCTTATCGCGATAGCGCATGATACCGCGCCGACAAGTATTGCCGATATCCGGCGGATCGCTTTCCAGCCAGGCGACAAAATTATCGGCGACTGCCTGAATGTTCCAGCCCTGATGATCGATAATGGCCTGCCCTATTGCGAGCGACATTTGCGTGTCGTCGGTGACTTGCCCTGCTTCCAAGCCCAGCCAGCCGCCGCCGATCATTTCCTGATGCACGCCGTAGCGTTTCTGGATTTGTTGCGGCGACATAAATTCTACCGTCGCCCCCAACGCATCGCCGATGGCAAAGCCCAAATAAGCGCCCAACGCCCTATTCAATATTGATTCTGTAGACATATTCCCCCCTAACGCTGCATGTTGACCCGGTAATTGCCTGATACGGCATTTGTGTTCATGACAAGCCTGAACCCTCATCCCCTTTAATCGCGTGATACACCTTATGAAGCAAGTGTTCGGCGGCTATTTTCCTAAATTCGCCATCGCTCATCAGTTTGCTGAATATTTCCTCGTTGCCTTCCATGCGGTCAATCACCAAGCCTTCAAAAGCTTTATCGAAGACATAGCGAAAATCATCGACCGAATTGGCTGAGGCGGCTTTGCGCAAGTTTTCATTAGCGACGGCTTCTTCCTGAATCTGGTCAAAGAATAACTGGTCAGCTTGCGTGAAATCGGTACCGAAGCGTTCGTTTAAAAGAGTAATCAGCTCCGACAAGCGGACTTCGTCATCTACGTCTCTGCCGGTGCCGACATCGTTGGGCCCTTTAAGCGGATCAGCTTTACCGCCGGATAAATCGATTTGTCCTTCATTGATTTTTTGTAGGCGGTAATATTGCAGCTCCACATCATCTTCCAGGTGATAGGCAAGGCCGGAAGCGCGCCGTGGCAGTTTGTTCAGCAGGAAACGCAGGTAAGTGTAGAGCTTTTCCAAATCAGAATCCTGATAAGGGATGACCTGGGAAAGAAAACCGTACATATTCCTGAAATTAACGAAGAGCCCTTTCAAGGCCTCCTGCCCGTCTTCGGGCAATGCTTTATAGCGTTCCACTGCCTTATCCAACACGCCGTTGATCTTGGCATGGTCGTGTACCGTTTCTTTTCGCTTAGGTTGAAAATACACCGCACAAAAAGCGTCGATTTCTTCCTCGAAAATAATTCCGGCTTCATCAATCTGATGCTGAAGGCGATACAAATGCTGGGCATCGGTCAGCTCTTCGACCGGCGTGTCCTGATAAAAAGGTTTAAACGCGGTATAGATTTCTTCAGGCTTGTTACGAAAGTCCAAAACAAAGGTGTCTTCCTTGCCGACGCAAGTGCGGTTCAAGCGCGACAGGGTTTGCACGGCCTGAATTCCGGATAGCTTTTTATCCACATACATCGTATGCAGTAACGGCTGGTCATACCCGGTCTGGTACTTTTCGGCCACCAACAGCACTTGATAGTCATCGCTATCGAATTTTTCCGGCAACTCTTTTTCCTTAATGCCGCCGTTCAAACCCACCTCAGTCCAGCTTTTGCCCGGCGCATCCGGGTCTTCCACGACACCGGAAAAAGCGACCAGCGACTTTACGTCCTTATAGCCGTTCGACTTGATGTATTGATCGAACATTTGCTTATAACGCACAGCATGCAGCCGCGAATCCGTCACCACCATGGCTTTTGCCCTGCCGCCGATTTTATGTTTAACGTGAGTGCGGAAATGTTCCACCATGACTTCGGTTTTTTGCGCCAGATTATGAGGATGCAGCGATAAAAAACGCGCCAAGGCTCGCGCCGCTTTTTTTCGCTCGACATGCGGATCGTCTTCGGCCGATTGCACGATATGAAAAAACGCTTCATAAGTGGTGTAGTTTTTCAGTACATCGAGAATAAACTTTTCCTCAATGGCCTGACGCATGGTGTATTCATGGAACGGCGCCGCGCCGGACAGACCAGGTTCGTTAAATACATGCAGGGTTTTATATTTCGGCGTGGCGGTAAAGGCGTAAAAACTGATATTCGGCTGCTTGCTGCGCTTCATCATTTCGCAGACCACCTTAGCCATCTGATCCGGGTCGGTATCATCCAGGTCGTTATCCGCAGCATAACCGGATGCCGCTTCGGCAATGCCATCCTTATTTAATACGCCTTTTAACTCCATCGCGCTTTCACCGGATTGCGAACTGTGCGCTTCATCGACAATCACCGCATAGCGTTTGCCCTGCGTGGAAAGCTGCAAGGTATCGTTCGCATCGCGCTCTTTATTCAGCTTTTCCAGGGTTTCGCTGACAAACGGAAACTTCTGTAGTGTAGTGATGATGATCGGTGTGCCGGAAGTCAAGGCCTGCACCAATTGTCGGCTATCCTCGTCAATCTTCTGCACCACGCCTTGTTTGTGCTCGAACTGATAGATGGTGTTTTGCAGTTGTTGATCGAGTACCCGCCGGTCGGTGATCACCACCACCGAATCGAACACCTTGTTATCCGATTCATCGTGCAAACTGCTGAGACGGTGCGCCAGCCAGGCAATCGAATTGGATTTGCCGGAACCGGCGGAATGCTGCACCAGATAATTTCGGCCCGGTCCGTGTTCCTTGGAATGACGTATCAGGCGGCGTACCGCATCCAATTGATGGTAACGCGGAAAAATCATCGTTTCCTTGCTGATTTTTTTGATGGCTTTATCGATCAGTATCCGTTTTTCCTCGACCTGTAAATGCATGAACCGGCCCAGAATGTCCAACAGACTGTCGCGAGCCCAAACTTGCCGCCACAAATAGGCGGTACGATAACCGCCGTCCGCTGCCGGAGGATTCCCCGCGCCGCGGTCACATCCCAAATTAAAAGGCAGGAAGAAGGTTTTATCGCCGCTCAAGCGAGTGGTCATAAAAACCAAATCCTGGTCAACCGCGAAGTGAACCAAGGCGCGTTTTTTAAACTCGAAGATCAGCTCGCGGTGGTCGCGGTCTTTTTTGTATTGGGTTTTCGCGTCTTCCACCGTTTGGCCGGAAAGCGGATTTTTAAGCTCGGCGGTGATAATCGGCAAGCCGTTCAGGAATAAAACCATGTCCAGAGAATTCGTGTGCTTGTCGCTGTAATAAAGCTGGCGGGTGATGCTCAGGCTGTTCTTATCGTACAGTGCCCAGCTTTCAGGATTCAGCTTGTTGTTTGGCGCGAAAAAAGCCACTTTCAGTTTTTTGCCGTAACACTTAAAACCATAGCGCAGCACCTTGAGCATGCCTTTAATAGCCAGCTCCTTGACCAAGGCATCCAAGACAATTCTCTCTGTCTCCGCGCCATGAATGGACGCCAAAGCATTCCAGGTTTTTTCCTGTGTAGCTTTAAAAAACGCAATAACCCGCATCGGTTCAAGAGCCAGCGCCGTATCGTAATCCTTGGATTCACCCTTACTGAAACCCTGCTGCGTAATCAAGCAATGTTCTATTGCGTCTTCGAATTTGGCTTCAGTGTGTTTTTTGTTCATTGTTATTCTTCTTAGGTCTTTTTTACCGGAAACTTACATATAAAAAACCATATGTAAGGATAAAGGCATTTTCCTTACATATAGAAATTCATATGTAAGGTTAAAGTCATGATCCTTACATATGGATTTCTATATAGGTAAGGATAAAGACGTTATATATTCCACGAACTGACTTTTGGCAAAAAATGAAAGCCTTGACGTTACCGGTAACCGCACCCATAATAGCCCGCGAATGGACTGCGGATTCGCGGTCGGCAATTAGCCTCGGTGGAAGCATCGGGGCTTTTTGTTATCAAGGGAAGCACTTTAAGCCTCTACCTTCTCGATTATTGCCGCCGTAAAATTTCGGTTTCAATACATAAAATGCGCGATTACTCTGTTCAGTCTCGTATGGGGTTACGCTACGCTAACCCGACCTACCCAATTCTATATTGCGCACATCGATTTTGCCGGTGACGGCGGCGGTGATTAGGGCTGTTCTATACTCTTCAAGTTTTGTAATGGCCTCTCTTACCTTTTGTTCCATCCGATCGATTTTTGACTTTTCTACTATGACAAAATCAACAATTGTGTGTTGTTCATCCATAGGTGGAAGTGGCATAACAATATTGCTATATTTTTCGGCACTGAAATTTTGAATAGTCGATTGAATCAGCGTCGAATTAATGTTTGCCCAGTAGCTTGCCGTTTTAAAAAAGAAATACGCATACGTGGAATTTATTAAGCCTGAATCTGCTCTGAAACGTATCAGGTAACCCGCATAAGCAGCAATACCCCAGCTTTTTTCGTATTGAAAACTTTTGCCTACCGTAGCCCCGCTTCGAGCCAACAAAATATCCCCTTCATCTAGCAGATAAGGCTCGGCTGTATCTTCTGGTAAAGAACGGAATGTTTCATCATGCAGAGTTCCATCCTCTCTCACATCTGTAATACGTATATATCTCGGTAAGTCGCGATCTGTGAACTCAGCAGCTTCATTTGCTCCGTACTTGAGCGGTTCAACTGCTAAAAGCTTTAATCGTCGCACCTGCCAATGCTCTGGCACCTCGCCTAACCACTCCACTCCTGAAGGCTTCGTAGGGGTATCGGGATTCAAACCTTTGGTAACCGCTTGAGTAATCAAGGCTATGCGTTTTTCGTTGAGTTTTTCAATCAGGGCTTTTTTCTTTTCGATCAGGCGGTCGATTTGAGTAGTTTTGTGGTCGAGGAAATCGGCGATTTTTATTTGTTCATCAAGATGAGGTAACAGAACTGAAAGATTTTCAATAAAATCCCAGTTGGCTCTTGGCATTTTCGAGCCATATGTAGAACCATCTACCACGTCGATAAAGTCGCTGGATAGTAAGTAATACTTTAGAAACTCCGGCTTAATTATAGAGTCGGCTCTTAAAACTAAAGCTTCGGTAGTCGCAATACCGTCATTTTCAGCTTTGTGAACCTTTGCTAAATATGGTCTGAGCTTACCAAACAAAACATCATTTTTCTCAAACCCTGAGGCAACCCCATCGCTTTCAAAAACGATGCCATCAATTCTTTTACCAGTCCACGGTTCGATGTGCTCTAGTCCCAAGTATTCTAGTGAAGAGTTTCTTGCATCTACTTTTTCGTTGATTAACGTGACTGAAAATTTGAGCTTTCTTTCTTCCCAATGTGCTGGGCGCTTATCAATCCAATAAGCAACAGTTTTTTTGTATTGAGGATAAGGTGAGTAGGCCACTAAACCACCTCCCTCAGCATTCCCAAAACTTCTTCCTCCAGACCTTTAATATCACCCTCAATCTCGCTCAATTCCCTCGGTGGTTCATACTGATAAAAATGCCGGTTAAACGGAATTTCATAACCGACTTTAATCTTGCTGTGATCGATCCAGGCATCGGGTCTATAGGGCAAAACTTCTTCAGCCAGATAAGCTTCGCAATGCCCCTGCACCAACGCCAGCAATGCCGATTTATCGACCTTGCCTTTAGTCTTTGCGGTTTCATAATCCAGCGGTAAGGGTAAACCGATCAAAGCATTGTCGCTGTCGCGTTGGCCGTTAGCCAACAACGCGCCGGGAAACGGCACGTTTTCGCTGTCGCGCAAATCGGGATCGGGCTCGGGGTTGCCTTTGGCATCCAGGCAAGCTTCCGCAGTCGGGTCTTTCTCTGCCAAAACACCGGGAATCAGCAGCGCTTTTTTCAAAGCGGCCTCCAGCTTTACGTCGGCATTGTTGAAGGCTTTTGCCAGTTGTTTTTCAAATAAAGCGCGGTCTTTAACCAGCTCGCCATTGGCGAAATCCGGTTTCATGCTTTCCAGAACGCGCAGTATTTCCTGCTGAGCTTGTTGGCCTGCCAGCATCTCTTCGGCGATTTTGTCTTTATCCTTGCGCTTTTTGGATACCACCAAGGTTTCAAAGAAAGTGCTTTGCCGCACTTTTTCGATGCGCTCGCCGGTGACCGCAAAGTTCAGGCGCAACGGGCGCTCGACGGTGATTTTGAAATAGCCGAAATCCTGGTTGTGGAAAATCTTGCTGACGACTACCGGTTTGTTTTGATCGCGGTTGGGGTCGATATTGGATTGGATGCCGTTCAGCGTGCGCTGCTCATCCTGTTTGAACGCGCCGTAAATTTCAGTGATAGCCTTGATATGATCGGGTTCGCCGTCAATGCCTTCGCCGATTTTCTTACGTTTGTTGCCGAGGCTTTTTTTCATTTTCCAGGCGAAGTCGGTCGCGTTGATCAGCTGGACTTTGCCTTGGCGTTGCGGCGCTTTACGGTTGGTGACGATCCAGATATAGGTATAAATGCCGGTGTTGTAAAAAAGCTGATCGGGCAGGCCGACCACGGCTTCCAGCATGTCGTTTTCGATGATCCAGCGGCGGATATTGCTTTCGCCGCCGCCTGCGTCGCCGGTAAACAGCGGCGAACCGTTGAAGATGATGGCGATGCGCGAGCCTTCCCCGTCTTTTATTCCGCCGGGCGCAGGCAGTCGATAGGCAGACGAAGGGCGCTGCATTTTTGAGATCATGTGCAGCAAGAACAGCAGCGCGCCGTCGTTGATGCGCGGCAGGCCGGGGCCGAAGCGGCCATCGAAGCCGAAGGTTTCATGTTCGCGAGTGACATGATCTTTTTCCGGTTTCCATTCCACGCCGAACGGCGGATTGGCGGCCATGTAGTGAAAATGTTCGTCCGGATGGCCGTCGCCGTCGCATTGGCCTTCCTTGGGTCGGCCGGTTCCCAGGGTATCGCCGAAGATCATGTTGTTGACGTCTTCGCCCTTGATCATCAGGTCGGAGCCGCAAATGGCGTAGGCTTCCGGGTTGTATTCCTGACCGAACAGTTCGACGTTGGCCTGGTCGTTTTCTTCCAGAATGGTGTTTTCCGCTTCCGACAGAATGCCGCCGGTGCCGCAGGTCGGGTCGTAGATTTTGATGACTTTTCCGGCTTTATAGATATGTTCTTCGCCGGTGAACAGCAGTTTGACCATCAGCTTGACGACTTCGCGCGGGGTGAAATGATCCCCGGCTTCTTCGTTGGCTTGTTCGTTAAAACGCCTGACCAGATCCTCGAAGATGTAGCCCATCGCGATATTGGAAATACGTTCGGGATGAAAATCGACATTGGCAACTGCTTTGACGACTTCGTACAGGCGGTTCGATTCATCCAGCTTGTCGATTTCTTCGTCGAATTTGAATTTTTCCAGGATGCTGCGAGCCCGCGTGGAAAATCCGGCTATGAAATAGCTCAGGTTCCGGGCGATATGATCGGGGTCGGCCAGAATGGTAAGAAACGACAAACCGCTTTTGTTGAAAAAACTGAGCCCGGTTTTTTGAAAGACGATTTTTTCGATGCTTTCGTCGCCCATGCGTTTGTCATCGGGCTTGGCGTCATCGGTTTCCTTGAGCCTTTTATACAGGGCGGCGACTTCGTCCTTGCGGTCTTCCAGCACGCAATCCAAGCGCCGTAAAACGGTGAGTGGGATCATCACTCTTCGGTACTGTGGCGGGCGATAGGGGCCGCGCAAAAGATTAGCGATTGTCCAAACCAAATCGCTGTGCTGTTTATATTTATCCTGGTCTTTCATTGATGATTGTTACTCAATATCTTGATGGTGTTCTGTATTGTAACCCGGTGCGATAATCGGCAGGCTTACGTTTTGAAGTTGGGCATTTCACGGCTGCACGTTGACCCGGTAATCGCCGCCGATCACCAGATATTCGGCTTCGCCATGCAAGGCGTGGTGCGGCAGCAGTTCATTAAAAAAAACCAGTTTAACCATCGGCACTTCAACTTCCAGGATATACGCGCCGAATTCGCTGGCAATGCTGCGGCGGTCGGTAAAGGACACAATATTATTAAAACGCACAATTTTATGGGTTTTATCTTGACCCAGAACCAGACAATCATCGTCCAGTGAATTGACTCCGCGATAGAGCGTTTTATGGGTTGCTGCCGGGATTTGGAAACGCTCGATAACCCATTGGCAATATTCGTACAGCAAGTCCAGCTGCATGTAAATGCAGTTGTTGTGATAGCGGCTGTTCATCTTTTCTTCGATATACATGATCCAATCTTTGCTGTTGAATCCGGCTATGCGCTGCTTGTGATAGGTAGGAAACAGTCCGAAGCGGCTTTCGACCCAGCCTTTAAACACCGCGCCTTGGGCGTTATTGGAATCCCGCCCCCAATCCTGAATTAAGCGGAGATAACTGTTGCGGTAACGCCGCCTTCCTGAATGGTCATTCCGCAGCCGTTGCTCTGTTTCAAAGCCGAAAACGACACACATATAGTCCTGAAATATCCGGCCGCAGTCTTCGGGCGTTGACTGTGCGGCCAATTGCCCAAACAAACCCGAAGCCGATTCGCGGGTGCCGGCAATGTGCAGCGGTTTGGGGTTGTCATTAAAGGCATGGCTGGCCATGCAGGCTGTCGCCAAGCCAATGAGGTTGGTGCTGTGGCCGTATTGGGGAATATCAGGCATGGGTTGGGGCAACGTTTTTAAGCTATGAAGTGAAGCAATCTTCACATCAAATTGTCCGTTTAGCCACTATATTTCCTTTTTATCAAAAGCCGGAATTACGGCCGACTTACAACACAATCGCCCTTCCCCGAAAATTGCCTTATAGCCAGAAATTAATGCGGTCTGTTATATTACCGACCCGGTTAATGGCATTAAACGCTTTTTTTCAACCGCTTTTTATAGCGATAATGATGTTATCGATTAACAAAAAACCAGACAGGAGTTTGGATGATAAAAAACGCTTTTATTAAACAACTATTCAGCAGCTTTTTGGACTTGGCGCCGATTCTTGCAGTTGTTTTAGTATTCCAGGTGTTGGTGATCCGTCAGCCTATTCCCGATGTCGGCAATTTAATCGTAGGCACTCTTTTTGTGGTGCTCGGCCTTACCTTGTTTATTCAGGGGCTTGAGCAAAGTTTGTTCCCGATTGGTGAATCGATGGCTTATGCCTTTGCCCGCAAAGGCAGTTTGTTCTGGTTGTTGGCCTTTGCTTTTTGTTTGGGTTTTGGCACCACGATAGCCGAACCTGCGTTGATCGCGGTCGCCCAGGAAGCGGCCAATATTGCAGCGAAAGCCGGTATTATTGAGCCCGGCAATGAGGCGGTTAATGCTTATGCAATGGGGCTGCGCCTGACTGTGGCGCTGTCGGTCGGTATTGCCATTTTGGTCGGTGTGTTGCGGATTATCCGGGGCTGGCCGTTGTATTACCTGATTATCGGCGGTTATTGCGGGGTGATCGCAATGACGCCGTTTGCGCCGCCTGAAATTATTGGTATCGCTTACGATTCCGGCGGCGTCACCACGTCAACCATTACTGTGCCGCTGGTGACGGCGTTGGGCGTGGGTTTAGCCACCGCCATTAAGGGGCGCAATCCGATAACTGACGGCTTTGGCCTGATTGCCTTTGCCTCATTAATGCCGATTGTTTTTGTGATGGCTTACGGGATGATGATATGAGCGAATGGATAAACCATTTTGGGCAGGTATTGCTGGAAACCTGCCGCGATATTTTGCCGATTGCCGCGATTATTATCGGCTTTCAGCTGCTGGTTATCCGCAAACCGGTGGCGCATCCGAAAAAAATGCTGGTCGGCTTTATTTATGTGCTGCTTGGCATTGCCTTTTTTCTGGAAGGCTTGGATATGGCGCTGTTTCCGCTGGGGACGCTGATGGCCAACCAACTGACCACGCCGGAGTTTTTGGGGATAGATCCCGCGCAACAGAATGTGGCCTGGCAAGCCTATTATTGGGTGTATATCTTTGCGGCCAGCATCGGTTTTGCCACTACGCTGGCCGAACCGTCGTTGCTGGCGGTGGCGATGAAAGCCGAACAGATTTCCGGCGGCACTATCCGTGCCTGGGGTTTGCGCATTACCGTTGCTATCGGCGTTGCTATCGGCTTAGCCTTGGGCACCTATAGAATCGTTGTCGGTATTGAGCTTTATTATTTTATTATCGCGGGCTATATCATTGTCATTGTGCTAACCCTGTTTAGCCCAAAAGTAATGATTGGTCTGGCTTATGACATTGGCGGGGTCACCACGTCAACGGTCACCGTGCCGCTGGTGACTGCTTTGGGTTTGGGTCTGGCTTCGACCGTTCCCGGCCGCAACCCTTTGCTAGATGGCTTCGGCTTGATTGCCTTTGCCTGCTTATCGCCTATTATTGCTGTTTTGGCTTATGCGCAAATCGCGCAGTGGCTTAATAAACGCAGCCTTTCATCCAAACCATGAGGAAAACTATGCATTTCAAATTAATTATTGCCTTTGTCGAAGACGACAAAACTGACCTGGTGCTTGAGACCGCCCGTAAAAACGGCGCTAAAGGTGCAACCGTGGTCAATAATGCCCGGGGCGAAGGCACCAAGCAATCGAAAACATTTTTCGGCCTGACCCTGGAAAGCCAGCGTGATATGTTGTTTTTTTTAGTTGAGGAACATCTTAGCCGGCAGATTCTGGAAACCATTGCCAAGGTTGCAGAATTCGACACCAAACCCGGCACCGGTATTGCCATCCAAATTGATGTTGAGGATGCCGTCGGCGTCATGCATCAGGTTGAACTCTTAACCCAAGAACTTGAGGATAAAAAATATGATTGAGCCGCGCATTGTCATCCGTGTTAAGGATGTGATGAAAACCGATTTCGGCACCATTGATGGCATTGCCACGGTAGAAGATGCCCTGAAAAAAATGAAAGCGCTGAAAACCGCCGTGCTGGTTGTCAATAAACGCCATGATGATGATGAATACGGCATGATTAATTCCGGCGATATTGCCCGCCATGTGCTGGCCAAAGACCGTGCGCCAAACCGGGTCAATGTGTATGAAATCATGAGCAAGCCGGTGATTTCGGTGCGCCCCGATATGGACATCCGTTATTGTTCGCGCTTATTTGCCGATTATAATTTGGTCAGGGCGCCGGTCATTGAAAACGGCAAGATTATCGGCATGGTCAGCCCGAATTCACTGGTGTTGGATGGGATGTATAAGGCTTGTAAAATAAGCTAACCGGGTGTAGAAAAACAAGGGCGACAAAAAACGAAAGCCGCGAAAAAAACTATTAAAAATGGTCACGGCTCAGCGACCGCTAAAAATTATTGGATAGGACACTGTTTAAGGTGATTTCCTGAAATTGTCCACAAAAGTCACGAAAAAACACGAAATTTTCGTGGTTTTTGTGGCGCAAGTGTGGACTTTGTTTTTTACAGCCCATGAGCATCAAGGGATGTTATTTCTTGGAAAATACCTTACCTGTCAATCGAAGTTTAAGCCTTTAACCGAACTGAAATAATCCAAATAAACCAATGCATCATCACTTTAGTTTAGCTAAAGGTTGCCTACAACAATAAAAGAGGATTGATCATGACTGAAAATAGCCGCCCGCCATTGCCGCCTTTTAGCGCCGAAACCGCAGCACAAAAAGTACGCGCAGCCGAAAATGCCTGGAACACCCATGACCCGGAAAAAATAGCGCTGGCCTACAGCATTGACAGCCAATGGCGTAACCGTGCCGAGTTTTTTAGCGGCCGCGAGCGCATTGTGCAGTTCTTGCGGCAAAAATGGGCTAAGGAACTGGACTACCGCCTGATTAAAGAGCTTTGGGCCTTCCACGAAGCGCGGATTGCCGTGCGTTTTGCCTATGAATGGCATGATGCGTCCGGCAATTGGTTCCGTTCTTACGGCAATGAAAATTGGGAGTTCGACCAAAACGGTTTAATGGCGCGCCGTCATGCCAGCATCAACGATTTGCCGATTGACGAAACCGAGCGGAAGTTCCATTGGCCGCAAGGCCCTAGGCCTGAGGGTCATCCCGGCCTGTCTGAGTTTGGATTTTAAGCTTAAAATGAGCAGGCTAAGATTGATTTACTAAAAATAAGGCCTATATTGAGTGTTAAGGCAGCGCAGCTTCGCGGTTGCCTAACAGCAAATAAAAAGGTAGGTGCATGATGAATGAAGAAACGACTAACCCAATGGATGAAACATTGCGCCCGTTAAAAAGATTGGCCGCAATTGTGTATTTATGCCAGGTTTTGGCTTTCGCATTTGCCGGCTTGCCGTTGCTGGTCGGCGTCATCATCAACTTCGTTAAACGCAATGACGTCCAAGGCACTTGGCTCGAATCCCACTTTGACTGGCAAATTAAAACCGTGTGGATAACATTAGCCGGCGCGGCATTGTCGGGATTGACATTTGGCTTTGGCATCGGCGTGTTTATTATGATTGCAACCTTGATGTTGCTGGTCTACAGAATCGTAATCGGCTGGAACGCACTGAATTCTGACAAAGCGGTTAGCGAATAAAATACCGGCGATCCTTTGTCAGGGATTAGCGTTTAACTTAAAGGCAGGGCGCTGACGTTAGCCTCTGCCTGCCATAGCTGGCTTATTAACGGTTGTACTTTCTCGGTTGAACCGCTCGTCCAAAAGCATTCAGTGCCTATTTTCGTGGCATCCGCCAGCAAATTCGCAACCTCCAAACGCCGCTGCAGTTGCCGCGCTACAGCGGCGGCGGAATCTATCACGGCCACACCAGCCCCTGCGATGTCCTGTATCAAAGACGCCAAAAAGGGGTAATGGGTACAACCCAGCACTATCGTGTCGGCATTTTGTTCCAGCAATGGCAGCAGATAACGCTCCAGCAACAGCCGGGTTTTAGCACCGGACAAATCGCCCGCTTCCACCTGCTCGACCAGTCCGGGGCAGGCTTGTCCCACTATCTGCACCTCGTTACCGTAGCGCGCAAACAGCCGTACAAAATTAGCGCTGGCCAATGTTCGATGGGTGGCCAGGACGCCGATTACGCCGGTTCGGCTGTGTGCGGCGGCCGGTTTTACCGCAGGCTCCATTGCAATAATCGGCATCGTGAAATGTGAGCGTAATGTTGTCACCGCCGCGCCGGTTGCTGTGTTACAGGCAACAACAATGGCCTTGACGTTTTGACTCAGCAAAAATTCGCTGATCGCAATGGAACGGGCCTCGATAAATTGCTGGGATTTATCGCCATAAGGCGCATGGGCGGAGTCGGCGAC
This sequence comes from Methylobacter sp., assembly GCA_030684815.1. GTDB lineage: Bacteria > Pseudomonadota > Gammaproteobacteria > Methylococcales > Methylomonadaceae > Methylobacter_A. The sequence goes on along the minus strand of JAUXXQ010000175.1, from coordinate 32,012 downwards.
ATACAACAGATGTTCCCCCGGCAGCGCCCGCCGAATTTCCTGCAGCACCGATAATCCGCCAACGCCGGAATCGAAAACACCAATGGGATTTACAGCATTCAATTTTTGAAACCTTTATGGTCAGCGCCTAGGGCTTTAGGCCCGTAATAGTTTTGATATATGGGTGTATAACTGTCATACTGAACCCGCTACATCAAGGACTTTAACGTCCCCTTCCTACCTCTGTTTTATAAAAAAGCGGAGGCATTTTAATTGTCGTAATGAGAGATAATTCTATGAAAAAAATTAGCCAGTTTTTGTTGTTAATGGTTGCCGTATCAACACTTGCCGCTTGTGGCGAATCAGGTGTAGGCCCTAGCAAACCTGCTGCAACGTCATCTGTTGAAGCAGCAAAATAAGCATTTTTTCTAGTTCACTGGAAAAACACCGCACAAGTTGGTTCCTTTCATGGCTTGTTCGCCATGACAGGAATCAACAACATATCCCCGTCTTATAAGCCAAACAACTCCTTCATTTTCTGCCCTGGACTTTCCGCACGCATAAACGCTTCACCGACCAGAAACGTATAAACCTCGTTATCCAGCATTAACTGCACGTCTTCATGGCTATGAATGCCGCTTTCGGTAATGATGATACGGTCTGCAGGAATTGCTGCCTTTAAATCCAAAGTCGTCTGCAATGAGGTTTCAAAGGTGCGAAGGTTGCGGTTATTGATGCCAATTAATTTAGTATCCAGCGTTAACGCGCGCTGCAGTTCTTCCGCATCATGCACTTCCACCAATACATCCATGCCCAGTCTCGTCGCTACATCAGACAGTTCGTGCATCAGGCCATCGTCTAACGCGGAAACAATCAGCAAAATACAATCGGCGCCTAAAGCGCGGGCTTCATAAATTTGATAGGGGTCAATCATGAAATCTTTGCGTAGCACTGGCAGCGGGCAGCGTTCCCTGACCATTTGCAAATACACTTCCGAGCCCTGGAAAAAATCTTTGTCCGTTAATACCGACAGACAAGCAGCGCCATTCATAGCGTAATCCTGGCCGATGGCGATAGGCTGAAAATCTTCCCGGATCACACCTTTACTGGGTGATGCTTTTTTTATTTCCGCGATAATCGCCGGTTTTTTGGCCAAGACTTTGGCTTGCAGGGCGTTATAAAATCCGCGTGGGCCTTCTACGCTTTGGGTAATGTCTTCCAGATTGGCAATGGTCATGCCGGTTCTGCGCTTGGCGACTTCTTCGGCTTTTTTATCGAGGATTTTTTTTAAGATGTCAGGGGTGTCGGTCATGGTTTTAGTTATTTTATAAGTTTTTTGAATAAGCGATCAACGCATCGAATTTAGCTTTAGCCGCACCGCTGGCAATCAGCTGTCCGGCTTGTGCTATGCCTGCGCTTAACGAATCGGTAATATTGGCCGCATAAATGGCCGCACCGGCATTGAGCGTGACAATGTCCCTGGCCGCACCGGCTTTATTGTCCAGCACCGATTTTACCATCACCAGACTCGACGCTGCACCATCAACCGCCAATTCGTCCAAACTGGCGCGTTGAAAGCCGAATTGTTCCGGGGTAACGCGGTAAGTAGTGACTTCGCCATTTTTAAGTTCGGCGATACTTGACGGCGAGGCAATGCTGATTTCATCAAGGCCGTCGTCGGCATTGACCACCAAAACATGCCCGCTACCGAGTTTTTTCAGCACATGCGCCAGTGGTTCCAGCCATTCTTTCGCGAACACGCCGATTAATTGATTGGGCGCGGCGGCAGGATTGGATAACGGGCCTAAAAGATTGAACAGAGTGCGAACGCCCATTTCGCGGCGTGCATTGCGGGTGTATTTCATCGCGCCGTGATGTTTGGGCGCGAACAAAAAGCCGACGCCGATGTCATTAACGCAGTGTGCGACTTGTTCGGCGCTGAGATCCAGATTGACGCCTGCGGTTTCGAGCAAGTCGGCGCTGCCGCAACTGCTCGACACCGAACGGTTACCGTGTTTGGCGACCTGTCCACCAGCGGCCGCGACCACAAACGCGCAAGTGGTGGAAATGTTAAAGGTATTAGCGCCATCGCCGCCGGTGCCGCAGGTGTCGATGACGTGCGCGCCGCTAACCTCGACTTTATCCGCCAGTTCGCGCATGACTTCGGCAGCGGCGGCGATTTCGTCGACGCTTTCGCCTTTGCAGCGCAGCGCGATTAAAAAACCGCCGATTTGTGCGTCGGTGGCGTTGCCGCTCATGATTTGCCGCATCACGGCGCGCATTTGCTCAGAGCTGAGATCTTGTTTGTTCAGAAGGGCTTGCAGGGCTTGTTGTATGTGCATTTGGATTTATGTTTGTATTTGAAAATTATAAATAGAACACGGATTCGACTGATAAACACAGATAAAAAATCCGTCAAATCTGTGCCATCCGTGTTCTATTATATAGTTCAGCCGTTCAAAGCATCCTGCAAGCGCTGATAAATTCCGCCAAAACTGCCGTTGCTCATCAGCACAAAATGCCCGCCATAACGCGCTTCAAACTTGAGTTTAGCGATAATGTCATCCAGTGACGAACAGATTTCGATATTCGCGGCGTATTTTTTCAGTTCGCTTAAATCCCAGCCTAACGCCTCGGGTTGATAAATAATTGCTACATCGGCATCGGCTAACGATTGCGCCAGTGTTTGGCTATGTACGCCCAAGCGCATGGTGTTCGAGCGAGGTTCGACGATGGCGATGATCCGCTCTGACCCGACTTGTTTGCGCAAGCCGTCCAGTGTTGTATGTATCGCGGTCGGGTGGTGGGCAAAGTCGTCATAAATGGTCACGCCGTTAATTTTAGCAATCACTTCCATCCGGCGTTTGACGTTTTTAAACTGTCCCAATGCGGCTATCGCATCTTTAGGGCTGATGCCGATGTGCCGGGCAGCGACGATTGCCGACAGCGCGTTGTAGACATTATGCTCGCCGGTTAACGGCCACTCGACACAGCCTTGTTCTTCATTTTCAAATGCCACCGAAAACCGGCTCCCGTCGCTGTTGATCAATTGTGCGTTCCATTGCGCATCAGAATTAATCGAAGTTTTGGCAACTGGCGTCCAACAGCCCATAGTCAGCACATCATTGATATTGGCATCGGTTTCGGGGCTGATAATCAAGCCTTCGCCGGGCACCGTCCTGACCAGATGATGGAACTGTTTTTTAATCGCATCCAGATCCGGAAAAATATCGGCATGATCGTACTCAAGGTTATTCAGAATGGCGGTTCTAGGCCGGTAATGGACAAACTTTGAACGCTTGTCGAAAAACGCCGAATCGTATTCATCGGCCTCGATGACAAAAAAATCGGACTCGCCCAGCCGCGCCGAAATGCCGAAATTGAGCGGGATGCCGCCAATCAAAAAGCCTGGCTTAAAACCCTGATATTCCAATATCCAGCTCAACATGCTGGTGGTGGTGGTTTTGCCATGCGTCCCGGCAACGCCCAACACCCATTTGCCTTGCAGCACATGTTCGGCTAGCCATTGCGGGCCGGATACATATTTCAATCCCAGGTTTAGCACCGCTTCGACTTCAGCATTACCACGCGACAGCGCATTGCCGATAATCACGATATCCGGTTTATTAGCCAGATTTTCCGCGCTATAGCCCTCCATCAATACGATGCCTTGTTGCTCAAGCTGCGTGCTCATCGGCGGGTACACGTTTTGATCGGAACCGCTGACCTGATGGCCTAATTGCCGCGCAATCACGGCAAGCCCGCCCATAAATGTGCCGCAAATACCTAAAATGTGAATATGCACTGTGTTGTCCTTAAATCGGTTTGTAATTTATGAAATAATTGGCTGGCAGTTAATCCGTGGGCCAAGATAATCGGCAAGACGGTTATTGTTCATACCGGCTTTGCTTCAGCAAGCACTTGGTCAAGACCGGATAAGTAGTCATGCAAAAGTTTCTTAACAAACAAGTTGGGAGTAAAACAGCTTTAGCTGTTTTACTCCCAATAGCTAAAGCTATTGGACTCCAATGTAAATGTTAAAAGAAATAGGCTTACCTACTTAGCGTCGTACTTGGCTCAGTGCTATTCGTCGGGTTGTATGGGTAAATTGCCGAGTCCTATTACTTTTTTCGCCTGAGTAGTTTCGGCGGCTTTATTTTTTGCCGCCTGGTTTTGCGCCCACATCTGCGGCTTTCGCTTCTTCTATCGGTACTGCCGCTTCTTCTTGCGCACCGGCTGTTTCCAGGATTTTAATGATTTTTTCACGGCCCATTTTTTTAGCCCGGGCCATGACGGTCAAATTTTGCTTGTCCGCTGCGTTGACATCGGCACCGGCGGCAATCAGCAAATTGACGATGTCTTCATTGCCAAAAACCAACGCATCCATTAACGCAGTGACACCAAAATCATCGGCCATGCTAGTATCTGCACCATAGCCCAACAGTAATTTAACAATACGCAGGTTGCCGTTAAAGCTTGCTGCCATCAGCGCGGTGCGGCCACCGGCCGTTTTGCTGTTAACGTCCAACCCTTGAGCCAGTAACGCCCCCGTCCTTTCCAGCTTGCCGGACATTGCCGCAGCAAATAAGGCGTTGGCATCCTCCGCATAAGCCGTTTGCGACAGGGCAAAAAGCAGGGTTAAAAAATAGACTTTATATTTCATATTAAATGGCTACTTGCGTTTAATGAAAAGTTACGATGAAATAATCAACACATAACCTATATGATCCAATAATGAACCCAAAAAACAAAATAATAGTTGAAGCGACCCCGCTTTTTATAGAAGCGCAGTCGTCTCCTGACGAAAACCGCTATGTCTTTGCCTATACCGTCACCATCACCAATGCCGGGGCAGTGCCGGCCAAGCTGTTGCAACGGCATTGGCTGATCACCGATTCCAATGGCCAAGTGCAGGAAGTTAGGGGCGAAGGCGTCATCGGCGAACAGCCTTATCTTAAGCCCGGCGAGTCGTTCCGTTACACCAGCGGCGCGATGATCACCACGCCGGTCGGCACCATGCAAGGCGATTACACCATGCACTCGGATGACGGCGACAACTTCCTGGCCGATGTGCCAAGGTTTACCTTATCCATCCCCAGAACCCTGCATTAAGCGATGTCCATTTATGCTATCGGCGATATTCAGGGCTGTTTTGATGAATTATTAAGGCTACTCGACACCATCGCTTTTAACGAACAGTCCGACCAACTTTGGTTTGCCGGTGACCTGGTCAACCGTGGCCCCAAATCGCTGGAAACCCTGCGTTTTGTCAAATCGCTGGGCGATGCCGCCGTCACTGTGCTGGGCAATCATGACCTGCATTTATTGGCGGCGTCCTGCGCACCTAAAATTGCCCGTAAAAAGGATTCCTTGCTGCCGATACTTGAAGCGCCGGACAGTGACGAGTTAATCCATTGGCTAAGGCACAGGCCGCTGTTCCATTTTAACGACGATTTCTGCCTGCTTCATGCCGGTGTGCCGCCGCAGTGGGATTTTAAACGCACCCAAAAAATGGCGATGTTGGCGGAACAAGCGTTAAGAAGCGTCGATTATCAGGTATTTTTAAAACAAATGTACGGCAACAAGCCCAATATCTGGTCGTCCGATTTGAAAGGCTTTAACCGCTTGCGCTTTATCGTCAACTGCTTTACCCGAATGCGCTATTGCGATGCTGATGGGCGGCTGGATTTTATCCATAGCGGCCCCTTAGGTTCACAGCCCAAAAACCTGGTGCCGTGGTTTGATGCGCCCAAGCGCAAAAGCATGGATATGCGTATTATCTTCGGCCACTGGTCGGCGTTGGGTTACCACGAAGGGCCGAACTGTTACGCGATAGATACCGGCTGCCTGTGGGGCGGCCAACTGACCGCGTTAAAACTGGGCGAACAGGTGCAGCGTTTTAGCATCGACTGCCCCGAAGTGAAAAAAATCAGTAAAAATATTCTCGCGGCAGCAGGATAGTGCCAACGTCCTATCTTTTTAACAGTTGAATCGTTACAATTTTAGCCGCTGCCCAATCTTAAATTATTGGGCTCGCGCAATTTTTTAATCATCTTAAAAATGTAGGAAACTCATGCCGCAAATTACAATTGAACATAACCCTAATGAAGAGCGCTTAAAAGAGCTGAATGTAGCCAATTGGGACATTTGGGAGAAAGAAGTCTCCGAATTCACCATCGACTTTGACGAGACTGAAACCGCTTACATCCTGGAAGGCGAGATTCTGGTCACCCCCGTCGGCGGCGAGCCTGTACGCATTCTTCCTGGCGACTTGGTGGTTTTTCCTGAGGGCCTCAATAGCCATTGGCAAGTTGTTAAGCCTTTGCGCAAACATTACAGTTACGATTAAGCTAAGCAAAAAGGCATCTTAGGATGCCTTTTTATTGTCCTGACAAAACCTTGAGGTGAACCATGAAACCAACCCGCATTTTATCCTTCTTGATACTCATCGCCGTGTCCGGTCACAGCTGGGCTTACGGTAGCGGCAACAGCCAATCGGCCTGTAAAAAACCGGAATTCACCCATTTTAATCCGGCTGATAAATCAGAAGCTGCGCCCGGCGCGGCTTTTTCTTTTGTGGTTGCCGGTATTCCCGACCCTTCCAGCATTAACGCCAGCATCAAAAACCAATCGTTAGACATTACCGTGAAAGAGCTCAGCCCTAAACGCTATGCCGTAACCGGCCAATTGCCGGAGACCTTAAAAGGGCAATTTGTGCGCATCAATGTCAGCGCCGAAGGCAAATGCAAGGGCAGCGATGGCTGGTTGGTTAAAATTTCTGATTGAGAGGTTTTTATGAAACGCACCCTTTTATCCAAGATTTTACTGGTGATTTTGGGCGCTTTGGCTGTCTCTGCTTGCGGACAAGACCCCAAACCGGCAACATCCAGACCCACCGTGGTCAAAAAATACGCCCAAGCGACTGTTTTGGAGGGCGCGGTCAGCAATGACAAGGGTTTGATTAAAACCGGCACTGTGGCAGCGAATGCTGAAAACGGCCAGTTGATTACCCAGGTCACTGTAGACAATGGGCATTACCGCGTGGACATTCCTGCCGACACCGTACTGCCCATTTTGTTGACCTTTTCTGCTGAATCGGGCGGCGAAAAGTTGGTTGCCGCTGTCGTGCATAGTAGTATCACCCAATACGAGATTAACCCCTTATCGACAGCGATTGCCGCCGCCGCAAAAGCAATGGGCGGTTACACCCATGCCAATATGACCCGTGCGGCCGAACGCACGGTACACACACCCGACGCCAATAAAACGACGACAGGCTGGCGCGGCGATCCGACCACGCAATATGGCGGCTGGCATTAGGTGGGGCTTGCCGGTTAAAGTTGGCCTGCCCAACTACGGCTGTTAACAGGGTTAATATGACAAAAAAAGCTATCTTGACATACTCTTGTCACATATCATTTAGATAATGGCAACAATTTAAATTACCTTGAGAGTTTAATAATGAAACTATCTTTTAAAACTAAATCATTAGCCACCGCGATGGGTTTGGCTCTTGCGGCATTAACCAGCGTTAACGCCAACGCTGCACAGCAAACGGTTGATCCAGGGCTGCCCGAGTATCAAAAAGCCAGCGGCATTTCCGGCAACTTGTCCAGCGTCGGTTCCGATACGTTGGCTAACCTGATGACCTTATGGGCGGAAGAATTCAACCGCGAATACCCTAACGTCAATATTCAAATTCAGGCGGCCGGTTCTTCCACAGCACCGCCGGCATTGACTGAAGGCACGTCAAATCTGGGGCCTATGAGCCGTGAAATGAAGGATACCGAGCTGGTCGCGTTTGAAGACAAATACGGCTACAAGCCGACCGCTGTGCCGGTGGCGATTGACGCGTTGGCCGTTCTGGTCAATAAAGACAACCCAATCAAAGGTTTGACTATCGAACAGGTTGACGCCATTTTCTCGTCCACTAATAGATGCGGCGGCGACAAAAGCATTGAAACTTGGGGCGATGCCGGTGTTGCGGCATGGGCGACAAAAAGCATACAGTTGTACGGCCGCAACTCGGTTTCCGGCACTTACGGCTATTTTAAAGAGGCGGCTTTATGCAAAGGCGACTTTAAAAACAATGTCAATGAGCAACCCGGCTCGGCTTCCGTAGTCCAGTCCGTCACCACATCGGTCAACGGTATCGGCTATTCCGGTTTGGGCTATTCGACATCGGGCATCAAAATGTTGCCTATTGCGAAAAAAGGCAGCGAGACGTTTGTCGAGCCGACACCTGAAAATGCGGTGGCCGGCACTTACCCGTTAACGCGTTATTTGTATGTGTACGTCAACAAAAAACCTAACCAGCCGCTGGCGCCGCTGGAAAACGAGTTCATCAAAATGGTGTTGTCAAAAAACGGGCAGCAAGGGGTTATCAAAGACGGCTATATTCCGCTACCAGCCAAAGTGGTCGACAAGATATTGGATAAACTGAAATAAATGCACTGATTAAATTCAGTGCTAGATAAGGATGCGCAGACAAGGATGTTGCACTGAATGTGTTATTATTGCGCCCTTTAGAGAGTAAAGGCACATCGGACAAAAATAACGGCTGAGATTTACTTTGTGAATCTTGGCCGTTTTTTTATTATCATTGTTATATTTAATTTCTAGTAGCTTTAGCATGTCAGAAATAAACACGCCCCTAAAACAACCTCCCTCGATAAAACTCAGTTCCGGTGAATATTACCAGCGTTGGCGGCTCATTAAAGATGCCCTGGCGCGCTATGGTGTGGTAGCAGGCGGTTTGGGCGTCATCGTTGCGGTGGTGCTGATTTTCTTTTATTTGCTGTATGTGGTTTATCCGTTGTTCATATCGGCTAACGCCGAAGCGGTCAGCCAATACGCGGTGCCGGAACCGGCTTTAGGCAAGACGCTGCTGCTGGAAATGGAAGAACAAAATGAGCTCGCCGCGCGTTTTACCGACAGCGGGCAGGTGGTTTTTTTCGAGGCCGCGACCGGAAAAACGCTGTTGACAGACGCCGTTGCCATCCCTGAAGGCACCGAGATTACCAGTTTTGCCCAAGGCAGCCCGGTCAATGAAGGTGCGGTCATTTACGGTTTAAGCGATGGCCGTGCGGTTGTCGTTAAGCATCAGTATAAGGTCACCTATCCTGATAATGTCCGGCTTATCACGCCGTCGCTTACCTATCCGCTAGGCGAACAACCGTTGCTAATTGACGAGGCCGGTGCCGCGTTACAGAAAATAGCGGTCAAGGTAGGCCAAGACTCATCGACGATTGTGGCAAAAACGGCAGATACCGAGCAAGACTTGGGGAAAATCCGCCTGGTCAATTTCCAGAAAGAACAATCCTTATTTGTCGATGAAGCCGCTTTAACGCGCACCGATGCTGTTTTGGAACAATCGGCGGCGGACGTTGCCGATATTTTGATCGACAAAGAAGAGTCTAATTTATACCTGATCAGCAACGATGGACAAATGGGTTTTTTTAATATCAGTAACAAGAGCAACCCAAGCCTGAGGCAGCAACAGAATGTGGTGGATGCTGGACAGAGCATCACCAGCGTGACTTTTTTAAACGGCGATCTTTCCTTGATGATCGGCGACTCCAGCGGTTTGGTGTCGCAATGGAGTATGGTCAGGGACAAGCTGAACCGTCCGGCGATGCAAAAAATCAGGTCATTCAAGGTGTCCGACAAAGCCGTGTTGACGATTAATGCCGAACAACGCCGTAAAGGTTTTATGACCACCGATGCCGATGGCGTGGTCGGCATTTATCATTCAACTGCCGAGCGGGAGATGGTTAAAGTCCAGGTTGGCGGGGCATTGCCGATGGCGGCCGTATTGTCGCCGCGTGCCAATACGCTGTTGCTGCAGGCAGCGGACGGCACTTTGCATTTCTGGCGTGTCGATAACTCGCATCCCGAAGTATCGGTCAAATCGTTGTGGCAAAAAGTCTGGTATCAAAGTTATCCGAAACCTGATTATATTTGGCAATCGTCTTCCGCCAGCAATGACTTCGAACCTAAATACAGCCTGACGCCGTTGGTTTTCGGTACGCTGAAGGCGGCGTTTTACGCGATGCTGGTGGCGATACCGTTGGCGCTGATGGGGGCGATTTACACGGCTTATTTTATGGCACCGAAAATGCGCCAGTATGTCAAACCGTCCATTGAAATCATGGGCGCACTGCCGACGGTCATTTTGGGCTTTCTGGCCGGCCTTTGGCTGGCGCCTTTTATGGAAGAGCATTTGGCCGGCGTGTTTGCGATGCTGATGATTGTACCTGTCGGTGTGATGCTGTTCGCCTTTGTCTGGCAGTTTGTACCCAAGTCGATTAGCCATAAGCTGCCCGAAGGCTGGGATGCGGCGTTATTGATCCCGGTTATTTTGTTCAGCGGCTGGTTTGCCTTTCAGGTCAGCGTGCCGCTGGAAGCGTTTTTGTTTCATGGCACGTTGCGTGACTGGTTTAAGGCCGAATGGGGCATCGGCTATGACCAACGCAATGCCATGGTGGTCGGTGTGGCGATGGGTTTTGCGGTGATTCCGACCATTTTCTCCATTGCCGAAGATGCGATTTTCAGCGTACCCAAGCATTTGACTGTCGGCTCTTTGGCGCTGGGCGCGACACCTTGGCAAACCATGATACGGGTGGTGCTGTTGACCGCAAGCCCGGGCATTTTTTCCGCCATTATGATCGGTTTCGGCCGCGCCGTTGGCGAGACCATGATCGTCTTGATGGCCACCGGCAATACGCCGGTGATGGATTTAAGCGTGTTTCAGGGCATGAGGACACTGGCCGCCAATATCGCCGTGGAAATGCCGGAATCGGAAGTGGATGGCACCCATTACCGGGTGCTGTTTTTAGCGGCGCTGGTGTTGTTTATGTTTACCTTTGTGTTTAATACGTTGGCCGAAATTATCCGTCAGCGTTTACGTGAAAAATACAGTTCATTATGAGCAGATTATTATGATTACAACATGGTTTAAAAGCGGCACGCCCTGGGTTTGGCTGAACGCGGCGGCGGTCAGCGCCTGCCTTATTATGGTCATCGGCGTATTGGGGTTGATTGTTGTGCGTGGCGTCGGCCATTTCTGGCCGTCCGAAATTGTCCAATTCACCTATCAGGAAGAGGACGGGCAAATCAAAACCCTGATTGGCGAACATGTCGACACCAGTATCACGCCAGCGGAAATGGCCAAATCTACCGGCCACATCATGGCCGAGGATGAAGACACACTGGTGCAATACTTGCTTAAAACGGGTAACCGCGATGTCACCCGCAACGACTTTCGCTGGATTTTGGAACGTAATGTTAAGCAGCATCAGACCCCGCCCGAACTGATGGTGGTGGAACGGCGCGAATGGGGCAATTTTTACGGTCGGCTGCTGGCAGTCAAAGAAAACGGCACTATCATTGCCGAAGGTGCTGATGCGTGGCCGCTTGCGCAAAGCCGGATAGAAGACGCTTTAGCGGTTTTCAGCGAGATCGCCCATCTGGAAAAAAAAGAAGTCGGTGCGATTAACTACCGGCTGGAACAGTTACGGCTGGAGCAGAAAAAACTGCAACTGGAAAAGCGCTGGGATGCCGCCGCCGAGCAGCGACTGGCTGTTGAAAGAGCAGAGCTGGAAGTGACTTACAAAAAATATCAGGCGCAGCTCACTGAGCTTTATCAAAAAATAAGACGCGACAGTTTGCTTGCGCAAACCGGCAGCGGTCAGGAAGTCCAAATTCCTTTGGCTAAAATTGTCCGGGTGTTCCAGCCCAACACTATGGGCTTGTTCGACAAAATAGGCCATTACGGGATCAAACTGGTTGAATTTTTAAGTGAAGACCCGCGTGAAGCCAATACCGAAGGCGGCATTTTTCCGGCCATTTTCGGCACGGTGATGATGGTGATCATGATGTCGATTATCGTCACCCCGTTCGGCGTGATTGCGGCAGTGTATTTGCGCGAATACGCCAAACAGGGCTTCATCACCCGCTTGATCCGCATTGCGGTGAATAATTTGGCGGGCGTGCCCTCAATCGTTTACGGCGTGTTCGGTCTGGGCTTTTTTGTGTACATTTTGGGCGGCAACATCGACCAGTTGTTTTTTCCGGAAGCGGCACCGGCACCGGTTTACGGTACGCCGGGGTTGCTGTGGGCGTCGATTACACTCGCGTTGCTGACCTTGCCGGTGGTTATTGTGTCCACCGAAGAAGGTTTGGCGCGTATCCCCAAATCGATACGTGAAGGCAGTCTGGCGCTGGGCGCGACCAAGTTGGAAACATTGTGGCTGACGGTATTGCCGATGGCGAGTCCTGCGATGATGACCGGCCTGATTTTGGCGGTCGCGCGTGCGGCGGGCGAAGTGGCGCCGCTGATGCTGGTCGGTGTGGTAAAAATGGCGCCGACCTTACCGCTGGACGGCAATTATCCGTTTTTACATTTAGACCGAAAATTTATGCATTTAGGTTTTCATATTTATGATGTCGGTTTTCAAAGCCCCAACGTGGAGGCGGCCAGACCCCTGGTTTATGCGACATCATTATTGTTAGTACTGGTCATTGTCGGACTGAATTTATCAGCCATTTTAATCAGGAATCATTTGCGGGAAAAATACCGGGCACTGGAAGGTTAAAGAAAATGACAGCACAACACACACGTACGCACAGCATTGATGTCAGTTCAATTTTACAAGGTCAGAAAAACACAGATCAGCCGCTTGAACCTTGCATCAAAGTGGAAAACTTGAATCTTTTTTATGCGCAAAAGCAGGCTTTGCATGGCGTCAGCATGGAGATGCCCAAGAAAAAAGTGACCGCTTATATCGGCCCCAGCGGTTGCGGCAAATCCACCTTGCTGCGCTGCATCAACCGGATGAACGATCTGGTCGATAACGTCACCATCGAAGGCCGGGTGCTGTTGCATGACGAAAACATCTATGACAAATCGGTTAATGTCGCCGCCTTGCGCAGGCGTATCGGCATGGTGTTTCAAAAGCCCAACCCGTTTCCGAAGTCGATTTTTGAAAACGTCACTTACGGCCTGAGAATCCAGGGCATCAACGACAAGCGCATCCTGGAGGAAACGGTCGAAAACTCCTTGCGCGGCGCAGCATTATGGGATGAAGTCAAAGACCGCTTGAACGATAATGCCCTGGGGCTGTCCGGCGGACAACAGCAGCGGCTGGTCATTGCCCGGGCGATTGCGATAGAACCGGAAGTGCTGTTGCTGGATGAACCGGCCTCGGCGCTGGACCCCATTTCAACCTTAAAGATTGAAGAACTGATCAACGAGCTGAAAGAAAAATACACCATTGTCATCGTCACCCACAACATGCAGCAGGCGGCGCGGGTGTCCGATTACACCGCCTTCATGTACATGGGCGAATTGATTGAAATGGGCACGACCAGCGAGCTGTTCACCAACCCACGAAAAAAACAGACCGAAGATTACATCACCGGTCGCTACGGCTAACTTGGATCGAACATAAGGAGCAGACAATGGACAACAGCAAAATAGGGCAGCACATCTCAGGCCAGTTCAACAAGGAACTGGAAGACGTGCGCAACAAAGTCTTAACCATGGGTGGCTTGGTTGAACAGCAAATAGAAATGGCGGTGACCGCATTTTCTACCGGCGATATGGAAATGGCCGAGCTGGTCATCAAACAGGACAATCAGGTCGATGCGCTGGAAATGGCCATCGACCAGGAATGTATGCAGATTTTGGCGCTGCGGCAGCCTGCGGCGTTCGATTTACGCTTGTTAATCACCGTCATCAAAGTGATCAATGAACTCGAACGTGTCGGCGACATGGCCGAGCGTATTGCCGAAATGGCGATACAGCTGTCCAGCATCGACAGCAAGCATGACCAATATTATGAGCTGGAACACATGGCCGAACTGGTTCAGGAAATGCTGCACGGCGCGCTCGACGTTTTTGCCCGGATGAACATCGAGGACGTGACCACCATCACCGGCCTGGATGCAAACGTCGACCGCGAATACGGCAGCATCATCCGCCAGCTGATTACCCGGATGATGGAAGACCCGCGCAACATCACCCGCATGTTGGACGTGCTGTGGATTGCCCGTTCGCTGGAACGTATCGGCGACCATGCCTGCAATATTTGCGAGCATCTGATTTATATGGTCAAAGGTGAGGATGTGCGGCATTTGACTCAGGAAGAGCTGGAAAAGAAAATGAAGGCATAAGGAATAAAGCCAAATAACTGTCTGCAAAAAGCACGAAAAGCCGAAAATAGGTCTCTTAACCCTGCCCACGCTAAGAATGCGGAGTACAAACCTAGGTTTGTACTCCACCCAAAAAAAGCCGCTTCCTGCTTCGCGCAAGAACAAGGAGAATTTTTTAACGTGACGGGCGTCGAATTGGTTAAAATACAAAGAATTTTTTTGGATTAGTTATTTACGTGAAGCCTCAATTAGAAAACCTGGTACAAACACCAATCCCGACCCAACACGGCGAGTTCATCCTGCATTATTACAGCAACACCATTGATGACAAGGAGCATATCGCCCTGGTTAAAGGCGCTGTTGCAGGCAAAGAGAACGTGCCGGTGCGTATCCATTCCGAATGTTTTACCGGCGACGTATTAGGCTCAAGGCGTTGCGATTGCGGCGAACAATTGGATATGGCGCTGCAAATGATCAACAAGGCCGGTTTCGGCGTATTGATTTACTTGCGCCAGGAAGGGCGCGGCATCGGCTTATTAAAGAAACTCCAGGCCTATAACTTGCAGGATCAAGGCATGGATACTGTCGATGCCAACATCCACTTGGGCCATCTCGCCGACGAAAGGGAATACAGCATTGCCGCACTCATGCTGGAAGACCTGGGCATCAAGTCGATAGAACTGATCACCAACAACCCCAAGAAAATAGAAGAGCTGAAAAAACTCGGTATTAACGTGGCAGGCCGCATTCCGGTCGAATCCGTGGCCCATGATGACAACGTCAGCTATTTAAAAACCAAAGCAAAGAAAATGGCGCACATGCTGTTTGAGACAAAAAAAGATTAAGGCGATAACCTCGCCCTCCCTCCGCCACTCATCTCCCGAACTCGCCACCTCGCGCTACGTGTTTGGGTCGCCTTATTCCGGCCTATATCCTCTAATATCCCGCCTGTTCAGAACGTTGCATGTCAGACCTTCCAGGTTTTTAAAACCTGGAAGGTCTGTAGCTCGGCCTATTTCTTGCTTAAGGCCATTTTCGGGAAATGACATCCTTTGATGATCATGATTTGTAAAAAATAGGGGTCACGCTTAGCACAACCGGCTACCCACTTAAGCAGGGACAAACTGGGAACGCCAAGCCCCAGCTTGGCGAGTGTTCGCGCCAAGCTGGGGCTTGGCGTTCCCGGCCACCCATTTAAAACTGTCCCGGCTTAAGTGGGTAGCCGCACAACCTTAGCACAACAGCCACGAAATTTTCGTGGGCAATTTTGGGTCTGTCTTTTTCAGGAAATCGCCTTAGTCGCCCGGCTGCTTACAGAACAATATCAATGCCTTCTTGAGCCAGCAGCAATTCGCAGCCGGTGTCCGGGTTATTTTGCACGATGCTGCGGTAAATGGCTTCAAGGCTGGCATCGGTGCGGGTGGGTTCGTGGTGGGTGAAATACAGTTTTTTTGCTTGTGCAGCTTGCGCCAGCCTTATCGCTGAATCATAAGTGCCATGCCCCCAGCCTTGTTTGGCGGCGTATTCTTCGGTGGTGTAGGAGGCATCGACAATCAAGGCGTCGACATCGTTCATGGCGCGCACGATTTCGTCCCATTTGGCGTCGACAAAGGCTTGGAATTCTTCGTATTCGTCGTCGTCAGGGGCGTAAATGTTGAGTTGCGGCTCGTAATCGCCGGTGAAAAAAATCGATTGCCCGTCGCTATCGATGCGGTAGCCGAAGTTCAGTACCGGATGGCTCAGTATGATTGGGGTGATGGTGGCGCTGCCGACTTTAATGGGCTGGCCGGGTTTGATGCTGTTGTAGTCTATGCGTGCGTTCAGCTGCGCTTCGCGGATCGGGAAAAAGCTGTACTGCAGTTGTACCGACAGTGCGCGCTTGATGGTTTCGTTGGTGACCGGGTCGACGCCGCCGTAAAGGGTGATATGGTTGTTGGGGATGAATATGGGGATGAAAAAGGGTAGGCCTTGGATGTGGTCCCAATGGGTATGAGTGATGAAGATATGCGCCTGGACGGGCATTTCTTTGAGCAGGTTCTGCGCCAGGGCATGGATGCCGGTGCCTGCGTCGAGGATGATGAGGTCGTTGGCGTCGGTTCTGATTTCTATACAGGTGGTGTTGCCGCCGTATTTGACGGTATTGGCTCCCGGTGTCGGTATCGACCCTCTCACGCCCCAGAATTTGAATTTCATGGTTATTTCCTGTTTTATTCGTTGATAAAAGATTGCGCTTCGGTTTTTACTGCGTCCAAATCGCCCAGGCTGGCGCACAGATCGGTAAGGGGTAAGCCAAAACGGGCAACTAGGCTGTCCGGCAACGCGTCTATCTGCGGGTTGCCGCCATCGCCAAAGTGCATGTGTTTGCTGATTTGGTTGGCGGCAAAAACGCAGTCCCGCAGTACGTTTTCGCCGTGCTCCGGCTCATGATGGTAGGCGATGGCGTTGATTAACGGCTCCGACAGTTCCCACTTTTCGGCCAGCAGTTTGCCTGCTTGGGCGTGGCTAAGGCCGATAAACTCCAGCTCGGTCTGATGCAGGGGCAGTTGTTGTGCCTTGCTTTTTTCCAGTGCGAGTTTGAATTCTTCGGGCATAAATTCGGCAAAGACGACCTTGCCAAAGTCGTGCAGTAAGCCGGCGACAAAGCTGTCGCCGCATTCGGTTGCGGACAGCCCAAGGCGCTCAGCCAGCAATTTGCTGATGGCTGCGGTGGCCAGGGCATGCAGCAGGAAATCGGAAGTGTTGAAATGGGCTTTATTGTTGGTTTTTATTATGCCCATTGCAGCAACACCCAAGGCTATGTTTTTTATGGTGTTAAGGCCGATATGCACGACGGCGCGCTGCACTGAGGTGGTTTTATTGGGCAGGCCGTAGAAAGGTGAGTTCAGTGCCTTGAGGATTTTAACGGTCATCACTGGATCGCATTCAATAACGCGGACAATGTCTTTGGCCGAGGCGTTAATGTCCGAGGTCAATTGCACTATCTGCTGGACGCTTTTGGGGAAGGCGGGCATTTTTTCAACAAGGACGATAAGTTTATCGTTTTTTGAGTTCGGCATTGAATAGGGTGAGCGGCAGTGAAATCAACTGTTAGTGTAGGTTGGCTTGTGGTTTTACGCAACTTGCCGCCGGTTTGCGGCTTATACTTTAAACGTCCAAGCTTTCGGTTTTTGCAATCAGCGGCAGCTATTCCGTGCCAAAAAACTGCAAGCTTTATCTTTCAAAACGTTGCGAGTTAGACCTTCCAAGTTTTAAAAACCTGGAAGGTCTGCCCCGTGTTAAGTTGATAGCCAAAAAGTAGAACACGGATGACACGGATGAGACAGATAATCACTGATTAAGGCGATTTCCTGAAAATAGCCTTATTTCCCGGAAATCACCTAACACGGACTCCGTACACCGCTGCCAATTTCGTGCCCGGCATCCTACAAGGCGCAACACTGATTCCGCCCCTGCTCTTTCGCCTGATAAAGCGCCTGATCGGCACGTTCAAATGCCGTTTCATCGGTGTCATTCCCGATGAATTCGGTGACGCCACAGGAAATGGTGATGATAACGGACATATCGTTGGCATTGAAGCCTGTGTTTTCAATGATCTGCCTGAGCTGGTTAGCCAAGATTAATGCTGATTTTACGTCGGTGTTCGGCAGCAACATGGTAAATTCTTCGCCACCAAAGCGGGAAATAAAATCGGTTGCGCGGGAATGCTCGGACAGTTGTTTGGCAATTAACAGCAGTACTTTGTCGCCGGCTTTATGGCCATAGCTGTCGTTGATGCTTTTAAAATAGTCAATATCCCAGATGATGAGGCTTAATGGGGTATGGTAGCGCTTCCAGCGCGCCAACTCGATTTCTAAGCGTTCGTTATAGGCGTTGCGGTTGGGCAGGCCGGTGAGGGCGTCGCGCAAGGCCTGGTTGTTGGCAATTTTTAGCCTCGACTTAAGTTCGCAAGATTCCGACTCCATGTCTTTTATTTTATTGACTAGGTCGTCGAGTTGTTGCTGGTTCCTTTGCCGCCAAGTCGCTTCTTTTTGGCCGTGTTGCTCGATTTCCCTGGCAATATTGGCCAAGCGGCTGGTGATCAGTTCCTTTAAGGGTTCGAGTTTGGTGGCGTTAGTCGAGCTCAATTGGAGTTTTTCCATTTGTTCGGAAACCGATTTGTTCAGTTTGCTCCTGTTTTCGGCCGATTCCTGCACGACGGAGCTGGCTCCCATTACGCTCATGTCCAGCGCCGCCAATTGTTCGGTAAGGTGGGACAAAAATTGGTCGATGTCCTGCTGTTCCGATTGGTTATGTTGTTTAATTTTGAGCAGCAGTTTAAAGGATTTGTCCAGGATAGGTTCAAAGTCTGCGGCTGTCTGTCCGGGCGCGGCAAGCAATTGTTTGGTCGCTTGCGCCTGTTTATCGAAGAGGGTGGGGATTTCGATGCTTTCCAGCAATGTTAACAGTTGTTTACTGACTACGCCTATGTTGACGTGGTCGGCGATGTCATGTGCGTTTGCGCTGTCCGGCTTAATGGCTTCATAAATCGCGCTGAATAATTGGCTGGTCGTTTCGAATTTGATGGTGTCGGCTTTTTTCTTGAGCCGGTTGAGCGCGAGCTGTTGCGTCGGGCCGCTATAGTGCCGAAGCAAAAAATCAAACAGCAGGCTGGGGTCTGCCACCCGGTTTTGAGGGGGCGCATGCTTGATTTGGGCGACGGATGCGGTAAATTTTTCGAGCTCATCTTTGAGGCCCTGGCTATTGATGCCGTTTTTCAATTGGTCGCGGATATTTTGCAGGTGCGGGTCGAGATGGGCATCGAGCCCAGTCGTTGCAATGGTCAGGCGGATGATGGTCTTGCACAGCAAATCTTCTTTTTCTTGGTATGATTTTCCTGACCGTTCCTGTTCGCCATGCAGCGCCAAATATTTTTGTTTCCATTCATCCGGGACGGCTTTTTTATTAAAAAAACTCATGATAAACCCTGTTCATGATTAATGAGGGTGATTTCGGAGAAAGAATGCCTCCTGATGGTTGTAGAAAGTTGCCCATCATTCACAGCAAAAACAACGGCGGGATAACGGGACAAATGCGTATCGCTAGTCGCGGCATAGGCGGCGCCTACGCCGCGACTAAAGCCCATCAATAGTTTTAGGGCCGTGTGCCTTTTGTGGGCAATTATTTGGCTTGGCTTTCCTGTTGGATCAGCTGGTTGATGACCTCTATCATTTTTTCATGCGATCCGGCCAAAGGGCCATTGGTTTTATATTTGCCGTTAATGATGACGGCGGGGACGCCGGTTACACCATAACGGCCCGCTGTGGTGGCGGCCTGGCGCATTTTTGCATCAATTAGGAAAGAATTGTAGGTGTCATGGAATTCGGTTTTGTTGACGCCGTGGGCAACAAAAAATGCGGCCAGTTCATCTTCCGTTTCTAGTTTTTGTTTTTTGTTTTGGACGGCATCGAAAAGGTCGCCATGGACTTTATCGACGACGCCCAGCGCTTCAGCGGTGAAATAAGCTTTGGCATGTTTGCCCCACAATTCGCTAAATACGGCGGGTTGACGGATAAAGTCAACATTTTTCGGCAGGTTTTTTAGCCATTCGCCCATCAGCGGCTCAAGGCTGTAACAATGCGGGCAGCCATACCAGAAGAATTCGATGACTTCGATTTTTTCGGGGTTGCGGGTAGGTTGTGCCGGTGACAGGGTTTCATAGCCTACCGGTTCGGCTTTTAACATTGTGGCGCAAAAAAACAAGGCAATTAGGATGCCGGATTGGGTGATTCTTTTCAACATGGGTATGGCCTTCTTTAAGGTTTGTTTGTGTTGTGCAAGTGGCGTTTATTTCATCATTGAGATGCGGTAAGAAACGGCTTGTATTTCTTTGGCAGTCATTTTTTTCGCAATCATGTGCATCATGTTTTCGGGGTTATTGCTACGGGCGCCGGTTTTAAAATCAGTGAGCGCTTTGATTAAATAATCGGCATGTTGCCATCTTAAGGCCGGGAATGAAGCCGGTTTATTGCCTTCGCCAAAAGGCCCGTGGCAGGCGATGCAGGCAGACACTTCACTGGCCAGGTTGCCGTTGCGGTATAAATCGCCGCCTTGGGCAATCAGCTCTTGAACCGCCGCTTTGCTCTCCGCCGTTGGTTCGGCGTCATCGTCAGTTTCCGGCACAGGCAGTGTGTTTGGGGAAATTTTTTGCGTTGCATAGTAGGCGGAAATGTCGGCTATGTCCTCATCGGATAAGGACATAGCCATCGCGGACATCATCGGGTCGGTGCGGCTACCGTCTTTAAAGGCGTTTAATTGTTGTTTTAAGTAGGAAGGGTGTTGCTGGGCAAGCTTAGGAAATGTCGGCACCATGCTGTTACCGCCTTCACCGTGGCAGCTGGCGCAAGACTCGGCCTTTTGTTTTCCTGCGTCAATATTGCCTTCTGCATGTAAAATACCGGTAGCGCTGGCCAACGCCAGAGAAATTGAAAGTACCTGCAATTTTTTCTTCATCAAATTCCCCTTCGGAATGGTTAAATTTATGGCAGTCTTTATCGTTATATAGGCTGCTGCGCACAATCGAATTTTACTCTAAATAGTAACGCTAAGCGAGACAACCATGAATCCAGTTTACACCCAGGCAAAATTTATTAATAGCTCGCCGCATCTGCGTGATACGCCGCCGGATCAGGGCTTGGAAGTGGCTTTCGCCGGGCGCTCGAATGCGGGCAAATCCAGCGCGATCAACACATTGACCCGGCAAAACGGGCTGGCGCGGATCAGCAAGACGCCGGGCAGGACGCAAATGCTTAATTTTTTTGAAATTAATGAACAGCGGCGCTTTGTCGATTTGCCCGGTTACGGCTACGCCAAAGTGCCGTTGGCCGTGAAGAAAAAGTGGCATGAATTGATGGAAACCTATTTGACCGGGCGCAAATCGTTGTGCGCGATTATTTTGGTGATGGATGTGCGCCATCCCTTGACCGAATTCGACTGGCAGATGGTTGAGTGGTGCGAACATACCGGTTTGCCGCTGCATATTTTGCTGACCAAGGCGGACAAGTTGAATTACGGGGCGGCTAAAAATACCTTATTGCAGGTACAAAATGAGTTAAAAGAGGCTAATTTTCCGTTAACAGTACAGCTGTTTTCAGCCTTGAAAAAAACCGGCATTGATGATGTCCATGCCGCGCTTGACCGCTTGTTCGACTTAAATCCGCCTGCAAGTAATGGGACGTTACTTTAATTGCGGCATAACAAAAACTTAACTAACCTCCCTGAAGGAAGAGGTTTCAGACCAGCTAGGACATTTAATGAAAGCGGCACAAAAAGATTTCTACAAAATATTAGGTGTGATTGGCAGTGCGGAGTTGGCGGTCATTAAAGCGGCTTATAAGGCGCTGATTATGATTTATCACCCCGACCGCTATCATGGGGACAAAAAAGAGGCGGTCAGGAAGTCAAAAGAGATTAATGAAGCCTATGCGGTGCTGACGGATCCCGACAAACGTAAAAAATATGATGCCCAACGGCTGAAACAGCCTGAGCAAAAATCGGAAGCGTCTGAAATGGAATTAAATAAGTTATTGGATGAAGTTAAGATGGCCCTGGAAGAGTCTAAAGCGATATTGGACATTTTAAATGCGCCTGACTAGGGGTAACCGTAAGGATTCGTGCGAAAATGGGCAATAGCGAACAGGCTCAGGTGATAAGCAGATTTAATGCTGTATCAACTAACCTTTAGGCCTATAGCGGCTAGCGGCCTTACCCAAGAAACCGATTTGTTGCTGAAACCGTTGACATGAGCGGCACATGAAGAGGTGTATCCGTACGGCCCAACGTTCCCGCCATGTTAAAGAACGATCCATACTGTCTGATAACAGGCAACTAATATCTTTACAGGTTTTCATGATGTTCTCTTGGTCGTAAACCAGCGTTGTTCTAAGCATTCGCGCAGCCCTAGCCGCGCCCGGTGTAAATAAACACGGCAAACACTGTGGCTAATAGCCATATCCTGACAAATTTCCTCGGTTTCCAGTCCGACCATTTCACGTAGCATAAAAGCCCGCGCGTGTTGTTCGGATAGGTTTTTTTGGCACCAGTCAAACACGCCCCAAAATTCGTCTTGCTCCAAGGCATGGTCTGGGTTATTCCACGCACCCGGTGAGCCTATCCAGCGGCCTTTACCGTCGAATATCAATTGCTCCAAGGCGGCGTTGGGATCTCCCCTATCTTCGCTGGTCGGTTCTCCCAGTGAATAATGCCGTTCAGCCGCACGGTAATGGTCAGCGATTTTGTGCTTTAGAATGCCGATTAACCAAGTCCTAAACGCTGATTCACTACGAAAACTATCGCCTGTTTGCAAGGCGGCCAGCAGGGTTTCTTGTACCGCATCTTCAGCAACCGCTTCATCGTGCAACTGTAACAAAGCGTAACGTAACAGGATGGTTCGGTGATCGTTTAACTGGTTTTTATCCATCGGTTACTCTGGGATGCGGCGGAATGCGCTTGGCGATATTTTAAAGCAACGCTTAAAGGCTTTGCTAAATGCGGCGGCTGAATCATATCCGCAACGCTCGGCAACCCTTTCTAGGGTCATGTTGGGTTCTTTCAACCACTGGGCTGCAATCTGCAAGCGCCAGGCGATCAGGTATTCAATCGGCGAACTGCCGATCAGCGCGGCAAATTTCTCCGATAACACGGTTTTCGATAAGCCTGATCGGCTACACAGTTCAGCAATTGTCCACGGCTGCCACGGTTGCTGATGAATCAAGCCCAATGCGGTTGCCAGCCGTCTGTCCTGCATGGCCGCAAACACACCTTCTCGCACCAAATCTTCTTCAATACAATGACGGATTACCAGCACGAAAAGGCTATCGCACAACCGTTCCACCACCGAATCGCTACCAAATCGCTGAGCGGAAGCCTCGTTGATGACAAGCTCAATCAGCTTGGCCAAAATATCACCGGCTTGATTTTTTTTGATCACAATTTCGGCCGGTAGCGCCTGCCACAACAACGATCTGGGCGTAGCCAGCTCGATTTCACCGCAAACAAATCCCGATTCACCGCCCTCCCAGCCGGTCAAGCGGGTGTCGGCAGCGTCTCCGGGCAAATGCTCAGCGCTGTAGGACAAAAAGTGCCTGGCCGCATGCGGCAGGAACAAAACCAAGTCGCCGCTTTCCAGCGCCAACGGCGTTGTCCGGCTTGGCGAATGCACCCAGCCTTGGCCCTTGCTGACCAAATGAAACCAAACCGAGCTATCGGAATTGTGATCCATCAGCCAGCGTCCGCAAACGCCGCCGGAATAAACCAGTTTGGCGCGCAAGTTCAGCGCGTTGACCAGCGCAGTTAAAGCATCCATAAAAATTTTCCGAACGATTGGACAACAATGGCGGAATCGCAAGCATGGGTTTTATTAGTTGAATTGATTACTCTTTCTCCATCGATATTCACCTTGGAGTCAGCAAAATGAACTATTAAGCCCATACGCACCTCGATTGTAATTTTTAGTAAAACTCATCAGCACAGGAAAACCATCATGACCCCATTTAATATTCATTCTATTTCGCAAGCACCCGAGGCGGCTAAGCCACTACTGACAGGCGCACAACAAAAATTCGGTTTTGTGCCTAATCTAATGGGGCGTTTTGCCGAATCCCCGGCAACACTGCAAGCCTACCTTGATTTAGGTTCACTGGTCGAAAAAACCTCGTTAACGCCTGTAGAGCAACAAGTTGTATTGCTCGCAGCAAGTGTTGAAAACCACTGCACTTACTGCGTAGCGGCGCATTCAATGATCGCTAAACGGATGGCAAAAGCCGAGTCGGCCATTGTTGAAGCACTACGGCAACAACAGCCATTGTCCGACCCAAAGCTGGACGCTTTGGCGGTATTCACCCGTGCCGTGGTTAAACAGCGTGGAATGGTAGCGGGCGACCTGTTAAGCGATTTTCTAGGAGCCGGTTATACCCCACAGCAAGCTTTGGATGTGCTGCTGGGTGTAACGATGAAAACGCTCAGCAACTATGCTAATCACATCATGGGCGCTACGACACTGGACGCGGCATTTCAATCCGAAGCGTGGGATGCCCCTGTGCAGTGTACCGAACAATGTTGTTAAAATTTACCTTGCCTCAGGCCAGTGGGGTGTCGGCGGTCAAGCCATTACCACTGGTGATATTCGCAACATGAGCCGAGCCATCAAATAAGCCCGAAACGCTATGGCGGCGATAACCGCTACCATAGCGTTGTTTCAAGTGTTATTGCTTTTTACCGACTCCAGCCACGCATCCAGGCTTAAACGGCCGGAACCGCTAAATAACAACGAGGTTAGCATGAACAAGTACATTAACGGCAGTTTGTAATTGCCGTAGCCTTGATCGGTAATGGCGTAGCCTTGCCATAATTGCGCTAAGCCGTGCCATTCGGCGGGCCAGTGGACAGCGGCGATGGCAACGAGGGTTAAAATCATCAGCGCAAAACTGAAAAAGCGGGTAGCCAAGCCTAAAATCAACGCAATCGGTGCGACAATTTCCAGCCCCATCGACAGCCCCCAGCTCAGATCGGGCGGCAATAAGTTAAACGGAAAAGGAAACGCTAAATCGGCAAACCAGTTTTCTCCGGAAACTTTCTCCAATCCCGCCTCCAAAAACTCATAAGCGATTAATAGCCGAAGCAACAGCGGTGCAAAACCGGCGGTATTAGTTTCAAACCAGCGGGATGTTTTCTTGGAAAATTCAAGCAATCTGCGCGTTGCTTTGTGTAGCGGACAAACCGCACAGTTTGTTGAAGAGCAGGATTCATTCATCATGTTCATCGCAAAATAGATTCGGGGTTTTACGCACCACGCCAATTCCACCAATGGCTTTTGCCGGTGGACAAATACGGGGCGACATTTTCAATCAGTTGATTGAGCAGCGGGTAATCTATCTCCGTCATTAAATCGGCGGGGCTGCCTTTTTCATGGCTGGGTTCAAGCTGTAAGGCATGGTTATGTTGTCCGGCCAAGTGAAAGCCATTGCCGCAAACCGGGCAATACACGGCATCACCTGCTTTTTGCCCGCGTTTAACCACGACCACAGGGCCGCACATCGGGCAACTACGTAACGGAATACCGGCATCGCTATGTCCGATAATGGCGTTTAATTCGCCGGCACGGCCTAAGGCTATAAAGCGTTCCCCCAGTTTTTTATCAAACTGCCGACCTAAATTTATTTCGATTTGTTCCAATGCCGCATCCAGCGGCATGCCGGCACGATACGGGCGGCTGCTGGTCATCGCGTCAAATGCATCCGCCAGGCTGACCATTTTCGCCACCTGTGCGATTGCACTTTCGGCAATACCGTGAGGGTAGCCACGCCCATCAATGCGTTCATGGTGACTCAGCACCGCATCATGAACAGTCGCCACGAGCGGATGGCCGTGCAACACACGAACGCCAACTTCCGGGTGGGTTTTGATAATTGCGTATTCGGTATCGGTCAATTTATCGGTTTTGTTCAAAACAGCATCCGGTACGCCGACTTTGCCCAAGTCATGTAAAAAACCGCCTAATGCGGCTGTAGCGGCATCTTTACGCGACAATCCGGCAGCCAACGCTAAGCGCCCGGTCAACTGCGATACCCGCCACAAATGCCCGCCGGTATAAGCATCGCGCGCTTCAACCAAAAAAGCCATGGTGTAAAGCGTTTGTAAAAAGTCATCAATGTTGGTTTTTGATAGCATGATAAAGCCTCAATCCTTTCCTGCACCCAGGATAGCGCCCTGTTGCATTAAATCCGCCAACGTTGCAACGCCAAAGGCAAACAACGCGGACGGTTCAGGGTGTTGTAACTCGGCGGCGATTTGTTCTATTGCTTCGCCGACGGTGTAGCTGTCATCCGTGTCGTGCAAAATTTCGATTAACCGCGCAGTGGCAGGGTTTAATTCAATAAACTGCACGGCATCCTCCTTATCCCGAAACCCTAAAATAGGCGTGGCCTGTTCCGGAGGCATGGTCGCGTGGTAGTTTTCATTGATGTGCTGTACGGGATAGGCATAATGCAGCAACTGCAAGACCGGCGCAAAAACGGGGTGACATGCCGACCAGTCATTAACCGCAGTCTCGTACTGAACAACGGGTTCGGCATCGGTAATCGCCAATATCAGCTCTACCCATTCAAAATGCGCCAATTCCAGCAAATAAGGCAGACCGGTATGGTTGACCCATTCAGTTTGCAAATACTGGATAAATTCATCGGGGATTTGCCGGTAATACGGCGACAAGCAACGATGCCGGGCAATAAAGCTTTTAAGCAGCTGTTGCCAGGCCTTTTCTCCTAAAATTGCCTGTGTGACGGGGAAACAGGTTGTTAAGCTGTCGTTGAATTTGTTGTACAGCAAATCGGTATAGAGCGCCACGCCTTGTGGGTCAAAACCTGTCGGCAAAGGCTGTTGCCCAGGGTTACGCAAATGCGCTAGAAATTGCCGCTGCACGGCTTGAAAAGCCATCATGATATTGCTCCAGCGGCTTGCATGGTTGCAGGCGATAGGGCAACGCCGGGAGCAGTTGCCGAGATAGAATCGCGTCTGGAACGATGATTGAGAGTGCTGCCGGAGCTATAACCGTAATACTGTTGCAAATCGGCGATATGTTCGACTTCCACCACCAAATCCGCTAACGGCGGTATATTAAAATCCCGCTCCAATAAGGTCGGAAACACGCCGAAAGTCTGATAGGCAACGGCTAATAATTGCCAAACCGGATCACAAGCCGCTTGTCCGTGCGTGTCGATAATGACCCCTGATTTATCCAAATCATGCCCGGCAACATGCCCATAAACAATGCGCTCGCCGCATAAGCCTTTTAAAAAGGCGGTCGCATCGTAACCATGATTAAGGCTGTTAACGTAAATGTTGTTTACGTCCAAATGAAACAGACAATCGGCTTCCGTCAGCACCGCATTGATGAACGTCAATTCGTCCATTTCCGCAAGCGGCGGCGTGACGTAATAAGAGGCATTTTCCAGCGCAATCGGGCGTTCAAGAATATCTTGTGCAATATAAACCCTTTCTGCTACATAACGCACCGATTCCTCGGTAAAGGGGATAGGGTAAAGGTCGTAATGATGCCCTTCATCACTGCAAAAGCTTAAGTGTTCGGTGTACAGCGCGAAGTTGTGTTCATCGAGAAAATCCTTCAACCGCAGTAAAAAAGGTATATCCAGCGGTGCCGGGCCGCCAATGGATAAGGAAAGGCCATGCGCCACGAAGCGATGTCGCTCCGTGTAGGCGCGAAAAGTCTTGCCCAATCGCCCGCCAATATCGATCCAGTTTTCAGGCGATACTTCAAAAAACTTAATCGCCTCGGGAACGCCCGATTCGAGAGCCGGTAACAGCTCTCGGCGTAGCCCTAAGCCCGCACCACTGATAGCAAATGTGTTCACTTGTACCCCCTCTTCAGTGATTTAGAACCAGCGTAAAACCCAATGGGCGATTGCCGCCAGGGCAAGCACCATCATACCGCCCATCATCATTTTTTCATGAATACACAGGCCTTTTTTGGCACTGCATTGGCCATTCAGATTGCACATAAGCGACATAATTTTTTCCTGATCTACGTTTGTTTAATAGTGAAAAGCCGCCAGAAAAAATGATCTGGCGGCTTGATAGCGGTGTTACATCTTGCCGCTACAACCGCCTTCTTTCATCTTGCCGCTGCATCCGCCTTCTTTCATTTTTTCAGGCTTGGCAGTGCCGCTACAGCCGCCTTCTTTCATTTTCATTTTGTTGGCACCGCATTTACCTTCACCGCACTTACCTTCTTTCAGTTTGCCGCTGCAACCGCCTTCAGGCATTTTTGCATCGGCTTCGGCAAGCACTTGTGCGCCACTGATTTTTTGCAGCCCAAAAGGATTTTCTTGTGCGTTAACCATTGGGCTTGCGGTTAATATTGTTGCCATTGCGCCGCCAAGCGTTAGAGCTAAGTTTTTTTTGTTCATGTTGTTAAGCCTCGTAGTTTGAATTGATAACCGAATAGGAATGCATAGCTGCTTTCCTGAGTTATCAGTCGGGGGAAGTGCGATTTTGTTACAAGCTAGTTGAAATTTTTTTAGGTGAGCCAGAAAAGCTGGCCGAGATGCTCAGAACTGATCGTTGGGATGTCGTAAAACAGTTGTTTTCCGGTTGGTTAGATAGGGAGCCACTATTGCCGCCAAAATCACCCTTAAAAATGTACGAAAAACCCTGTCGCTATGACATACTATACGCAAATTACTTGCTAAGGGTTTTTCGTACATGCTTGTTGGTTATATGCGGGTATCGTCCGACTCTGATCGCCAAACAACCGACTTACAGCGCGATGCGCTCATGGCGGCAGGAGTCGATAGTCGGCATTTATTTGAAGATCATGCCTCCGGTGCAAAAGATAATCGGCCTGGCTTAACGAAAGCCCTGGCGTTCGTTAAGCCAGGTGATGTTCTGGTGGTCTGGAAGCTGGATAGGCTTGGACGTTCATTGTCGCACCTGCTATCCATCGTCAATGCGCTGAAAGAAAATCAGGTTGCCTTTCGCTCACTCACTGAGGGCATGGATACCACTACACCCTCCGGGGAATTATTGTTTCATGTATTCGGGGCGCTGGCCCAGTATGAAAGAGCTTTAACAAAGGAACGGGTCGTTGCTGGATTGGCCGCTGCCAAACGACGTGGACGGATTGGTGGGCGACCACCCGCCATTGTGGGTGAAAAATTGGAGGCCATCACTACGGCGCTAAAAGGTGGTATGTCCAAGGCCGCAGTTTGCCGTAACTTTGGCGTAAAACGTACCACGCTGATCGAAACCTTGGCTCGAATAGGCTGGTCGAGCGTTCAGCAATGAACGAGTTTCTGCCATGCTAGCGAGCGATACGGCCTACCCCAGATTAAAAACCAGCTTCAATACAGGCGAATTAGAGCGGTGGTATTCCCCAACCCCTGATGAGCGTGAATTTTGCACAAAGGTTGTGCGTGGACAAAGTAACCGATTCGGTTTTCTCCTTACCCTTAAGACCTTTCAGCGTTTGGGCTACTTTGTGACATCGGATCAAATTCCGGACGCCATCATTGCCCATTTGGCGGAAATCGAAAAAGTCCCCGTTGATCGGGAGTTGCTAAAGCACTACGACGATTCACGCTCGCGCAAAACTCATGTCGGTCTGATACGCAGCTATTTGAACGTTAGTCAGTTTAATAGCGAGGCAAACAAGCTATTGTGCCAAGCGTTGGTTGACGCTGCGCTGACCAAGGACGACTTAGCCGATATTATCAATGTTGGGATCGAGACACTGGTAAAGTATCGGTACGAGCTGCCAGCCTTCGGTACTTTGTTGCGAGAAGCCAAGGATCAGCGGTCAGCAACTTATCGAACGCTGTTCCGTGATGTCTATGAGCGTTTGAGTGACGCTGAGCGCACCCAACTTGATGCCTTGTTTCTGGTCGGCGAAGACTGCCAAACCAGCCCGTGGAACGATCTGAAAATCGATGCACCCAAGGTGACACAGAGTGGTTTGCGAGAACTACTAACGCGCTATGATCAACTTTCGGCCTTGGCTGGTAATCAGGAGTTTTTACGCAATATCCCGGTTGTCAAACGGCAGCAATTATCCCTGGAAGGCTTAAGTCTGGACGCCGCCAGCATGGCGGATATGGAAGTGAAAAAGCGCTATACCGTTTCATTGGCCCTGATTGAGCGCCAATTAGCACGGGTAACCGACGATCTGTGCGATATGATCTGCAAACAGATGATGAAAGTTCAACACCTGGCTGATGCAGAACTTGAAGATTACCTGACGGCCAATCAGGACAAGACCGATGAAATTCTGCGCCGATTCGCCCAGCTCGATACGCTCTTACAGTCCGACCAACCGGTAGACGATCAAATTACTCAAGCCCGCCAACTGTTCACTGAACGACCGGATTTATGTGAGTTTTCGCGCGTTCACTCAGAGTTTGGCGGCAAAAACGAATGCCGTTTCATGTGGCGCTATTTTAAAGCTCGTCGGAGCGAACTGTTCCGAATCCTGGCCAAGCTTCGCTTCGTCGCAACCAGTCAGGATAAAAGCTTTGAAAATGCCTTGGCCTTCGTGCTTGCTTACAACCGTCGTCATTCCGACTGGATCACGTTAAACGGCAAGGGAGAAACTGTACTAACACCGCAGGATTTGGACTGGATGCCGGCGAAATGGTGGAAACTTGTCACCGGCGAAAGTGACTGCAAATTGGAGCCGAGTCGTGTAAACCGCCGTCAGTTCGAGGTTTGTGTCTTTCGGCAACTGGTTCAGGAACTGAAATCAGCCGACATTTGTGTGCCGGGCAGCGATACTTACTCGGATTCCCGCGATCAGCTTTTGTCTACTGATGAGTGTAACGAAGCTTTGGCTGAATATGGGGAGCTGGTTGGTCTGCCGGTCGAGAGTCAGGCATTCGTCGATCATCTTCGGATTCAACTCACTGATGCCGCCAATGCAGTTGACCGCGACTATCTGAGTAATACGAATTTCAATATCGTCAATGGCCGACCAACACTGGCAAGGCTTATCAAAAAGCCTGAGCCGAAAGGGTTTAGGGTCGTTGAAGAAGCGTTGACGCGGAAATTGCAGGCACTCGACCTGTCAATGCTTGATGTGCTGGGCGATACCATGCAGTGGCTGAACTGGGGACAATTTTTTGGGCCGTTAAGTGGACACGAAAGCAAGCTGGAGGATGAAGATCGTCGGCAGATACTAACGACATTTGCTTATGGCACAGGGCTTGGGCCAACGCAGGTGGCAAAGAGTGTGTCCGGTGTCAGCGATAGGCAAATAGCATTCGTCAATCAACGGCATGTCACCACAGAAAAACTCGAAACAGCGATCTGTGAAGTCATTAATGGCTACAATCGATTCTGGTTACCCAAACTGTGGGGAGATGCAAAACGTGCGGCTGCCGATGGCACCCTGTGGGATCTTTACGAAAACAATCTACTCTCGGAGTACCACATCCGTTACGGTAGCTGGGGTGGAATCGCATACTATCATGTGAGCGACAATTACATCGCCCTGTTCTCGCATTTTATTCCTTGCGGCGTTTGGGAGGCGATCTACATTCTTGACGGACTGACCAAGAATAAATCCGATATTCAGCCGGATACGCTGCATGGCGATACACAGGCGCAAAGTACGCCTGTATTCGGTCTAGCTTATCTGCTGGGTATCAAACTAATGCCACGTATTCGCAATTGGAAAGATTTGAAGTGCTACAAACCCTCTTCGGATGAGGCTTATAACCATATTAGCGAGTTATTCGCCAAGGACAACATTAATTGGGCGCTGATCTCCCGGCATCTACCGGATATGCTACAGATTGCGTTGTCGATCAAAGCGGGCAAAATCGCACCTTCGACGATTCTGCGTAAGCTAGGCACCGCCAGTCGGAAAAACAAATTGTATTACGCTTTTCGGGAACTTGGCAGGGTCGTCCGTACCTGTTTCCTTCTGGAGTACGTGAATAGCGAAGAGTTGCGGCGTCTGATTCAGAGCGCGACGAATCGGTGCGAGAGCTTTAACAAGTTCGCACAGTGGATCTACTTCGCCTCTGACCTGATTCAAGAAAATGTACGGGATGAGCAGCTTAAAGTCATCAAATATAATCACCTGATTGCCAACTTACTGATCTTCCACAATTGTAAGAGCATGACGCAAGCACTGAAGGAATTGCAGGATGAAGGTATGATATTGACGCCAGACATATTGCGGGCTCTTAGTCCATACCGGCAACACCCTAGTCGATTCGGCATGTATGAGTTACGGGATAGCGAGGCGGGGCCGATAGACTATGATTTCCGGCTTGATCTGGAGAGCAACGAAGCGCAAATAGAATTAGCATAGACGCTATTGCCCATTTTCG
>JAUXXQ010000170.1 GCA_030684815.1 Methylobacter sp. | reverse complement strand
CAGATAAGTGGCTCTCGTTAATAGATTGTCGCTCGGCTTGGCCAAAATACGCTGCTGTTGTCATCTCGGTTTTTTGTAGGGTTGGAATAGGTGCTTATTTTACTCATTTTTTGGTATCTTGGTTTGCGGAAAAGGCCTTATCGCAGGAATAACCATGCTGCCACCTCTAAAACCCATCACCATGAAAGAACGCGTCTCCATGGTTTTTATCGAAAAAGGCCAGGTCGATGTTAAAGACGGCGCTTTCGTCGTCATCGACGAAACCGGCATTAGAACCCATATCCCCGTCGGCAGTATCGCCTGCATCATGCTCGAACCGGGGACGCGGGTTTCCCATCACGCCGTGGCTTTGGCTGCCAGAGCCGGAACCTTGCTGGTTTGGGTCGGCGAAGCCGGGGTGCGGCTTTATGCGTCCGGCCAGCCGGGCGGCGCGCGTTCGGATCGCTTGCTGTATCAGGCCAAATTGGCCTTGGACGATGTGGCGCGGTTAAAAGTGGTGCGCAAAATGTACGAAATCCGCTTCGGCGAAAAACCGCCGGAACGGCGTAGCGTCGAACAACTGCGCGGCATAGAAGGCGCCCGCGTTAAAAAAATTTACCAGTTGTTGGCCAAACAGGCAGGAGTGGAATGGCATGGCCGCAATTACGACCAGACCGACTGGGATAACGGCGATATGCCGAACCGTTGCATCAGTTCGGCAACCGCCTGTTTATACGGCATTAGCGAAGCGGCAGTGTTGGCGGCAGGCTACGCGCCCGCCATCGGCTTTATCCATACCGGCAAACCATTATCATTCGTCTACGACATCGCCGACTTGTTCAAGTTTGACGACATCATTCCCCATGCGTTCAAAATTGCCGCCAAAAACTACCACAACCCGGAACGGGAAGTGCGGCTGATGTGCCGGGACATCTTCCGGCAAAGCAAAATCCTGAAAAAAATCATCCCCACCATAGAAGAAGTCCTGGCTGCCGGTGAGCTTGAACTGCCCAAACCGGCTGAAGAAAATATCGCACCGGCCATCCCTAACCCTGAGAGTATCGGCGATGTTGGTCATCGTAGTTGAAAACGTCCCGCCCCGGTTAAGGGGTCGGTTAGCCGTTTGGCTGATCGAGATTCGGGCGGGCGTTTATGTGGGCGATCTGTCGGCCAAAGTCAGGGAAATGCTTTGGGCGCAAATTGTCGATGGCATTGAGGACGGCAATGCCATTATGACCTGGAGCACCAATACCGAATCGGGTTTTGATTTTCTGACGCTGGGTAAAAACCGTCGTCTGCCGGTCGAGTTTGATGGGCTCAAACTGGTTTCTTTTTATCCGCTTGAGGACACACAGGATGGCGATGCTCTTTAACAATTTAATGGTAAAAAACGGCTGTTTTTTTGGTGGAAAAGTTGGCCTGGTTATTTTGATTGATTAACAATATGTTATGATCAGTGCGTTCCCCACACCCGTGGGGATGAACCGGCTTCCTAAAATAAGCAGTGTAATTCTCATCTGCGTTCCCCACACCCGTGGGGATGAACCGTCGGCGCTCAAGAGGTTCAGGGCGAAGAACTCGCGTTCCCCACACCCGTGGGGATGAACCGAGGGGGCGGTCTGAACATTATCACAAGTTTTAGCGTTCCCCACACCCGTGGGGATGAACCGCTCGAACTTATACCAGTTTGGACAGGGCGAGGGCGTTCCCCACACCCGTGGGGATGAACCGCCCAGTAATTTAAACGCGGTGCAGTATGCGCAGCGTTCCCCACACCCGTGGGGATGAACCGGCATTTGGATTGCAAACCTGGCATATCCTTTAGCGTTCCCCACACCCGTGGGGATGAACCGGCCAGAAAGGATATTGCCAAAACCCCAATCAGGCGTTCCCCACACCCGTGGGGATGAACCGCCGCTGGTCATCTCATCCAACGGCGCAAAACCGCGTTCCCCACACCCGTGGGGATGAACCGCCTTCCAGCGCGCACTCAGCGTAAAAGATGACGCGTTCCCCACACCCGTGGGGATGAACCGCCGGTTTTGGAACACCAACTGCTGCTGAGTGAGCGTTCCCCACACCCGTGGGGATGAACCGCAATCAACTGTTGCTTGGTCAAGTAGGCTTCCGCGTTCCCCACACCCGTGGGGATGAACCGCCACCGGTTAGGTGGCTTTGTGCCGGGTCTGGGCGTTCCCCACACCCGTGGGGATGAACCGACATCCCGCTGCATATCCTTAACACCAACTCAGCGTTCCCCACACCCGTGGGGATGAACCGCAGAATTGACGTAGACAAAGACGGGTTATTCGGCGTTCCCCACACCCGTGGGGATGAACCGCGTATGGCCTTACTCGCCGCAAGGGCGGATCAGCGTTCCCCACACCCGTGGGGATGAACCGCCGACTTTAACGCAGGCATCATCACCGCCATTGCGTTCCCCACACCCGTGGGGATGAACCGTGTTTGATTTTCGCGGCTCATCAAATGCTGATGCGTTCCCCACACCCGTGGGGATGAACCGAACGCGAACGGGCGGCCGCAGAAGCCGAACAAGCGTTCCCCACACCCGTGGGGATGAACCGACAATCTCTTGATAGCGATTTAAACGCACTTCGCGTTCCCCACACCCGTGGGGATGAACCGTCCAACCCTCAGGGCACTGACCGCCGCCATCCGCGTTCCCCACACCCGTGGGGATGAACCGAAACTTGCATATTTGAAAGGGTAAAAACCCAAGCGTTCCCCACACCCGTGGGGATGAACCGATTCAAGATTGGAGTGATCGACACCGAAGGTAGCGTTCCCCACACCCGTGGGGATGAACCGCCGCCCATTGGATATTGCTCAACCTAAAATAGAAGACCGCAGGCACTGTGTCCCCCCCGTCCTCAATCTGGCTTTCGGCTATAAACCATTGACAAAAGTCGTCTGTCTCGCAGAATAGGCGTGTTAAACTCGTCGAGACGGGAATATAGAATGTGGACACTTTTTATTCTCTCAAATTTGAACGAGGTTGCCTCTTTTCTTATCCCGAACTCAGGTTAATTAAAACGTTAGGTCGTTCCGTGGATGTATTGAATAATCAGAAGGTAGATGAGATGAGTGGACGTTCGGATATTTTCCGTACCATTTTTGAAAAAATGAGCGATCCCATTTTATTGCTCAAGGACGGCCGCTTTATAGACTGCAACGTTGCTACCTTGAAGTTGCTCGCCTATCCTGCAAAGGCTGACTTTCTAAATCAAAGCCCCGCTGATATATCTCCTGCCTTTCAGCCTGACGGACAGTCTTCTGATGAGAAGGCTGCGTATATGATAGACATAGCCCAGCGGGAAGGTTTTCACCGCTTTGAATGGAGCCACTTACGATCCGATGGCTCCATAGTTCCTGTTGAAGTCATGCTCACCCCTATTATGTTGGACGGCGAGGTGATTCTGCATACCCTTTGGCGCGATATTTCCGAGCGCATCAGGGCTTATGAAGAATTGCGCCAATCCGAAACTAAGCTTCGCACCCTCTATGACTCTACGAGCGATGCCGTGATGTTGCTGAATAAGAAAGGCTTTTTTGATTGCAATAAATCGACATTGAAAATCTTCGGGTGTGCCACGCAAGAAGAATTCTGCGCGATGCATCCCGCCGATTTATCGCCGACCAGACAGCCTTGCGGCACAGACTCGATGGAACTGGCAAACCAGCGCATTACAGCAGCGATGGATAAAGGCAGTCATCATTTCGAATGGGTTCATAAGCGCGTGGACACCGGCAACAGTTTCCCCGCCGAGGTGTTGCTCAGCGCCATGCACTTGGACGGTGAGCTGGTTCTGCAGGCGGTTGTACGCGACATCACCAAGCGCAAGGAAGCCGAGGAAGAAATTCGACGCCTGGCTTTTTATGACCCTTTGACACACCTACCCAATCGCCGCCTGCTCGTTGACCGCTTGCAATATACCCTGGCTTCTGCGCGGCGCACCGGTCGCTATAGCGCGCTGCTGTTCCTTGATTTGGACAACTTCAAACCGGTCAATGACACGCATGGACACGGGATGGGCGATTTACTGCTGATTGAAGCCGCAACGCGGCTGAATAATTGTGTACGCGAGATTGACATTGTAGCCCGCTTTGGCGGAGACGAGTTTGTCTTGGTGCTCGGTGATCTGGATGCGGATAAAACCAAGGCCATTGCGTCCGCGTACACCGTTGCAGAAAAAATTCGCTCCGCCTTGTCTGCACCCTATCTGCTAACGCTCGATTCTCACGGGAAGACAGGCGGCACGGTTGAGCATCGCTGCACCACCAGTATCGGCGCAGTTGTGTTCGCAGACCCTAAAACGAGTACGGATGATATTCTCAAGTGGGCTGATGCTGCAATGTATCAAGCCAAAGAGGATGGGCGCAATACAGTCCGGTTTTATGATTAAATTGCGCGTAACAGCTTCAGCAATTCTCATTATGGAAATTAAAATAAAATCAAATAGATACTGATTGAATTTTTAAAATTCGAACGCGTTCTACCGCAATACTTGCAAGGTAGTTGAATCCGCCTTTTTCCTGGATGGGATGCTGAAATTGCCATCTAGCAAATAAGGTTAGCCCGGTAGGGTAGGGCGGGTATCTTAAAAATAAAGGTTGTAGCAAAAACCGGTTAAACTGGCTGCTATTGCAAGACAGAACCCTTTGTGCTTAAAAAATCAACGAGGAAAAATGATGACGGATAAAATCTTTGCCTACCGGCTTGCCACTGACGCGCCGCGCTGGACGGTTTTCATCCGCTTGGCGCTGGCTGGCGTGTTTATACCTGAGGGTATTCAGAAACTCATTTATCCCGAGATGCTCGGTGCGG
Source organism: Methylobacter sp. (assembly GCA_030684815.1). Lineage (GTDB taxonomy): Bacteria > Pseudomonadota > Gammaproteobacteria > Methylococcales > Methylomonadaceae > Methylobacter_A. The sequence goes on along the minus strand of JAUXXQ010000170.1, from coordinate 12,667 downwards.
GCCGTTTTATTAAGATGGGCATTCCATATCCTGAGTTTACCGGGCCATTGGTCGGCTGGGCGGAAATTATCTGCGGTTCGCTGATTCTTTTGGGGCTGTTTACCCGCCTGGCCGCCGTGCCTTTAATCATGATTATGCTGGTAGCCATTACCGCCACCAAAATCCCTATATGGATGGGTCAGGATTGGGTGGTGACCGATACTGTCACTTTTTATGTGCGCGAACTCAAGACTTACGGGTTCTGGAGTTTCATGCACGAAGCCCGGCTGGATTGGGCGATGCTGATGGGCGCATGTTATCTGTTTTTTGTTGGCGGCGGCCAATGGTCGCTAGATAAACGAGCCCGGTAGAGCGGGCAACGCTTTTCGGCTGCCCACTTAATTAAGCCGGTAAAACTGTCCCGGCTTAAGGCCATTTCCCGGAAATAACATCCCTTGATGATAATGGCCTGTAAAAAATAGAGTCCACGGCTAGGCTTTGATTCCGCGCCGAACAGACAAGGGGTGCTTGGTGACGGCATGGTGTTTGTGTAAGCCGTCTATTTCGCATATACCGCCGCCTCTGCGGTACTCGGCACAAAAGTGATAGATAAATTCCAGTACCGTGCTATCGATTAAATTGGCTTCACTCAAGTCGAAAACGACCTGTTGGCCTTTCGGTAACGTGCCGGTCATGCTTTTTAGCGCAAGAAAGTTGGAAAATACGGCGGCGCCATGCACTTGCACATGAAAATTGCCGGGTTCTTGCTCCTCAATACGATAGGCGGCCTGAAATATCTGGGCAAGCTTTAGACCCCGTAAGCCATGCAGCGCCAATTCACTGACAATGCCGATCAAGACCCCCAGCAATAGGTCGGTCAGTAAAATACTGAGCAGGGTTACAATAAACACCAGAAAATGACCGAAACCAATGCTCAATGTTTTGGCAAACTCCATGGGCGAGGCGAGCCTGAACCCCGTATAAACCAACAATGCCGCCAGTGCAGCCAGCGGAATCTGATGAATCAAACCCGCACCCAAGCTGATAAACAGCAGCAAGAAAACGCTATGAAAGAAATTCGCCCAGCCGCTTTGCGCGCCATAGCTGATGTTTGACGAGCTGCGCACAATTTCCGCAATCATCGGCAAGCCGCCGACTAGCCCGCACAATGCATTCCCCATGCCAATGGCCATCAAATCACGATCCAAATCGGAACAACGGTGTCTGGGATCTAATTTGTCTACTGCGGCGGCGCTCAGCAGTGTTTCCAAGCTACCGATAAGGGTGATGTTAAAAACGCAGAACCAAAATTTAACCGTGCCAATCAGTGCAAAATCCGGCAGATACAGCGCATCCAGTAGATTGCTGGGCAGGTTCAGTAAAAAAGCAGGGCCGATTACAAACTCACGTTGCGTCAAAAACTGTGTCACGACAGAGTGGTAGCGATGTAGGTGATCTAAATCGAAGTAATGCGTCAACAGCAAACCGGAACACAACACCCAAAGCGGTGCCGGTAAGGTGCGGCTGAGTTTAAACGGCAGCATGGGCCAGAAGGTCATGATGGCCAACCCGGTCAAGCCAATCATGGCAATAGGGGCGTTCAAATCGCTTATTGCCTTGGGTAAAGCCATGGCTTGTTGCAGAATAGAGCCGGTCTCCGCTGGAACGCCCAGCAAAACATAACTTTGTTTGATCAGAATGATAATACCGATGGCCGCCAGCATCCCGTGCACCACCGAAGAAGGAAAAAAGGCACTGAGTTTGCCCGCACGTAATGCGCCTAGGGCAATTTGGATCAAGCCCGACAACACAATGGCCGCCAGTGTATAAGCAATACCGGCGGCAGCATTGCCCGCCCCCAAGGTCTGCACCGAATCGAACACCACCACAATTAAACCGGCCGCCGGGCCATTAATCGTGAGTTGGGTGCCGCTGACACGGGACACCAAGAGTCCGCCGATGATTGCAGTAATCAGGCCGCTCATCGGCGGAAACCCCGAAGCCATTGCAATGCCCAGGCACAACGGCAAGGCAATCAGGGAGACAAAAAAACCGGCACGAAGGTCGTTATAGACAAGTGTTTGAGGCATGGGCGTTATGAAAAATAAGGAGGTTGTGATGACTTCACAATAGACTAACAGTCCGGACTACTTTAATCTAATAGATAATTTATAGGGTTTCGTTATATTTTATATATCAATTACCGTCATCCTGCCCCTTCTTTTTTTGCTGAACAATTGAACGATTATGGCTATCTTGAACTATCACCACCTGCGTTACTTCTGGGTCATTGCCAACGAAAATAACTTGACCCGTGCTGCAGAAAAACTGCATATCTCGCAATCCGCACTGAGCATACAATTGCGCAAACTCGAAGAAAGCTTCGGGCAAAATTTGTTCAAACGCGAAGGGCGGCAGTTGGTTTTGACCGAAGCGGGGCACATTGCTTTAGATTATGCCCAAGCCATTTTCCGTTCCGGTGATGAACTGTTGAGCGTTATGCACCGCCGCGAAGCGGGTAGTCGGCTTTTATTGCGTGTCGGCGCAGTATCCACCCTGTCGCGCAACTTTCAGTTAGATTTGATCAAGCCGCTGCTGGCGCTGGAAGATATTGAATTGGTGCTGCATTCCGGCAGTCTTAAAACCTTGATGCAGCAAATGCAAGAACATACCTTAGATTTGATTTTGTCCAACCGTCCCGCCCCCGATGCCCTGGACCGAAATTGGCAATGCCGTTTACTGGATGAACAAATAGCCAGCCTGGTTTGCCAAGCGCAGACGGCGCCGGCTAACTTCCGTTTTCCAGACGATTTGCACCATGCCGGATTATTAGTCCCTACCATGGACAGCGAAATTCGGACTGCTTTCGATTTTTTGCTTAACCAAGCTGGCGTCCGTCCCAAAATCATTGCGGAAGTGGACGACATGGCCATGTTGAGGCTGTTGGCGCGTGAAACCGGCGCGTTGACACTGGTGCCACCGGTAGTGGTGCGTGACGAATTGCTGAGCGGGCATTTGGTCGAATGCGTGCAGATTGCAGAAGTCAAGGAACGCTTTTATGCAATCACCCCCGAACGACACTTTCCCAATCCGCTATTAAAAAACCTGTTTGATGATTTTACGTCCGCTAAAGTGATTTCCGAAAAATGACACCCCATGATGATCACTCATCCCGAAGCAGGCCGGAATAAGCCGGTTCGAGCGATAGCGATCCGTGCAACATTCCGCCTGTTCAGAACGTTGTATGTTAGACCTTCCAGGTTTTTAAAACCTGGAAGGTCTGTCGTTTCGGCCTGATTTGGTGTGTCTTTTTTATGAGATTGGTCATCTTTGCTTAATCATATAACACCCAATGCTGTTTGCGGCTCAGCGCCAGACACAGTCGCAATTCTGGCTCCAACGCCCGGTCGGCACTCAAAAACGGGCTATGTTCCCGCAATTGCTCAATAGTCCTTTGTAAAGCCGGGCTTAACCCATCCACATTGCCGCGCAATTCCACGCCTTGGACTACGGCGAACAATACCGCCACAGCGACCTGTTCGGTTAACTCCAAAATGCGGATGCAATCCCTGGCCGCTATCGTGCCCATGCTGACTTTGTCCTGATTGTGGCACTCGGTGGAACGGGAAAACACGCTGGCAGGCATGGTCAGTTTTAATGCTTCCGCTGTCCACGCAGACACCGCGATTTGCAAGGCTTTGAAGCCGTGGCTTAACACCATTTGCTCGCCAGTCGCGCCGGACAGGTTGGCTGGCAGGCCGTTATTGAACTTGGGATCCATTAATTGCGCCATTTGCCTATCCATTAAATCGGCCAGATTGGCGACGGCGGTTTTAAGAGCGTCCATCGCAAAGGCGATATGGCCGCCGTAAAAATGGCCGCCATGCAACACATGTTCGCCTTCGGCATCGATGATCGGATTATCGTTGGCGCTGTTCAATTCGGTTTCGATAAACTGCCTAAGCCACGGCAACGAGTCTTCCAGCACGCCGATGATATGCGGCGCACAACGTAGGGAATAACGGTCTTGCAGGCGGGTGTCGTGGCGCGGCGCACTGTGTTGCAATTGCAAATCCGAGCGTAGCCGTTCGGCGATCCGGTTTTGTCCGGGGTGCGGTTTGACCGAAAACAGTTTTTCGTCAAAATGATAGGCATTGCCGTTCAGCGCGACCGACGCTAGGCTGGTGATGCGCGTGCTCAAGCGCGATAAATACTCGGCGCGCTGATAGGCCAGACAGGCAAGGCCGGTCATCGCGGCGGTGCCGTTCATAATCGCGAGGCCTTCTTTGGGTTTTAGCGTCAGCGCTTCGATATTCAGCTCGGCAAAAACCGCTTGCGTGGCTTGGCGTCCGCCCTGATAAATCACCTCCCGCTCGCCGCACAGCACGGCGGCAACATAGGACAAGGGCGTCAGATCGCCGCTGGCGCCGACCGAGCCTTCCTGCGGAATCAACGGCAAAATGTCCTGCTTTAAACAGTCGGCCAGCTGCTGTAATAGTTTGTAGCGCACCCCGGAAAAACCGCGCGCCAGACTGGTCAAACGCGCCGCCAAAATAGCCCTCGTTTGCGGGGCATCAAAATGATCACCGAGTCCGCAGCCGTGAAATGTGTACAGTTGCCGGGGCAATTGCTCGACCAAATGCAAGGGAATGGACACCGTACAGGATTCGCCGTAGCCGGTGGTGACGCCGTAAACAAAGCCTTCTTCTTTTAACAGGCTGTCGATAAAACGGGCGCCTTTGTCGATGCGTTCGATAAACGCCGACTGCCGACTCAATTCGATTGGCGCGCATTGGCTGGCTATGCTGCAAATGTCCTCAATGGTCAAAGCCCGGCCATCAAAAACCACGGTATGTTTACTGTCCATTCGCCCGCCAAAAATCGAAAAAGTTAAACCATTGCAGCGGCTCCATCAGGCAATAATGTTCCAGCCGCGTTGCATAGCGCTGTACAGTTTGCTGCAGGGCTTGTTCGCGGATTTTTCTGGGAAAAATCAGTCTGTCGCTAAAATGCTCAAAATAGATCACCTGCCTGCCTTGCTGTTTCAGGCAAAACAGCGTGTAAACCGGGCATTTAAGCAAGGCGGCCAGAATAAACGAGCCTTGCGGAAACCAGGCATCGCTGCCCAAAAATTCGGCGCGGCTCACCCGTGAATTTTGACTGACCGGCGTCCGGTCGGCGGTAATGATGACCAACTCGCCGTTATCGATTTTATCGCTCAGCACTATCGCGGTGGCGGCGCTGATGTCGGTGACCTGAATCAGGTTTAAGCCGCTGTCCGCGTTGATTTGCCTTAACAGCTGATTGAATTTTTCCGCATGTTGGGTGTGCACCAGCACGTTAATGGGGATGGCATTATCCAGATCGGCAATCATGCGACAGACTTCAAGATTACCCAAATGCGAGCCTAACAAGATGGCACCCCGCCCGCTCTGAATTTGAGCCAGTAAAGCATCGCGCCCATGATAGTCGACATCGTCCAGCGACAACGCGCCGGACCAGGCCGCCAATTTATCGATGATGGCGTTGGCAAAGCTGATGAAGTGCCGGTAGCTGTCTCGGAGATTTCCGCTTAAATCGGATGCAGGCGAAAACATTGCCACACGTTTTAGATAGGCTTGGCTGGCCGTCCTGCCCGGCTTGTTCGCCAGCCAGTAATAACTGACCACCGGGTATAAAAAACACTGCAACACCCCGCGCCCGAATAACAGATAAACGCGCAGTAAAAAACGCATACCCCAAACCAGGCTCCATTCGCCCATGCCTGCCCAATGTCGCGATCTTTTCATAACCGAGGCCTGCCCAGTAATTGGGGGATACGCAGCAACATACCGAAAAACAGTTTGGCATGAGCCTTTGAAATCATCAGGTTATCCCTCCACACTTTAAAATGAGATACGCCATCATCCGGGTAATTGACGCGGGTGGGTATGTTGACGACTGTCACGCCCTGCCAGTACAAACGCACCAGAATATCAATGTCAAAATCCATGCGTTTGGCGATGTTGGTGCCATCGACTAACTTGGCCACGGCCGCCAACGGGTACAAACGAAAGCCGCATAGACTGTCGCCAATGTCAAAAGACAAGGTGTTTATCCAAACCCAAAAATTGCTGATCATCCGGCCATAAAGCCGGCTCCTGGGTGCGGTTTTGTCAAACAGCGGTCGGCCTAAAATCAGCGCCTCCGGGTGCTGTGTTCCTGCGTCAAGAAAAACCGGAATATCGCTAATAGCGTGCTGACCGTCAGCATCAATCTGGAGCGCATGACTAAAGCCCAACGCTGTTGCCGCCTTAAAACCGTCCAATACTGCGGCGCCTTTGCCGCCATTTTCAGCGCGGTTAATCAACGTCAGCCAATCCGCTTCGCGTTCGGCGCAGTCTGTCAAAATTTGGCTACACAGCGCCGAACTGCCGTCATTGACCAGTATCGTCGGAATGCCTTGTTTTTTTAACTTGGCAAGCACTTGGGAAATGGCGTTTTCGTGGTTGTAAAACGGAATGATGATGCAGGGTTTCATTGCTTGCCTTGATAAACCATACGCCCCGAACTATGCGTACCCTGTTCTGAGCTGAAATTAAAATGCAGTTTCCCCTGTGTGCTATTCCAGTCGAGGGACAGGATCAATTCATAACCGGGATGGATGGGCTGGGTAAATTTAACCGCTTCCATCGACGAAAACGGCTGTGCTATCAGGAAAAACAGTTTGCCGAAATGTTCGCCCCAGGCCAATTGCACCACGCCCGGTAAAATCGGGTAATCGGCAAAATGACCGGGGAAATAAAGCAAGTCGTGCGGAACCCTAAGAGCCAGCCGGACGCTGTCGGCATTTATAGCAACATTCAGCACTTGCGGAAGTTTGCCGCCATCAAAATCCAGCAGGCTGATTAACAGCTGCCGGTCGATTTTGCCTTGGGCCGATAAAGGAATAGCGTTGATAAACAGCCATTTTCTGGGCAACAGCACGGTTTCAAACCACGGTTCAAGCGCCTTGCGCAAGTGCCTGATTAGCCGGTTTCTGCCCTGGCTTCGCAACTGCTCTAAACCCAAAGAACTTAACACCACGGCAACCGCAACGCTGTCTCTGGTTTTGTTGATCACCAGCGCATAAGCGTCCGCAATCTGCGGCACGGCTATCAAACGTTGCTCTAGCTCGGCCAGGGACAGGCGTTTTTCTTCGATTTTGACGATGCGGTCTGACCTACCGTGCAAGGTAAAACGGCCGTCATCGAGCAAGGTGATGTGGTCATCCAGTTGCAAACGGCCCTCTTCCAAATAAGGCGACTGTAACAGCCATTGCTCACCAATACACTGTAAGCTCATGCCGGAAAACAAAGTCCAGGCTTTATCCTGCTGGCGCCAAGCGATGCCGCCGGTTTCGGAACTGCCGTAAACCTCAATCACCGCCTGTCCGCCATCGGCCAACAGCTGTTGTGCGGCAGTCTCCGGCAGTGCGCCGCCGGAACTGAAAATGCCGTTTAATTTGGCAATGCCATCCCAGGGCGACTGCTGATCCAATCGCTTTAAATGCGCCGGACTGGCTATCCAGTAAGCAGGCCCGTGTTGCAGCGCTTTAACCAGCGTTTCAGGATTGATGTAAGCCTGACTGTGAAAACAGCGCCCCGCCGACAACGGCCATAACACCCGGAACAGCAAGCCGTAAATATGCTGATGGCTGACCGTTGCCAGCGCCGCCGATTGCCCCAGCTGTGCGCCCCACTGTTGTTCCAGTGTGGCGATTTCAAGCTGAAACTGATTTAAGCATTTGCTTATCGGTTTCGCTTGTCCGGTAGAACCTGAGGTAAAAATAACCAGCTGTTTGTCCAGCGGATTGAGCGGCGCTAAAAGCCGATTAGAAACGTCCACCGCATCCAAACGGTAATCAAAAGGCGCGCCGTTTTGCCAATCGCCGAGCAACTGACAATCGGCGGCCAATTGCCCGGCGGTGCCGGGGCGGTTATTGCCGGGAATCCAGATGTGTTTACCTGCGTGTAGCAACGCAAACAACAGCACCGCAAACGGATAGGCGTCTTCGGTGTACAAAGCGTAATGTTGGAAGGGTTGCGCTTGCAACGTATCGGCCCAGGATTTGACCGAGTCGGCAAACTGCCCGAACGAATAATACCGCCCGGCATGATAGGCGACCGGCGCAATAACAGGCCTATCGGAAATTAAACAATGCGACAACGGCAATAGCTTATCTGACATGCGGTTGGGTTTTGATTCTGACCAGATATTCACCGGCAAATAAAAGCCCCATCAACACATAAGCAATCAGGCCATTGTATAAACTCCAGATTTCCAGGCTGCCCCAAACAGCGGTTACCGCTGCCAGCGCGCCGTTGACGATAAAAAAAACGCACCAGACTTGGGTCACGCGGCGGGTATAACTGACGCCTTCCGGCGGCAAATCGGGGTGTTGTATGCGCGCCAGACGCTCAATCAAACTGGGCGGCGAAATTAGGCTCCAGCCGAAAATCAGCAGCATCAGCCCATTAACCAACAGCGGATAAAACAGCAAAGTGCTTAATTGGTTGTTCCACATCGCAAAGAGACAATAACCGATACCGGAAATCAATAACGGAGTGCTCCAGTGCCGACGCGAAACACTGGCCGCCAGCCTGAGCGACAACAGCACAATCAGCAGCACGGCCATTTTCCAGGGTTCGAAATAACGGCTGCCGAAGAAAACCGCCAACGGGTATAACAGCGTTGACAAACCGATTAGCCCGTTTACAAACCAGCGCATCTTAGCTATGCAGCATTTTGTACACCGCCTCAACCACATCGCCTATGGTGCGAACCGTTTTGAAATCTTCGGCCTTGATCGCTGTGCCGGTCATTTCTTTAAGCCGGACAATCATGTCCACCGCATCGATACTGTCAAAATCCAGGTCTTCGTACAAGCGCGCTTCCAGGGTGATGGCCTGCCCATCCATTTCAAACAACTCGACCATAATTTCCTTAATGGCCGTTAAAATGTCTTCACGTTCTTTTAGCATTATTTTATTGTCTCAAGCTCTCGGTTTGAATGTATTTGGCCAGCGTAGAAACCGAGGAAAAAATCTTCACCACGTCTTCTTTATCCGCCTCAATCTTTATCCCGTATTTTTTGCGGATAGCCAGGCCCAATTCCAGCGCATCGATGGAATCCAGCCCTAAACCGTCGTTAAATAATGGCGCATCATTGTCTATGTCGCCCACACTCATGTCTTCCAGATCTAGGGTGTCGATAATCAATTGTTTTAATTCATTTTCCATAATGCTGAAAAAGCTCTCTCTGTTGGCTAAAATAATCTTGTAAATGGCGGGTGAAACGCCGCACAGCTATTGATTTTGGACTGAGACAGGCGAATTCGTCCAACGCAATATCATCGCCGACCTGCATGACCAGATGAAAGCGGCGGGCAGGAATCTGATACCAGCGCTCGGCTTTGGTTAAGGTGCTGGGCGTGCAGCTCAGCGTTACCGGCGTCACGATAGCATCCGCCTGCAAGGCAATGGCGGCCGCACCGCGTTGAAAATGATAAGGTTTATCCGGCATTGACCGCGTGCCTTCAGGAAAAATAACCATCGCCCCACCTGAACGCAACCAGGCAACGCACTCGGCTATCATTTGCTCGGGATTGCCGTTGCTGATGTAGCCCGCATTGACGATAGGGCCGCGCATGAATGGATTATGCCATAACTGGGCTTTGACGATACAGCTGGCTTGCTTGATTCGGCTGAGCAAAAACACAATATCAATCAGCGTCGGATGGTTGGCGACGATTAACTGTCCGGGACGGTTCAGCTTGTCCAGACCGACGACTTCGTAAGTCATCACACCCAATTTGTGCATCAAACCAATGAAGATATAAAAACTGTAATGCACTATTTTTTGGCTCCGACCGGCTTTTTGCAGCGGCTGACCCGGCAACAGCGACAAGGCCGGAAACACCACTAGCCACAGCAACAATCCGCCCACACCAAAACTAAAAAAACTCAACCCGGTTGCGACAAGACGCCAGCCGTAACCTAATTTTTCCGCTATTTTTTGTGCCATGCCCAGCCATGTCTATGATTGCCCAGTGCCAATGCTTTATCATCGGCGACCAGAAATTTTATAAAAGGCGAAGTAGGCTTGACTAGGGGTTAGCCGTAACTCGATACATTCGCTATTGATAAGCTAACCTACAAAACTATTAGTTCGAGGAATGAAATAATACAGTTTTCTATTCCAGATTTTTTATCGTATATAACAAATTCCATCGACCCCATCACGGTGAATAAGCAATGTGTCATTTTTAGAATAAATTTTAATAGATTGAAGTCCAAGCTGATTATTTTTATTTGAAAACACAAAACCAGATACGCCGCTACAAATATTTGAAACTTTATCGCTATATGATGCAAGGTTCGTTTTAACAAAAACTACATCACTAACAACAGTTATATCCTGAATACTCTTATACCAAGATGCCTCTAATTCGGGTATCCCGAAGTTGTTATTAATATATGATTTTATAGCCATGGATACTTTGTTGTTTTTAACAACTAATTTCTTTTCTTTTATAGTATTAGTTGTCTTTATTGACTGATGCTGAGTGTTATTATCCGATTTTGCCAAAGCATTTTCTACTTGAATATCTAGATCTGCACATGCTTTAATCATTGCATACCCATTTTTTCTTCCAATTTGAATAATACATCGCTCAGTAATAGCCTTGTGATCTTTTAGATATAATGAACCAATAATTATAAGTGCTTGTATATCTCGATCGATACAAGCATTAACTACTTCGGCCCCCTGTTCGCCCATTTGAGTTTGGCAACGCTTTTTTATTTCTTGTTCAGGACTACTTGCCTTTTCTTCAATTTCGGTAACGATTTCAATATTTTTATTATTTATATCTCCATCTTTGAAGTTTAACGCCATTTCTTTCTGCCCGTTCTTATTCCATGTTATAGCTGAACCATCCATTTTTCCATTTTTAAAGTATATTTCAAAAATTTTCTGCCCATTTTCATTCCAAGCTTTAGATAACCCATTTTCTTTTCCATCTTTGTATTCTATTTCAGATTTTTTTTGCCCATTTTCATGCCAAGCTCCAGATAATCCATTTTCCTTTCCATCTTTGAAATTTGATTCTAAATCTTTTTTGCCGTTTTCATACCAGGTTGTAGATAGTCCATTAAGTTTTCCATCTATGTAATGAGCTTCAACATGTTTTTGCCCATTTCTATGCCAACCAACCATTAATCCATTTCTATTGCCATTTTTGTATTCTATTTCAGATTTTTTTTGTCCATTTTCATACCATTCAGTGCTTAACCCATTCTCCTTATCGTCTTTTAAATTTATTTCAACCTCTTTCTGGCCTTTTTCATTCCAGCCTGTCATTAGTCCATTTTGTTTTCCATCTTTAAAATTAGACTCCCCTTTCTTTTGTCCATTCTCGTACCATAATGAAGATAAACCACTTTTTATTCCATCTTTTAAATTAAACTCAGATTTTTTTTACCATTTAGATAATATGTTTCATGTTTGCCAGTGAATGGTTTACTTTCATTAGGAAAATAAGCCACATCATTTCTAATATCTATGAGTGTAGTAACTCTCATGGGATTTTGATAGGGTGCTAATCCAGTAGCACAATAAAAATAGGATGCGGAATTGCCATGCCTTACAACGGTATTAGCTCCGTAAATAGTAGCTCGTTTTTTAAACCATGTCTTACAATCATCATCGTAGCATTGCTCTTCAATCCGTAACTTTGATTCACAAGGTTTATTGATAACTGATGTCTCAATATTAACTTGCTCCCAATTTGGATATTTAAGTGATGCACAACCTATTATTTGGCAACATGTGATTGCTATTAATATTTTTTTCATATTAATCACCATGACTTAGTATATATGTCCAATTTTCAGGATTAATCTGCAACGGTAATCCTTGAAGCTCTTTTTCGGCAAAAGCCTGATCTACCTCTTTCAAAATTAGGTAGTTCCACCAACTAAATCCACGATGTACGGCTCTAATGTATTGAATAGTTCCAGGCTTAATTTCGATATTCTCAATAGTATCTATAAGTTGGGTTTTCCCGTTAAATTTATACTGTCCAGGTGGTAATTCAACAACCGTATAAGTGGCATCTCCTAACGCTGTAATAACCTTATCATTAGCGGCAATAGCCCATCTCCCTATTGAACCGCCAAACCACATAAAGTTACCCTGATGCGGCCTATAAAAAACAATAGTTCCCGTATCGCTTTTGGGTTTTGTAGTATTCTGTGAAAATTCAGCGCCAGTGTTGTTAGTTGCACACCCTGTAATTAACAATACAATCATCACAACTATCATTTTGTTTTTCATTATTATTTTCCTTTGATTAAATTACCTAAAATACCACATAAGCTATATTAGCCGACACATTCGGTACAAAAATAAAACCTGTGCGGTAGCCAAGTCTTGCTCTATATTTTGCACCATTCCCAGCTACCCCTATGATTGCCCAGCGCCAATGCTTTATCATCGGCGATCAGAAATTTTATAAAAGAGAGCATCTGCAAAGCCTGCTCGCCATCATCTCGTTGCATAGCGGATTGGCAAAGCCGTAACGGCAGGCCGTGCCCGGTTAAAGAAATCCGTAACGCCAACGCGCACATTGCGGGCGCATTGAGCGCAAACGGTAATGACGGATAA
>JAUXXQ010000169.1 GCA_030684815.1 Methylobacter sp. | reverse complement strand
TATTTGGAGCATCATTTTGAGCCTAATCCGAACGATGAATTTAAGATGGAGCCTCCATAAGACGCGTCGTTAAGTCGACGCGTATCCGGACTTCCAGTCCGTAACTCAAACCCACCAGCTTTAGCTGGTGGTTGTTTAGTCTAACGTTAGAAAAAGTCTGATTGTAAACAACGGCACTAACCAATACAACAAAACAAAAAGGGTTAAAGCGCTTTTTTTTGTGGTCGGATTTGGGCAGATTCGCTCTTTCCAGGTTGGGGCGCCCATTGCTGTATGCCTCTCGAAATGGTAAGTAGTCATTTAAAAGTTTCTTAACAAACAAGTTGGCGGTAAAACAGCTTTAGCTGTTTTACCGCCAATAGCTAAAGCTATTGGACTCCAATGTAAAAATAGGCTTACTTAGGCCTTATTCGGCTTATATTCTGTCTGTTCAGAGTATGGCAGCCGAGGTCGGCTAAAAGTATCGGCAATGAGTGCGATAAATATCCTTACCAACGCCGCCAAACTCTTGTAAGATGAAACAGCTTTTAACCCTTCATTTTTTAAGGAGCCTACATAAAATGAAAGTAAATACCGCTATTTCACCTTCGGAAGCCAGCATCCTGGCAACCAATAAAGTATTGAAAAACACCTATTTGTTATTGTCGATGACCTTGCTGTTCAGCGCGATGACTGCAGGTCTGGCCATGGCGCTGGAACTGCCGCATTTTGGCCCGATCATTACGCTGGCCGGTTATTTCGGCCTGCTGTTTTTGACCACAAAATTCAGCAACCGCGCCTTGGGTCTGGTCTTTGTTTTTGCCCTAACCGGCTTTATGGGATTGACGCTCGGCCCTATTTTAACCCTGTACATTAAAGCCTTCAGCAACGGCCACGAACTGATTATGACTGCACTCGGCGGCACTGGCGTGATCTTCCTCGGCCTTTCCGGCTACGCGTTGACCACGCGCAAAGATTTCAGCTTCATGGGTGGTTTCTTGATGGTTGGCATTTTGGTGGCCTTTTTGGTCGGCCTGGGCGCGCTATTTTTCACTATTCCAGCCTTATCGCTGGCGGTATCGGCCATGTTTATCCTGCTGATGTCCGGCATGATCTTATTCCAAACCAGCGCCATCATCCACGGCGGCGAAACCAACTACATTTTAGCGACGGTATCGTTATACGTCTCCATCTACAACCTGTTCCTGAGCTTGTTACAACTGCTCGGCGTATTTAGCGGCGAGGACTAAGCACCGCGCATAAAAAAAGCCCGGCTAACTCGGTTAGCCGGGCTTTTTTTATGGGTGATTTTTTTTACCGGTTGCCCCGACCACCATGCAGGCGAACCAATAAAGCTGCTTCGTCATGACTAAGCCCTGAATCATGCATTAATTCATCAATGCTGGCACCGCTTCTAACTCTGTTGATGTCAACGCTGTATGAGTGGTCGGCTTGGTCATGCGACCCCATTCCAGCCTGGCCGTAGTGTTCTTCCATTTCGGAAATTTTTGCCGCCAAGTCATCAATCAACCCGTCAGTAATGCTTATCCGTTTATCAACTGCCGCTATCCGGCTATCAACCCCCAGCGCTGCCGCACACAAACCGGCAATATCGTTGCCGTTAACGTGGATGCTGTCGCGGAGAGTTTGGTAATCGCGTTTAAGTTTAGCCTGGGCGCGGAACAGCCAAAACAGCAGCAGCAATATAATGGCAATCACTGCGCTCCCGACAATAAGAGCCATTATCAAAAAGTTATTCATCAAACAATTTCATCAATATGTTGTGCGGGCTCTGCATCCTGCTTTTCCTTGTCTTGTGGTTTTTTGCGCGGTTGCCCCTTTGCAGGGTTATTATCATCCCTGTTAATTTTTTGCGGCCGCACAACGGGGGCTGAGGGTAATATCGGTTGTATTTCTAACATGCCAGCCTCCTAACAAATTAGCTGTATTCTAAAACAATGTGGCCCGAAAAGTTTAATCTGCGGCAACTGCCCAGAGAAAAAATAGAACATGGACGACACAGATAAGACGGATTTACACCGGGGTATATTTAAAATAACCCCGGCCTTTTAATCAGTGATTATCCGTTTCATCAGTGTTCTGTTTAATTATGTTTAGCATAGGGCTGGACAGTTACAATCTACTGCAATTTATTTTTGCGCATTCATCTATTAAAACCATAACTTACCATCACTTCTCGTTTCTCGTTAATGGAGGGTAAAAAGATTTTCAATGGCCATTCAATGCTTAATTTGGTTTGAGAAGCTTGATGTTGCCTGCAAGTAATGGCTTCCCATTTAAAGCGGGACAAGTATGCCGAAGTAGACCTTCCAGGTTTTTAAAACCTGGAAGGTCTGTCCCGTGTTAAGTTGATAGCCTAAGTAATGTTTCAATCCACATTCGACCTCATCTGCCAAATGACTTGTCTTACGACAATCCATCGACAGATGGAGGCCGGTGGATTGCCTCGCCGTAAACGACGAGGTTACCTGAAAGGATAATGATGCTAAAGCATCGTTGTTA
>JAUXXQ010000174.1 GCA_030684815.1 Methylobacter sp. | reverse complement strand
ACGACCAGTGCTCTTAACAAAAGCCGCATTGGGTGGTTTAGTCCCGACTTCTGGTCGCCGAAACTGAGAGACCTACTCTCATCTTTAATACAGCATGAAAGGTTTTCACCTTTCTTCATGACACACTAAGGCGGATTCGCCGCTAGGCAATCCGCCACAACTTCGACCGGCTATCATCAGCATGGTGCGTGTGTGGCGGTTTGCTACGCGAAACCGCCTTACAGTGTTTAGCTATCCAGAAGTTAAAGCAGTCAAAAAATGAACCCTAACCACTATACCTACCGAGTGATTTAGTCGCCGGAAGATAACACAGCAAGACAGCAAGACAGGGTCAAGCAAGACAGGGTCACAAGACAGGGTCAGGTCTTGCATTGTGCATATCTCGTTCCCAAGCCCGGTGGGCAGGTTTTTTTGCCCACCGTTTAATATCATCGCATTGTTCCGCGTGGGCACGATCAGTATGTACCCCCTACCCGGCTTCCAGTTGTTTTAGTTGTTGATTGTTCAAAATAATCCTTTTTATTGATGCAGATAATGCGATTAAATCAAGTTGTTCATCGCCGTAAAAGGCAACATTAAACGGTTTTTGCTGGTTGATAGGGGTTTGAAACCAAACTTTTCATAAAAACAGGCAGCCGTTTCGTCTTTAGCATCGACAATTATGCCCAATGTGCCGATTTTTTCAGCCGCGTCTTTGGTGATACTGAAGGCATGAAAAATTAACGCATCGCCGTAGCCTTGCCCTTGATAACGTTTGTCTACGGCTAATCGTCCTAACAGCAAAAACGGGGCTTCTTGGTAAGTGCCTAGTTTTTTGTGTGCGGGTAGTTGATCTGTGGGTACGGAATGAGCGCAAATCGAGTAATAGCCGATAATCTGCTGCTGTTCTGCCAGTACATAAAGCCTTGCTAAGCCGCGCTTTTGGTCTTGATTGGCAATGTGTTGTAAATACTGATTAAGCTCGATTACGCCACAATCAAAGGCTTTGCGGTTATGGTGCTTGGGGTCAAACCGCTCAAACCGCATTGCTGATTATTTTTTGATAGCTTAAAGCGGCTTTTTTCATGCGTTCAGTCGGTTCGGGGGGATTGTCCAGCATAGCAAAGAAGGCTTGCCAGTCATCGGCACTAAAGCGCGTTTTTTCATGCTCGGCAATAATGGCTTCAGCTTTTTCTCGAATGCTTTGCCGAATGAATTTACTTTTATCCAGTTCAACGTAGCCCCTAGCGCGTTCTAATAGCTGCAATGTCACGGCATCCATACGGAATTTTAGAATATCTGGTTGTTTGTTGGTTTCGATAGCCATGGCGCCCTCCTGTTTTTATTGGGCTATTGTACCCACAAATAATAACAATATCGCCTATTAGTGGACACGTTATTATTTTGAGAGGAAGACAGGGGCAGGTCTTGCATTGTGCATACCTCGCTCCCAAATTCCAGAGCCGTAGGGTGATTTCGCGCAGTAAACCGCCACACACGCACCACGCCGATGACATCCTGCCGAAGTTGTGGCGGATTGCCTACGGCGAATCCACCTTACAGCGTTATAGATAAACTCGACCGGCTTCAGTCGGCGTTGGTTTATTCGACCAATCTCGCGGAAGCGATTGGCGTTTCTAGGCGAACGCTTCTCAACTGGCGGCAGAAGCCTGAATCAATTTCTGCCAAATGCCGCCTGAATATTGATGTTTTGTATTGCCGACATTTTTTGATTCCTGAGTGGGACGACCCTACACAACGCTTTGAAGCCGTTTTGCTGCCGGACGATATGCCTCTCACAACAAAGCGTTGTTTCTGCCGTTTCTACGCCGTTTGAGTTACGGCACGATTGAAATTGAAACCGACATGGCGAAAGCGGATTTCGATAACATTATTGACAAACACCGACGGGAAGAACCTGCCTAAGAATATGGACAGGCAGACTTTTCTTGAAGGCTTTAATGCTTTTATTACGCATAAGCAGCTTTGGCAGAAAATTGTCGAGCATGGCGAGCCGATGCCGATTACTGTAGAGCGAGACACAGACATATCAAGTATTGGCAAAGCATCAAAACATGCCTACTGTCTTGGGCGCTCGGCCTCAGAAAAAAAAGAGGCGTCCTCGCTGCTGAGAAAAATCCCCCTATGCGCGATAGCGCACGGCGAACAACGGGCTTTGGCATTACGATGCTTTAACCCACATCCCGGCCGCGCCAGCCCAATGAATCTCGGAAACAAGTGACAGGCGGCGAATAAAAAACCGGGCTTAACTGAAAAAATTGCTTACAGAAGGCGGATTCTCTTTGAAAACAACTCATGTCATTGCGGCCTTGCTTGCCGGTGGGGCGCTCTTAGTTGCAGCGGGAGTGACGGTAACCTTCTGGTCTTTTCAACAGATCGAATCCGCCGCCGAGGTGCGTAAGCATAACCGGGTTGTGCTAGCTAATGCCGCTAGTTTACTGTCGACATTAACCGATGGCGAGACCAGCGAGCGTGGCTATTTATTAACCGGCGACGAAGCGTTTCTGGATTTATATTGGGCGGTACGCGATGGTATCGGCGGCCAGATGACAGAATTACGTCGATTGACTTTAATGGAGCCGGAACAGAATCATCTGGACGCACTGGTCACTTTGATCGATACCAAACTGCTACAGATGTCCGGCAATGTTGAATTGCGCCGTAAGGGCGACATCAGGACGGCATTAGCCGATGTGCGGGGTGGTCAGGGCAAGCGCTTGATGGATGCGATCCGCACCGAAATGAATAATTTTGTCGAGTTGCAAGAAAGCGCGCTGACTCAGAACGAAACCACGTTTCAAGCGACGATGCGCCGCCTGTTTGTCATTATTGTTGTCGCCAGCCTGTTTGTGCTGTTGTTAATACTGGTGTTCGCTTATTTGGTTTATCGGGAAACCCAGCAGCAACTAAAAAACTTGGCACATAACCAAACCCAGCAACTACTGGAGATTCAAGAGCTGGCCAATCAACAACTGCAGCAAGCTAACGCCACCTTACAAATCAGTGAGGAAAAGCTCGCTGTTACCTTGCACTCTATCGGTGATGCGGTCATCGCTACTGATGCAGAAGGGCTGGTGACGCTGCTGAATCCGCTTGCCGAACAATTGACCGGCTGGACGCTGGCAGAAGCCATCGGCCATGCAGTATCTGAAATCGTTCATATTATCAGCCGGGAAACCCGTCAACCGGTGCTTATCCCAGTCAAGGAAGCCTTAGCGCAAGGCACAGTACAGACTTTACTTGATGATACCCTACTGATTGGACGTCATGGTAGCGAGTGCGCAATTGCCGATAGTTGCTCCCCAATACGTAACCGTGACGATCAGGTTGTTGGCACGGTGCTGGTGTTTCGCGATGTCACCGAAGAATATGCGGCGCAGCAGGCTTTACGCGATCAGCAGTTTTACACCCGCTCGCTGATAGAATCTAACATTGACGCGCTGATGGCGACAGATCCTGCGGGCATCATCACCGATATTAATCAACAAATGCAGACACTGACCGGCCGCAGCCGCGAGTATTTGATTGGCAGCTCATTTAAACACTTATTCACGGATCCAGAACAGGCCGAAGTGGGCATTAAACGGGTACTAAGCGAAAAGACGTTAGCCAATTATGAGCTTAGCGTGCGGGCGCCAAATGGCCGAGAAACGCCGGTATCTTACAATGCAAGCACCTTTTATAACCAAAACAACACATTGCAAGGCGTGTTTGCTGCCGTCCATGACATTACCGACCGCAAACGTTTGGATCAGATACTGCAAGATAAAAACACCGAACTGGAAAACGCTACCGCTATAGCAGAACAAGCCAGCCTGACTAAATCGGATTTTCTATCCAATATGAGCCATGAAATCCGCACCCCAATGAACGCCATTATCGGCATGTCGCACTTGGTGATGAAAACTCAGCTGACCCCGCATCAGCGCGATTATCTGACTAAAATTCAATCTTCCAGTCGGCATTTGTTGGGCATCATTAACGATGTGCTTGATTTTTCTAAGATCGAAGCGGGCAAGCTCAGTGTCGAATACGCCGAGTTTGAACTGGAAAAGGTACTCGAAAATGTGGCCAATCTGATTGCTGTTAAAGCCGCCGCTAAAGGCTTGGAACTGGTCTTTGATGTCGACCACAAGGTGCCGTCCAGATTGATGGGTGACTCGCTGCGGTTGGGGCAGATTCTGATCAATTACAGCAATAATGCGGTTAAATTTACCAAACAGGGCGAAATCGCCATCACTATCCGGCTGCAGGAAGAAACCGACACTGAGGTGTTGATTCATTGTGCGGTGCGCGATACCGGTATCGGCATGACTGAGGAACAGATCGGGCATTTGTTTCAGAAATTTTCCCAGGCCGATACCTCGACCACCCGCGAATTTGGCGGCACCGGCTTAGGTTTGGTTATTTCAAAAAAATTGGCCGAACTGATGGGCGGCGAAGTGGGCGTTGACAGTGAACTGGGCAAAGGCAGCACTTTCTGGTTCACCTCACGTTTCGACAAAAGTGTCGGCCAGCAACGCAAGTTGGCGCTAACCAACGGACAACGGGGCAAGCGTGCCTTAGTCGTGGACGATAACGAAAGCGCCCGATTGGTTTTGGCCGATTTACTGATTGGCATGGGTTTTCAGGTTAATCAGGTCGAATCGGGTGAGGCGGCTATCATTGCCGTGAACAACGCCGATTTAAAGCAAGAACCTTACGAGATTATCTTCCTTGATTGGCAAATGCCGGGCATGGACGGTATTGAAACGCTCAAACAATTAAAGCAGCTGCCGCTCAGTCATGTCCCGCACATGATGATGGTGACCGCTTATGGCCGCGAAGAAGTGATTCAGAGCGCCGAGGAAGCTGGTTTCGAGGATGCGCTGATTAAACCGGTCAGCGCCTCGGTGCTGTTCGACAGCGTGGTGCGTCTGTTCGGCGGCGTCATTGATGGCCCGCGCACGGTCAGCGTAAGCTCAAGCGACAGCTTCGAGCAACTCGCCAGCATTAGCGGCGCGCGTATCCTGCTGGTGGAGGACAATGATCTTAATCAGGAAGTCGCTATTGAACTGCTACGCGATGGCGGCTTTATCGTCGATTTGGCGGAAAACGGCCAAATCGCATTGGACAAGCTCAAGCTTGCCGCTTACGACATGGTATTGATGGATATGCAGATGCCGGTGATGGACGGGGTGGCGGCGACCCGCGAAATCCGTAAGGATCCTCGTTTTAGCATGCTTCCCGTCGTCGCGATGACAGCCAATGCAATGCAGAGCGACCGCAAGCATTGCCTCGCCGCCGGCATGAATGACCATATCGCCAAACCTATCGAGCCCGAAGATTTATGGCTGGCGCTATTAAAATGGATTAAACCCCGGCACACCGTGGCTATTGCCACAAAAACAGCGCCGCAGACTGCGCCAGATGCCGACTTGCCGTTTACTATCGACAGACTGGACATGACCAGCGGCCTGCGCCGCGTACTCGGCCATCAACAAACTTATCTGTCGATGCTGAACAAGTTTGTTGCCGGGCAGAAAAAAGCAACTGAGAACATCACTAGGGCACTGGAAAATAAAGACTTTGCAAGCGCCGAGCGGCTTGCCCACACCTTAAAAGCCGTTGCCGGTAATATCGGTGCTAATGACTTGCCGCGCTTGGCAGAAAGTCTTGAAACCGCGATTAGGGAGCGTCACCCGCCGCACGAAATCGAGCACTGGCTGACCCGGCTGCATCCGCCGCTGCAAAACCTCATCATGCAACTGGAGCAAAAACTGCCTGAGGCTCCGGTCGAAGACACCATCGCAGTTGATAAAAACAAACTGAAGGCAATCTGTGAACAACTGGACACACTGCTGGCCGATGATGACGCCGAAGCGCTGGAGGTGATGCGTGCTAACGCGAGTTTACTGTACAGCGCTTTTCCCAAGGCTTTCGACAACATTGATGCAGGCATGCGCGCATTGGACTTCGAGGCGGCGCTGCTGGCACTGAGAGCCGCTATCGCGACATCTGATTAACAACAGGGAATTACTATGAATCAACATAATTTAGCTGAAAAACCTACCCTACTGGTGGTCGACGATACGCCTGACAACCTATTGTTAATGAATGATCTGCTTAAGGATGATTACAAAGTCAAGCTGGCCGGTAGTGGCGAGAAAGCGCTAAAAATAGCCGACTCAGATTCGCCGCCCGATTTGATTTTGCTCGATATTATGATGCCGGTGATGGATGGTTACGAGGTGTGTCGGCGACTTAAGCAAGACCCCAAGACCATGAATATTCCGATTATTTTTCTGACCGCCAAAGCCGAGGTCGGTGATGAAAAGAAAGGTCTCGAACTCGGTGCCGTCGACTACATCATCAAGCCGGTCAGTCCGCCCATCGTTATCGCACGGGTAAAAAGCCATCTCGCGCTGAAGCTCATGGCCGACTTTCTGCATAATCGGAACGACTTTCTCGAACTGGAAGTCGCCCGGCGTACCCGCGAGGTCGTAGCGATTCAAGACGTGACCATTTTGGCCTTAGCCTCGTTGGCCGAGACCCGGGATTCCGACACCGGTAATCACATTCGCCGCACCCAATTTTATGTCAAGGCGCTGGCCGAACACTTGCGCGATCATCCGCGTTTTGCCTGGTTTCTGACCGAAAGCAACATCAACATGCTGTTCAAATCGGCGCCTTTACACGACATTGGCAAAGTGGGCATTCCCGACCGCATTCTGCTGAAACCGGGGCGCTTTGAGCCACACGAGTTCGAGATTATGAAATCACATACCACGCTGGGCTATAACGCCATCGTACAAGCCGAAAATGCACTGGGCACTCATGTTGACTTTCTGTCCTTCGCCAAATCTATTGCCTTGTCACACCAGGAAAAATGGGACGGCAGCGGTTACCCGCAAGGACTCGCCGGTGACACCATTCCGATTCCGGCACGGCTGATGGCCGTCGCCGATGTCTACGACGCGCTGATCAGTCGGCGCGTGTACAAAGACGGCATGGCACACGAACAGGCGGTACACATTATGCTTGAGGGACGCGGCAGCCACTTCGATGCCGACATGATTGATGCGTTTATTGACATTCAGCAGGAATTTATCGCCATCGCCCAGCGCTTTGCCGATACTGATAGCGATATGGACAAGAAAAAAGACTATTTATTAGGCGCGAACCTGAGAGAGCTATTGTGAGCGATAACACGAGTATATTTTTCTTTTACATTATTCATAGTAATTTATATCAAAATATAGTCATTCATTACACATAGCAAAGTGCGATTTTTTTACGGTATAACAAAAAATTTGAAAAAACGCAGGCTTCAATTATACTTTTAGCACTTTCGATTTAATTGCGAAAGGAGCATTGAGAGTTGGCAATGCTATACGAACGCAGAGCTTATGTAAGACTAATCCAATTTATTGGGGCAGCAATTGGCGTTGAAGCGTTTAGATGAACATAGGATGTTTTTCTATGGAATTCACAACTATTGTGCCACTACTGCCGATGAACAGTCATAGACAGGACGTGGTTTTTTATGAGGCCATTTCCTGCGCTGCGGCTAATAGTTTTTTACCCAGCTCTTCGCCGGTCATGAAATCGTTAGGCATGTGTAATCGTCTCCTGAATGGCTTTGAGCAAATGCGCCGGAATGTTGCCGCGCACTGCTTTGGCTTGACATCCTCCCCGCCCTAAAGGACGGGGATTCCTACCGCTAGCGATTGATGTCCCAATCGGAGAATGTTTTTGGCGGCGTTAATATCTCTATCATGCCTTGTCCCACAGTCAGGACACCCCCATTCTCTTATTCCAAGTCCTGCCCTACCTTTCGGACTGTTGGCAGAAATGCTCCCGCAACACGAACAAGCTTGGGTACTGTATGCTTCGTTGACTTCTATGAACACGCCTTGCGTCGCTATCGACTTATATTCAAGTTGTGTTTTTAGCA
>JAUXXQ010000161.1 GCA_030684815.1 Methylobacter sp. | reverse complement strand
GTCACCCTGACCAAGCAGGCCATGGCAGACATCGAGGCACGCTTGCTACGCAATCCTTTATTGCCTAACTGGGACATCCTCATTCGACCCGCCTAAAGATAGGCCATGGCTGGTATTTTTTATTTCGGAATTAGCCTAAATCGCCGTGATTTAAAACCACATCCAATTTTTCCGGCTGTGTTTTGTGGTGCAGTTTGAATAAACGCGGGCCGCCCAGGCTGAGTGAGGCAATCAGCGGATTTTCTCCCAGCTCTTTTTCATCATCGGCATGACAGCCCATCGAGTCATTGCCGTCACGGTAAAGATTAGCCAGCACGCTATTGAATGCACATTGGCATTGCCGCTCCACTTTTTCCCTGATGGTTTGCAACGTTGGCGTCCACGCTAGCGGCTGATGATTAACGCCCGAATAGCGATACCAAGCTTCCGCATTTCCATACCAGCACATCAGCCGGGGCACTTTAACCCAGCGGCCATAGATAAAAATGCGTTCTTCCTGCCAATCCAGCTCGGTTTGTAATTGCGAAAACAGCAGATCCGCCTCGGCTCTGCTATAAAAATTGTTGTGCAAATACAGCTCGCCATCAACGGGGACAAGGTTGGCTGACATTAACGCGCCGCAAAAAACCGTTTCATTACCTTGATCATATAATGGTGGTCTAACACGCCGGCGCTTTCCCGGATGCTGTGCATCGCCCACATTGGACTGCCGATGTCGATTGAGCGGATGCCTAGTTTGGCCGAGGTAATCGGCCCGATGGTGCTGCCGCAGGGTAGGTCGCAGCGGTGCGAATAGCTTTGATACGGCACGCCGACTTGTCCGCACCAATCGGCAAACATCGCCATCGAGACGATTTCCGAGCTGTATCGGTGATTGGCGTTGACTTTAAGCACCGGGCCTTGATTGACGCTGACTTTGTGCTCGGGATCGTAGGCATTGGGGAAGTTGGGTTGATAAGCGTGCGCCATGTCGGCGCTGATCATGAAGCTTTTTGCCAGCGCCCGTGCCATATCTTCACTGCCGGTAGCCGTCGCTAAGGCGATACGCTGGAGCACATCGGGCAGGAAGCTGCCGTCGGCGCCTTTGTTGCTTTGGCTGCCGATTTCTTCATGGTCGAACAGCGCGCAGACCCGTGTGCTGTCCGCTTGCGGCGTGGCATCATCGAGCAAGGCCTGTAATGCGGCATGACAGGAGGCCAGATTATCCAGCTGGCTGTTGGCATAAAACTCGCTGTCCGCGCCCCAGAAAGCGCCTTTTTGGGTGTCGTAAACGGCCAAATCCCAGGATAAGATGCGTTCTGCGGCTAGGCCGGTTTGCTGTTGCAACAGCGTTGAAAAATAGGCGGGCGGCAGTTGCTCTTCAGCCGATGTCGACAAAATTAGCGGCAATTCAATTTGCTTGTGCAATTTTAGGCCGTCTTCATTGACGGCCCTGTTCATGTGAATGGCCAGATTGGGCAATCGCAGCAGCGGTTGGTCGAATTTGACCAGCAAGCTGGCTATGTCATCCTGCTCGTTTTTATAAGCAACACGTCCGGCTAGGCTCAAATCCCGGTCGGTAAAGGTTGCCAGTATCGGGCCGCCGTAAATTTCGACGCCCAGCCGTAACAGGCCATCTGTGAGGCTTGCCGCATTCGGTTTGATACGCAGGCCGGGCGAGTCGGTATGTGCGCCGATGATGTTAAAGCCGGTTTCGGCCAGCGGTTTTTGCCCCACGATAAATAGCACGATAGATGAATCATCGCGCACCACGTAATAGCGCCCGCCCGCTTGCAGCGTCCATTTGGCGCTTTCATCAAGGCGTTGCCAGCCCAGCGTCTGGCTGGCAAGCCGGTTCTCGATGGTGTCCACAACATGCCAGGGACTTGGGCTGGCATCGATAAAATCGAGTAAATCATGTACTTGTTGCCTAGCGCTCATAATCTTTCTTTCAAGTCTAAGGCCGCTGAATTGATGCAGTAACGCAGTCCTGTCGGTTGCGGGCCATCTTCAAAGACGTGGCCCAAATGCGCCGAGCAAGATTTGCAAGTCACTTCAACGCGGCGCATTCCGTGGCTGATGTCAGCATGTTCTGCCACGCTGTGCTCGGACAACACATCCCAGAAACTCGGCCAACCGGAGCCGGAATCGTATTTAGTTGTTGAGTCGAACAAGGCATTGCCGCAGCAAATACAGTGGTAAATGCCGTCTTGTTTGCAATCGGCGTATTTGCCGGTAAACGGCGGTTCGGTGGCTTTCAGGCGGCAAATGTTAAATTGCTCAGGCGTTAGTTTTTGTTGCCATTGTGCATTTTCGTCGTGTTCTTTGTCGGTCATCGGTTTACCTCATAACAAGCATTTATCAGGATGCGTATTGTACGCGTTCAATCGGGCGTAGCCAAAAGGCAGGCCGTGGTAATTGATAGGAAAAAACAACGATTAGTTATGATTTTTGCCTATGCTACAATGCAGCCGTTCATAAATTTTAAATACGTGATTAATCATGACAGAAGAAATGACTAGCGGAATTGAATTGATGTTTGTCGGAATGGGTATCGTGTTCCTGTTTTTGACTATGTTGGTATTTGCCATCAATATGATGTCGGCATTGGTTCAACGTTATCTTCCGGAAACCCCGGTATCAAAAACAGTCCCCGGCATCACCACCGATATTGACAAAAGCGTAGTCGCCGCCATAACCGGCGCCGTACACCAATACCGAAAAAAGCATCATTAACGACTTTCAACGTTAATGATTAAAAATTTATCTAAGGTTTCAGGAGAAACAACAAGCATGTCCACCACTATAAAGCAGCCCTTAGGTATCACCGAAGTCGTACTGCGTGATGCCCATCAATCCATTTTGGCGACACGGTTACGCATCGAAGATATGCTGCCTATTTGCGCAAAACTCGATCAGATCGGTTACTGGTCTATTGAGTCTTGGGGCGGCGCCACGTTTGATGCCTGTATCCGCTATCTGGGCGAAGACCCCTGGGAAAGGTTGCGCCTGCTGAAAGCGGCGATGCCCAACACGCCGCAGCAAATGCTGTTTCGCGGCCAGAACATTCTGGGCTACCGGCATTATGCCGATGACGTGGTCGACAAGTTTGTCGAGCGTTGTGTGATTAACGGCATCGATGTATTCCGCGTGTTCGATGCGATGAACGACATGCGCAATATCGACCATGCGATCAAGGCCGTGTTGCGCACCGATGCCCACGCCCAAGGCACCATTTCCTATACCACCAGCCCTGTACATACGCTGGATTTATGGGTGGCTCTAGGCAAACAGATCGAAGACATGGGTGCGCATTCGATTTGCATCAAAGATATGGCCGGATTGCTCAAACCTTACGAGGCTTTTGAGCTGGTCAGCCGCTTGAAAAAAAGCACCCAAATTCCGATTCATTTGCATTGCCATGCCACCACGGGTTTGAGTGTGGCGACCTTGATTAAAGCCGCCGAAGCCGGTGTGGATAATGTCGACACTGCCATTTCCTCAATGAGCATGACTTACGGCCACAGTCCCACCGAAACCATCGTTGCCAGCCTGCAAGGCACCGGCCGCGACACCGGTCTGGATTTAGTTGAAATGGAAGCGATTGCCACCTATTTCCGCGACATCCGCAAAAAATACGCACACTACGAAGGCAGCCTGAAAGGCGTCGACAGCCGTATTTTGATTTCCCAAGTACCGGGCGGCATGTTGACCAACATGGAAAGCCAGCTAAAAGAGCAGGGCGCCGCCGACAAGTTCGACGAAGTCATGTTGGAAATCCCCCGTGTCCGCGAAGATTTGGGCTTTATTCCGCTGGTCACGCCGACCTCGCAAATCGTCGGCACCCAAGCCGTGCTCAACGTGATGAACGGCGAGCGTTATAAAAACATCACCAAAGAAACCGCAGGCGTCTTAAAAGGCGAATACGGCGCCACACCGGCACCGGTCAATAAAGCCCTGCAAGACAAAGTGCTGAATGGCGCACAGCCTATTACCTGCCGCCCCGCCGATTTGCTTGAGCCGGAAATGGACAAGTTGATTGCTGAAGTGCGCGAAAAAGCGCAGGCCGAAGGTGTAAGCCTGGCCAACATCGAAGAAGACGCATTGATTAACGGCTTGTTTGCGCAAGTCGGCTGGAAGTTTTTGGCGAATCGGGGCAATCCGGCTGCTTTTGAAGCCGCGCCCGATGCGCAGGCTTTAGCGGCTGTCAATGCGCCTCAGGCAAGCTCAGGCAATGTCGGCACTAGCAGCGCTCAGCCGCAGACCGAATCGTATACGGTCAATGTCGACGGCAGGAATTTTAGCGTCATCGTCGGCGCCAATAATGCCGCGTTGTCGATACAGCCGTTTATCACTGCACCGAATCCTGAAGTGACGCCCGGCAGTGGCGCCGTGGTTGAATCGCCAATGTCCGGCAATATTTTAAAAGTCCTGGTGACTGTCGGCAGCGTCGTTGCCGAAGGCGATGTCGTGGTCATCATGGAAGCGATGAAAATGGAAACCGAAGTGCGCTCTAAAGTGGCCGGTATCGTCAGTGCTGTCTATGTCAAAGAAGGCAGCGCCGTTTCCGGTGGCGATGTGCTGTTGTCTTTGTAGACATTTACTGTATATAAAGGGCGGCCAACCGGTCGCCCCTACATGATTTAATCAAGAGACACTCATGGAAAATCTCATTTCACTCTGGCAAAGCACCGGCATTTATAATTTTACCGGCGGTCAGGTCTTTATGATGCTGATCGGTTTTTTACTGTTGTTCCTGGCCATTAAAAAAGGCTTCGAGCCTTTGCTGCTATTGCCGATAGGCTTTGGCGCCATACTCAGCAATATCCCGGTTGCCGGTATCGCCGAAGAAGGCGGTATTTTGTACTACCTGTATTTCGGCATTAAGCTTGGCATTTTCCCGCTGCTGATTTTTATGGGTGTGGGCG
Organism: Methylobacter sp.; assembly: GCA_030684815.1. GTDB lineage: Bacteria > Pseudomonadota > Gammaproteobacteria > Methylococcales > Methylomonadaceae > Methylobacter_A. Next base: position 88,738 of record JAUXXQ010000161.1, on the reverse strand, counting down.
CGATGACCGACTTCGGCCCAATGCTGGCGAACCCTAAAACCTTGTTGCTGGGTGCGGCGGCGCAGTTCGGCATTTTCGCCTCATTGCTTGGCGCGTTGGCGCTGAACATGATTCCGGGACTGGAATTCAGCCTAAAAGATGCCGCCGCCATCGGCATTATTGGCGGTGCCGACGGCCCGACCGCCATTTATGTCGCGTCAAAACTGGCGCCTGATTTGTTGGGTGCGATTGCGGTTGCGGCCTATTCCTATATGGCTCTGGTGCCGCTGATTCAACCGCCGATCATGCGCGCCTTGACCACGGAAGATGAACGCAAAATCGAAATGCAGCAATTGCGTGTGGTCAGCAAGACTGAAAAAATCGTCTTTCCGTTAATGCTATTGATCATTTGTACCTTGCTGCTGCCCTCAGCCGCGCCTTTAATCGGCATGTTCGCTTTAGGTAATTTGATGAACGCTTGCGGTGTAGTTGAGCGCCTGAGCCAAACCGCCCAAAACGAATTGATCAACATCGTTACTATTTTCTTAGGTCTGGCGGTCGGTTCAAAACTCAGCGCCGAAGCTTTTTTGCAAGTCAAAACCTTAGGTATCTTAGGGCTGGGCGCCATTGCTTTCAGCATAGGCACAGCGGCTGGCGTGATCATGGCGAAAATCATGAATAAGTTCAGCAGTACGCCGATTAACCCGCTAATCGGTGCTGCCGGTGTTTCCGCCGTGCCGATGGCGGCGCGGGTCGCCAACAAAATGGGTTTGGAAAGCAATCCGCATAACTACCTGTTGATGCACGCAATGGGGCCCAATGTCGCCGGGGTAATTGGTTCGGCGGTGGCGGCCGGTATTTTGTTGAGTTTGGTTAAATAAATGCGGCAGGCGAAAGGCGAAATAGAAATAGACTTTGAACGATTAAGTTTTCGGCTTATGTTAGGCGAAAAAAATGCCAATATGCAGACCTTCCAGGTTTTAAAAACCTGGAAGGTCTAACTCACAACGTTTTGAAAGAGAAAGCTTTCGGGTTTAATAGGGGGCTGTCCCTGAGATGAATACTGCGAACACCTGACCCTGTATTTGCTGTCTTTGTCTGTCTTTGCATGCTGTTCGTGCCCACGCGGAACAATGCGATGATATTAAATTAAACGGTGGGCAAAAAAACCTGCCCACCCTACCGGGCTTAGGTGGGTGATTTTTAGATATGTATTAGATTTCCAAAAGCCTCTTAAATCGAATATCATTTGATAACCTCAACAATCTAAAAACTGACTTGATTGATACAATTCATCATGGCAGAGGACTCTGAATGATCTTAGATGCGTTCAAGCTGCAAACAGCAATAATCCAAATCCAATATACAGAAGCGTTCGAACTCTGGGATCGTTCGGGCGCAATTAGTCGGCGTATATGCGAGATATGGCCTGGTTTAACGCTTGCTGAAGCCAATCCCCACCAACAGATACTTATCGGAAAAAACGTTAATATCCAAACTAATTTTACGAGATCAACCGTAACGCTTTCGGGTGAGAAATCGTTGGCGCAACGCAAAATAGATCAGGTAGATAAAACATTTAAGGTATGGCGGGAATTTCTTGATTTGGATGAGCTTATACGGGTAAGTATGCGTGTAACGTATTCAAAGGAATTTCCTTCTATGAAGGAAGCAAATGCCGAGTTGCTTGCCTTAAATCTAGCAAGATGGCCAAACACCAAGGTATTTGATCAACCAATAGAATCAGACCTTAATGGATTAGAAATACACTATCATTTCGAAGATGAAAATTCATTCTCTGTTTTGAAGATTAAGTCTGAGCAAATCAAATATGAAGTAGATCTTGACCCGTACTTTGTTGAAGAATCAGAGATCAGAAAAACTATGAATCGAATGGTCATTGATTTTGACAGAGGACTATTGGGCTCTGTAAGCGCTGAAAAGTTGAGAATAGATGATTGGATTAAGGGCTTCCAGCATGTCCTACGCAGAGACATCGAAAAAGTTATTAAGGGTCTGGTATGACAAGAACAATAACAGTAAAGACGAGAACAACTCCTTGGCGTAAGATTTTACAATCTAACTCAACAGAGGAAATGAGTGGCGCCCAATTTTCAAAATCTTCAAATGACGAAACAATATTAACAATACCTAAAGGACCGTTTCAAAAGCATAGCGGGGGATTAAAAAGCACCTCGCTTGACGAAGATATAACCGAAAATGACAATGTTAGGTTACCTATTGATCGAATTTATCCGCATATTTTCGACGAAGACACGCAAACTGGCCAAGCTATAGCTATTATCCGTAATGCTCTCGATGATGCTAAATTGGCACTTGAAGACTTAGGAGAGCCTAATTTTCAATCAGTTACTACTCGATTAACTCAAATTGCAGCAGCGATGAGCAAGGCATATCCTCTAACATCATTCAATGAAAGCCTTGGGGCGGTGATTGCTTTTATACGTAGAGCAACCTTGGTAGCCTCTATTGACGAAATTTCCCGTCCATCACTAAATGCTTTAGTTCATGTACTGCAATCGATAGCATTGAACCCAATGATTGATCTGGATGATGCAAGCGACCTAGTTGATAAGCTCTCAAATGAAGGATGGCGCGGGGAGAATGGTATTGCAAACCAGCTGATAGCCGCATTGCTAGATGATTACGAGCTTAACACTGATGAAATAGAATCTCTGTTATTTCAAGAAAAATAATATTAGGAGAAGATACTTGACTGGTAGCTTTCTTGATACAACGGTCGTGATTCACGTCGCAGATAATATTGAACCTGGCAGCACGAAAAGCAAAGCATTCATTAATGCTAATCAACCTGCAGCAATGCCTTTTTATGCCCTTAGAGAATTGTTAGCAGGGCATGTGCAAATCCTTTGTGATACTCATAATATCATATACGCAGCTGAAAACTCTGCTGAAGCATTAGCCGCTTTGTTAAAAAGGTCTCCTTTTGAGGGGCGTAAAAGAGAAGCAAAAATTCAAGCTTACCAAGTGTCTTTACAAGCAGCATTTGGCGAAAATCCTTCGGGCAATCGTGACACTTTAAAGCGCGAGATGGTTCATAGTTTAGCGTTGAGAGTGAATGGGTTGTGGCGTAAAGCACACAAGCTTACTAACGTGAATATGACTCAATCGCTTGGTTGTTTCAATGACGGTAAGATTACATACGGCCCCTCTGGTGAATTGAGAGGGCCTAATAATTCATTCAATTGCATCAAATCGGAACGCTGTGCGGCGGCCGGCTATCTTTATGATGATAAAAACACTTTGACTAACATGATAGAAGCACTTCATCCTGATAATTTGGATCCTTCAGTAGCTAACAAAAACGAAAATACACAGAGAAGAAAGGCACTAAAAGAATTACTCTCCCGTGGGCCAGATGCATTTAACAAGAGCAGGTGTAGGGCATTAGGCGACGCATACTTCGCTGCTATGTGTCCTGCTGGCTCAGTTGTTGTAACAAGCAATATTGATGATCATATGCCCCTCTGTTTAGCGCTTGGCAAAAAGGCAATAGCGCCGTAGTACTCAGTCAATCCTATTTTGACGGGTAAAAGTAAACCCGTTCGTCCTGATCCTGTCGAAAAATGAGCGGATTTACACTGAGCTAAACGATTTTTACACGACATATTAATGTTGACTGAGTAGTAGTCTCATTTACATGTAATTACCTACTCACTACGCGAAATAATGCGGTAAATGGTTGTTTTAGCCAGGCGATAGCGCGCGGCCAGTTGCTCGACGTTAGCACCGGCTTGATGCAGCCGGGTAGGGTGGGCAGGTTTTTTTGCCCACCTTTAAGCCCTCCGTGGTTCCGTTGCAAGCGGGCACAAACAGCATGTGCCCACCCATTGGGTTGTAATCGATTATGGCAGCATAATAACCGCCCGTTCACCCTGGCACATGCTCCTTAAGCCATTCTTTCAGTCTTCATTCATGCGCGTTTGCCAGCCCTTACCCGTGGCACGGAAAGCCTCCAGCACGCTATTATCCACACGCAAAGCAATCTGGGTTTTGTCCGAACCGGCCGGACGCCCACGGCTACGCGCTAACGCAATGCCAGCGCGTAATTCGTCCTCAGTTGCCGGACGCTCGTCTTCATTAACCCCATCCCAAACGTAATAACCGCCGGGCGGGGGTGTTTTCATCGCGTCCAGAATCTGTTCACGATTCATTGCCGTTGTTTTCGAGCCAATCATAATACATCTCCGATTCTACTTAGCTTGCAGGCCGAAAGCTGACCACCCGCACCGTATTGTTTCGATCCATCAGCTGATTCAGCACATACTGAGATGCTGCTGAGATGCTGAGATGGCCTAATGTCGCCGGGGTGATTGGTTCGGCGGTGGCTGCGGGTATTTTGTTGAGTTTGGTTAAGTAAATGCGGCAGGCGAAAGGTGAAATATCTTCACCTTTCGCCTGATTTTTTACTGCATCACTTCAACAGTGCGCCGCCCATCCCAAAACTGCGATTTTTTTACAGCATCGGCTACCTGCGCCACACCCTGCTCCACGCTGCCTGTTAATTGATCCAGGCATTTCTTCGCCAATACGCCTGCATTATCAGCGATAGCCAGGCCTTGCCCCGGCAGTGCCTGCGCTGTCGAAGCCATCTTGTCATACCAGATTTTGCCGGGATAGACGACTTTGTGCTCAATAATATAACGGCTGCTTCTGACCTTATTGTCGACCAATCCGGTTGTTTCATTGACCCATATTCTGGCCGGTTCGACGACCCATTGCTCAAAATACCTGACCGCCTGATCGGGGCATTGCTGAACCTTACCCGAAGCGGCATTAATGCCTTCGTTAAGCAATATTTTTTGCTTGCCGATCAACACCCTGGCTTCGTTGGCGATGCCTTGGATGACGGTAATTTGTTGCTGGATTTGCGTTAAAGCCGGGCTGATTATTTTTTCATCAAACCCGTTGATAATGTGCTCTTTGCATTGGTGAATGGTGGTAATCGCCTTTCCTAACAACGAATGCTCGGCATAGGCCAATTTCGATTCCAATTCATGAATCCTTAAATCGCGTTCAGCTAAAGATTGATTCAACAACAGGATCGTTTGCTTGTCTTGTTTCAGTTGTTCGGAAAGTTTAGCGACTTCCTTTTCCAATTTTGTCAGCTTTGCCAGCCTGCTGGTTTTTGCGCTGCTGCTATTAGTCGATGCCATGGTTACGCCCCCTCTTATGTAATTATTTATATTTATTATACGATGCTCAATTTTAAATAAAATTGAAGACAAGGCCATGACTCCGGTAAAGTTGTCCTACCAAAAGCAACTGCATAAAAAGGAGAAGAGCCATGCCAGTGGGAGACTTTATCATTTATATGTATTGCTGTGTAGATGACATTTACCGGACAATCGTCAACCACTAAAAATTCGGGGTTTTATGCCCAAGCTGAGCGACGCCGAAGTCATCACGATGGAGATTGTGGGTGCTTAGGCGAAAAAAATGCCGAACTAGAGACCTTCCAGGTTTTAAAAACCTGGAAGGTTTAACTCACAACGTTTTGAAAAAGAAAGTTTTTGGATTTAATAGGGGGCTGTCATGAGCCGCCTTACTCGACCTCCAGTTCTTTGATCCGCATTTGGTCGCCGCTGTTGACCTGTAACTGACGGCTACCGCAATGTGGGCATAAATCGTATAACTGCTGCACTAGCACATTGCGGCTGCATGGCATGCACCAAGCTTGGCCTGGTATGCCGATGATCTCAAGCTTGGCCTGATCGGCTATTGAACCTTGCACGACAACATCGAAACTGAAACGCAATGCCTCTGTTTCGACACCGGCTAAGGCGCCTATTTCTAGCCAAACTGTTTTGACTTTATGGAAATGCTGGGTTTCCGCCTGCTGTTCCAATACTTGTAAAATGCTTTCGCAGAGTGACAGTTCATGCATGGCAATCCCTGCCATGCACCCTTTGGGCAAGTGCAAATTTGTTCCAGACCAATTTGTCATGCATGTTTTTTGACCTCATTACGTTCATCAATCAAGTGCAAGGTATATTGCACACAAGGGTCTACGGCGTTGACAAACAATGCCGCTTGCCGTTGCAGGTCGCTTGGGTTTGCGGCGGTCAAGTGTTTCAGGCCTTGGGCGACAACGCCTTGGGGATGAAAATTCCATTCGGTGGGTGCGACGATGCGGTAGTCGTACACACGCCCCTGTTGTAACTCTAAGCGATGAATCAGCAGCCCCCGAGCCGCTTGGACTTGGGACAGGCCGACGCCGTCGCTAGGCCTGCCTAACATTGCAAAACCCCGTTCATCCGGCACGTTCAGGGCGAACGGGGTTTTGCAATGCCCAAGGCTTAAAAGCTGCCGTCTTAGTCGGGCGGGGATTGAGGCCACCTCAAGCAGACAAGCCACCGTGCGGACGATTAGGCCGTTGCCGTAACGCTTGTGCAGCTCGGCGACCAAAGGCTGAGGCAGTTGCCGGTTTAACAGCGTTGTTTCAAAACAGCGGCCTTGCCAGTGCGGTGTTTGGCTGAATAGTGTTAGCTCTTCGTGTTGCCTTAATATATCGGCATCAAGCATGGGCAGGCAGGCAATATCGTTTTGCCCGCTGGCCATCCAGTTCTGTTTATATAAATAGTCCAGCAACTTGGCTGGCAAGGCGCCGTTTTGCAGTAGCCAGTCGCGCAAGTGGGTTTCGTTGATTAAGGTTAGGAAATCAGCCCGTCGGTTATTAAAAACCGACTGGTCAATGAGCGTTTCCAATTCGTCTATCAGTTGCGTTAACAGCGGAGCGCCATCGATATTGAGACAGCTGCCGAGCTTGAACGCCTCCCCGTGCCGAAACAAATGCCGCTTAAACAGCGCATCGAATTTAAACAGTGCGGCCAGGGCTTTTTTATCCGGGGCAAGGCCTACAAAGCCCGGCCAATCCAGCAAAATCCGCCACACCTGTTCGCGCAAGGTTTCCAGCTGCACCAGTATATGGTGGGCTGAATCCAGGCGAGGTTCGGTCTCCATGCCCAATGCCAAGCGGCAGGCAAGCAACGCGGCATAGGCTTGGGCATTGCCGCACAGCGTAAACAATAACGGCACGGTGTCCAGTAACTGTTCCGGCGTTTTGCCGATGAATACTTGCGCAACCGCACGAGGCCGGGTGGAGGTAATTTGCACACCGCTTGCGTTGCCGACGCGGTGATACAGGTCGATATGGATGGCGCCCGCTAGTGTCACTCAATGTTTCCCATTACCGATAGCGCCGCGCAGCAAGTCGCGTCGGCTAAGGCCTCGGGGTGTTGCATTGCCCAGCAAGCCTTGTAAGGCGGCTTTTGCGGCGGTGAGCGCGGCGTCCTGATTTTCAAACTGGAACATGGGCGAGAACAGCGAACAAAGTGCATAGCTGCCAAGTTGCGCTTCGTGCCCCAGCGTGAATTCGAAGACACCATACGGAAAGTGCTTTTCGATTTTGCTGCCGGGTTGTTGCCCGCGCCAGCTGCTGTCTGGTTCCGGTAACAGCAATAAATTCATAAACCAGGGGGTAACCAATACGCCGAGCCAATCTCCGTTGACACGGTTAAAGCCGATGGCCTGTACCGAAAGCGCGGGGTTCACCACAGGCACATCGCGCATACGTTTAGCCAATATGTCATTGAAAGCGGCTTCCAGCGTGTGCCTGATTTGTTCGCTATTTTGCCAGATCATGACTTATGCAGAGTTCAGCGTATCTTCGTGGTGAATGCTTCATAGCCCGTCATCCAGCACCAAAAAGTCCTGTTTCTTGCTGTCGCATTCCGGGCAGCTCCAATGGTCGGGCAAGTCAGAAAAAGCCGTACCGGGCAGCATTTGCCAAACTTCATCGCCCACCGCCGGATCGTACACATACCAACAAATTTTGCACTCCAGCCGGGTTTGCGGCGGCAGCTTCGACATATCGCCGCCGAAAGCGCCGGCAAAAAAAGAGCCGTTCATAGATACACCTTAAGTATCTCCTGCAAGCGCTCGCAACTATCGCTAATGTCTTCCGGCGAGGCGCAGGCCACGCTAGGTACGTCGCTGACTTCCAGCGTGTTGAGGATCAAGGTGTCCTCCGAATTGAAATACTGCACCCACCAGACATACTGGGTGCCGGTGGCGGTGATACGGCAGTTGCCGTAACCACGCGACAATATCGTCACCGAACCGCCGCCCAAGCGTTGCGCCAAAAATACCAGATCCTGCTCGGTTTGCGGCAGCAGGCTCAAATTGATGGTGTGGGTCTCAACGCCAGGCCGGTATCCGGCAATTTTTGCGTTGAGTTCGGTCAGCAACGGCGGCGCATTCATCACACCCGGCGGCACCACAGTCCAGTAAGTGTCGATTTGCCCGGCCGCACGGCTAAAAGCCCATCGGGAAAGCCGTTGCGGGATAATGCCGACTTCCACTGCATCGCTGATGACCTGGCGCTGGGCATTGACTGTTTGCAAGCGCCAAACCCCGGCCAGCACTGATTCCTGGATGCGGATATTATGTTTGCCGGAACACATCACGCTGACTTCGCCTTCGCCGAGCAGTTCGTCGATAAAGCGCCGGTTGCCAGCATCGAGCGGCGTCAATTCAATAGGCCCGCAAAGCGTTGGGTACGCCGCCAAGTTTAGCTGCAATTGTTGCAAGACGCTTTTAGCCTGTGCCAAATCCAACCCGTTTAAATCCGTCGAAATCTGCGGCATGCTGTATGTGGCCATTTCCTGCGGCATGTGCAGATATTCCAAGGCAACGCCGTCTTGTTCCGCCGGTTGGCTGCCTTGGCCGAAAATAGGGAGTGAGATTGAAGTCATAATGATCGTGATTTTTAGGCTACGCGGTGCGTAACGTTTCTGTGGTTAATGCGCAACGCCGCATACTTTATCCAGATCGAAGCCGGGCGGTTGGCTGGGTTCGGCGGCCAATATCCCGGCGGTTTCCTGCCTATATTCCTGCCAGTTGCGGATGCCGGTGATGACGCCCAAATACTCGCCGTTACGCAAAAACACCAGCGACGGCCAGCCGGTAAAGCGGAACCGCGCCTGCAATTCGCGTTCGATGGGTTTGGCGATGACTGCCGCGTGCAATTTGCCGTTAAACGCTTTGACCAATTCCGGCAAGATCACCGCAACATCATTGCTTTCTGGGAACTGTACAGGGTCATTGCAAAAAAACAGCACGGCGGTTTCATTGCTGTAAACGAAAGGGTCGTAACTGTCCGCATCCAGTAATGGATAAGCGTATCGGTTTTGCAATTGCTCAAGCAGCGGCGAGGTCATGATCTTAAAAACTCCGGTAATTGCGGTTCTCTGTTCACCAGATCGGGAAACAAATGGTCTATGTGATTATCGCCCTGCATCGCCAGCCGCATGGCTTCCAGCGCATCGGCGATTTGCCGGGCTTTTTGTTCACTCAGCACTTCGCGGGCGGTGCCCAAAAAAACCAGCAGCCAAGTACCGACCGGTTGCGAACCGACCAACATCGTGTCGACCACGCTTTGCTGGCCGCGATAGATGCAGGTTGCAGAATCCTCATGCTGCACGGTGACTTGCATTGGGATGCCGATACACATCAGTATTTACCCCGGTAATCGACATCGACTTGCACGGTGTTTTCGCCGATAGGTTGCGGCGGACGCAACTCGAAACTGTCAAGCTGTAACACCCGTTCATCTCCGGTTCGGCAGGCCTCAGAGGCTGTCGGACGTTCCTGTTCGTAACGTTGCAAGTCCAGCACCGGGTCGGACAAATCAGTTTCCGCAGCGGTTATTTCTGCGTGAATGCCGAAAGCGTGCAGATAAGAGAGCGCCATATCTATCGCCGGTTGTATTTGCGCTTTGACAATTGGCCGCAAGCTGCCGCCGTAGTCGTCCAACTCTTCGGGCTGTACGCCGACCAACAGCAAGTGTTGCGGATAACTGCCCAGCATCTGCGCCATCGCCAGCACTTCCTGGAACCCGGTTTGATGCAGGCTCATTTTTTTTGCGCCGAGGAAATTGGGTACATCGTCGTTTTCGATACGTTTTAACGTGCCTGGCGGCAGGCCGTAATCGATTGCATCAAACACAACCAACACATCAGCCGCCTGAACATGCTCAACCAAATAAACGCCTTGAGTGCCGCCGTCCATGACTTTGACGTTATCCGGAAAACGGTAGCTTTTTTGCAGGCGCTCGATCACGCGGACACCGAAACCTTCGTCCGCCCAAAGTACGTTGCCTATGCCTAGCAATAAAATGTTCATGGTCAATGCGCGTCATCCACCGGTTTATCGTCTTTAAACGTGCGCCAGCCGGTCACTATCGTGGATAACATGCTCTGCCGCGATAATTTATCCTCGCGCACCGCGACATAAATATGAATCAGCACAAAGCAAACAATCAGCCACATGATCAAATGGTGCCAACTGTGCAGGTTTTGGCTATCGCCGAACAGCGGCAGCACCCAAGAACTGAACAGCGCATGTTGCCAACTGCCCTGCCCCGTGCCTTCGCCGTAGAGCGCAAAGCCAGTGACAATCATAAATACTGCGCCCCAAACAAAGGCAAAGTGCATGGATAACACCGCCAAGGGATTATGGCCGATGTACTTTTTCGGCTCCTTCACCAAAAAGGCATACCACAATATTTCGTGGCCGACGCCTTGCCAGAAATCCCTCGACAATAACGGCGGCATAAAAATTTGCCGGGCATGTTCGTTACCGGCATAGGCCCAGTACGCACGGAAAACCAGCCCTATCGCCAATAGGTATCCGGCGGCAAAATGCACAAACCTAATGGTGCCCATCACAAAATGGTCAGACGCTTCGCCGCCCACCGATGCGAGTGGCGAGGCGATTAAATAACCGGTAACGGTCAAGGCGACGATGACCAAGGCGTTTAGGCTGTGCCAAAGCCGTACCGGTTTTTCGTAGACGTAAACAGGTTGAGATGTTGACTCAGTCATGGCGGTTCCTTATGCGAATAGCAGCCAGGCACCGACCATGCCGGTCAGGGTTCCATAAATGCGGAGTAAAGCGGCTGCATTGGCGCGTTGTGCGAACAAGCCCAACATAAAACCGGAAACGTGCAACAGCGCCGTGGCCGCTATAATCCCGACGACATAAGCGTAGGCCGACGCATCAAGCGGCATCTCGCTGCCGTGCGCCAGCCCGTGCATTGATGCAAAGGCAGCAATCGACGCTAAGATAATTATCGTTCCCACGCTCCAGCGTGGGAATGCAGTGTCAGACGCTCCAGCGTCCCGCTGCCGCAACGCTGGAGCATTGCGAACTGAATTCCCATTTATGCCCCAGAGGGTACGCTGGAGCGTGAGAACTATTTGGGTTGTGCCGAAGCTAAGCGCCACGCCGACCAACAACAGCGAAACAAGAATCGCCGTTTCAACATAAGCAAAACCAACCCCGGACAAGCCGAACAGCGCCCCTACAATCATAAATATCAAAAATACGCCAATCGCCTGCCATGCAAGCAAGCGGCTTTGGCTACTCGCCCATAAACCCAAACCCAGCATCGCCAAAAAATGATCCAGCCCCAAAAACGGATGCACAAAACCGTGGCCAAAACCACCGGTCGGCAGCAAGCCGGTATGCGCCGAGGCAGCTTGGGAAAACGCAATAAGACCTGCAACCACTAATATTTTTTTCATAACCTTGCTCCTTAACGAACTTTAACTTGGGTTAATTCGGTGCCGTCCGGGCTGATGATGTGTGTCGAACACGCCAGACAAGGGTCGAAACTGTGCAAAGTGCGCAGGATTTCCACCGGTTCCTCAGGCCTTTCCACTTTGGTGTTCATCAAGGCCGCCTCGAACGCGCCGATATTGCCTTTCTCGTCACGCGGCGAACCGTTCCAGGTGGTCGGCACGACGCATTGGTAATTGGCGATTTTGGTGTTTTCGATTTTCAGCCAATGCCCCAACGCACCGCGCGGCGCTTCGGTAAAGCCGACGCCTTTGACGCTGCTCGGCCAGGTTTCCGGATCCCATTTTGCGACGTTGGCCGTCGCCAAATCGCCGGATTTGATATTGGCGATCATTTTGTCCATAAAGTAGCGCATTTTGCCTGCCGCCCATTGCGCCTCCAAACCTCTGGCCGCCGTCCTGCCCAAGGTCGAAAACAACGCGGTAACCGGCACATCCAACGTTTTCAACACGAAATTGATTTGCTCGGTAATTTCCTTGTTGCCTTGCGCATAACCGATCACATAACGGGCTAATGGCCCTACTTCCATCGCATGGCCGCGCCAGCGCGGGGCTTTAATCCAGGAGTATTTGGCCGCTTCGTCCAGTTCCTTGATATGGGTGCGATCGCCTTTAGTTTTCGGCCCCAGCTTGTAGTTCGGTTCGGTGATGCCGTCCCAAGGATGCAAGCCCAACGAATCATCCGGGTATTTGTACCAGGAGTGCGGGATGAATTCCTTGATTTGCTCGGGGTCGGTCAGATCGACTTCATGGACTTTGCTCAAATCGCCGTTAATAATCGCGCCGCGCGGCATCAGCAGGTTAGCTGCCGAATAGTCGTTCGCGTTGTCGGGAATGTCGCCGTAAGACAACAGGCTTTGCCCGGAAATGCCGCCGCCGTACATCCAGCCTTTGTAGAACCCGGCAATAGCCAGCAAGTCAGGGATATACACTTGGTCGATAAAGTCGATGGTGCGGTCGATAATCGATGACACCAAATTCAGCCGTTCCATGTTAATTGCAGCGCTGGCGCCGACGCCGTCGATATTGATTGCGCACGGTACACCGCCGACCAGCCAGTTCGGGTGCGGGTCTTTGCCGCCGAACACGGTGCGGATTTTCATGATGTCTTTTTGAAAATCCAGCGCTTCCAAATAATGCGTCACCGCCATCAAATCAGCTTCCGGCGGCAATAAATAAGCCGGATTAGTCCAATAGCCGTTTTTAAATGGGCCCAGCTGCCCGGATTCGACAAACTTCTTTAAACGGTTTTGGGTATCGCTAAAATAGCCGGGCGACGATTTAGGATTATGCGGCGAAATCGATTGCTGCAAGGCCGAAGTCGCGGCCGGATCGGCTTTCAACGCATTGACCGGGTTGACCCAGTCCAGCGCATGTAAATGGTAAAAATGCACCAAGTGATCCTGAACCTGCAAACTGAGCTGCATCAGGTTGCGGATCGAATTGGCGTTTTCAGGAATGGTAATTTTTAGCGCATCCTCGACCGCACGCACCGAGGTCAAGGCGTGGGTGCCGGTGCAGACGCCGCAGATACGTTGTACGAAAGCCCAAGCATCACGCGGGTCGCGGCCTTTTAAAATCACTTCCAGACCGCGCCACATGGTGCCGCTGGAAATCGCATTGCGGATGATGTTGTCTTCGTCGATATTGACTTCGCAACGCATGTGGCCTTCGATACGGGTGACCGGATCGACGATGACGCGGCGGCCGGCGTCGTTCAAATGAAAACCGTTGGGGGTGTGGGTGACTGTCATTGTTGATCTGCTCCTGTTGGGTTAGCGCCGGTTTTTTTGGAACGCTTCAGCGCCGTCAATCCGGCATGTGCGGCAATGCCGACACCAACGACGGCTGCCGCAGTACCGCCAACTGCATCGGCATTGGCTTCGATACCGAAATCGTTGATGTCGGTCAAGCGTTCGTAAAATCCACCTTTATCCCAAAAACCGTCTTCGGAACAGCCAATACAGCCATGACCTGCCTGTATCGGGAACGACACGCCTTCATTCCAGCGCACCGTCGAGCAGGCGTTATAAGTCGTAGGCCCCTTACAGCCCATTTTGTACAAACAGTGACCTTGGCGCGCGGCATCGTCGTCCCAATGCTCGACGAATTGTCCGGCGTCGAAATGCGGACGGCGGTAACATTTATCGTGAATGCGCTGGCTGTAAAACATCTGCGGACGGCCTTGGCGGTCTAACGTCGGCAATTTTTCAAAAGTCAAAAGATAAGCCACCACCGCAGTCATGACTTCCGCAATCGGCGGACAACCGGGCACTTTGATAATCGGCTTGTCGGCCAAACCGGGGATTTTATGCGTCGGTGTGGCGCGAGTCGGATTAGGATGTGCAGCTTGTACGCAACCCCAGGAGGCGCAAGAGCCCCAAGAAATAATCGCCTTACAGCTTTCGGCCGCATATTTGAGCTGCTCGACAAACGGCCTGCCGCCGATGATGCAATACATGCCGTCTTCGGCCAACGGCGCGTTGCCTTCCACGGCCAGAATATAGTTGCCTTTGTATTTTTCGACAATCTCATCAATGATGGCCTCGGCGTTGTGGCCTGCCGCCGCCATGATGGTGTCGTCGTAATCTAAAGACAGCATCGACAAAATTACATCCTTGGCTAAAGGATGGCCTGAGCGGATAAACGATTCGGAACAACAGGTGCATTCCAGCCCATGCAGCCACAACACCGGAATGCGCGGCTTGGTCTCCATCGCATGGGCGATTTTTGGGGCGAAAGCGGGGGAAAGCCCTAACGAAGCAGCAGTCAGGCTGCAAAATTTCAGAAAACTGCGGCGCGTGATGCCCTGCCTGCGCATGACATCGTAAAAGGTTTCATTCATTCAGGAACTCCTAGTGTGCTCGGCCACCTGAAGAATGCACGGACTACAAGAGGCCTTGAGTCTTCTTCAGTGCCGCGTTTCCAAACACATGGCCTTGCTGCCGCCGCTTTATCAGTTTGGAAGCGCTTATTGTTATTATGCTTAATGTTTTATTAGCTCTAGCACAGCGATCGGCGCTGCTCCGCAATGCTGGAGCAACATCTATGCCGGATTAGTGCCGGACAAAAAACCTTGGTAAATGTGAGAAAATCAATGGTGCGGGATGATGGGGAAAACCAACGAATGTCCGTTATGCGATAAATACGACAAAAAGAGCGGTCTGTTGCCGGAAAGCTTACATAAAATCGTAAGGATTCAGGAACCGTTAAAAATGACCAAATTGAACACAGATAACACTGATTAAAAGCACAGCACATTCTAAAAAATCTGTGTAAATCTATGCTATCCGTTTTATCCGTGTTCTATTTATTGACCTTTAACTTCTTCAAGGAATTGAATCACCCAAAGCTCGACGCGGGGCAGGCAGGCATTTAACGAAAGCTGTTTTTCCGGGATGGCGAAAAACTCGGGCTCATGCAGGTAGGGGTTGCGAAGGCCGCCGACATCAAGCGCATCGTGGCTGAGATCGACGATGCGCCCGCCGATGATATTGTATTGGTGTTGATAGTGGCCGCAGATGATTCCACCGAAGATTTGGCTCATAAACAGGCTGCCGTATTTGCACGAGCCCGAAAGGTCGGCGGGTACCAGTGCGCCGCGCTCGGCAGCCTGCTCGCACCATTTGCGGAACACAAAAACCTTGGCTTGCGCGAAGCGTTCGTAGGAATAGGCAAGTTGCGCTTGCCGATCTGCAGTCAAATCGATCATCTTAAAGGCATCGGTTGGCTTCCATAATAAATAAAATATAAATCAATGTGTTACGATTTTAATCGCGTTTATCAAGCTCCGTCATGGGCAAACCTGACCCGTTCTTCCGCCGAACGCCCCAAGGCTTTGGCAAACCACGGCGGCGGCGCGGCGAACACTTTTTGGAATTCTTTTAATTGATCCGCAGCTTCAGTCACATCCGGCACTTTGATCGGGTAAATGTCGGCGCGTATCACTTTGGCAGCCGCCGGCCCGCCGATGGATTGCACGAACATCACGTGACAGTCTTTGATCAAATTGGCGCGGAACAAGTTCCGGTCATCGCTGTCATCGGCTTCAATAGTTGAGCGTATATCGACCAAGCGGTAATCGCTTGCCGATAGCTGATACACCAGAAAACGGATGCAGGAACCGAAATGGCCGTTAATTAACGCGCCGCTGTTCGAGCCGATGGCGATGCGAATGGAATCGGGCATATCGCCGTCTTTGTAAGGCATGATTTCCGGCAGGTCTTCATCTTCAGCTTCATCACCCCACAAATAACGCACCGCCAGTTTGATATTGGCAAGGCCGATGCCGATGTCCTCGCCGTCCTCTTCACCGTCCAGACTGCCCAAACCGGTTTTAAGATTGGTGACGGTGACCGACTTTAGTTTTTCATCATCCAACGGCGAGCCGACCCGTTCGTGCAATATGTCCAGCAGCCTGGGCACATCAATGCCCGGCAAAATGCGCGAGGCCAAGGCAATGCGTAAGGCGAGTTCTCGGGGTAATGTTGCCATCTTAATCTCCTGATTTAACAAGCATGGATAATAATTTGAGTATTTTGCGGGTGGCGGCCAAGTCCAACGCCGTGAAATCATCGTGCGTTTTAAGGGTTGTATCGGCACCGGCAGCCAGCAGTTGTCCGACCACTTTTTCCCTGCCGGTGGATGCGGCAAAAATCAGGGCGGTCGCGCCAGACACAGCGTTTTGATGATCAATATCAACGCCCGCATGAATCAAGGCACCGATACAGTCGCTGTTATCGGCATAACACGCCGCCCACAACGCGTTATTGCCGTATTGGTCAACAACATCAAGGGCCGCATCCTGTTCCAGCAAAAAGCGCACAACATCGGCACGGCCTTGCTGGCTTGCCAAAATCAAAGGGTAAATATCAGCGCCGTTCTTTAAAACCGGTTGGGCTACAGAAAAATAGTTGTTTTGCAGCCAATCACGTATCTCAGGCTTCATCAGATGTCCTGATGTTGGCCTGTCCAGACGGCATAGCCGCCTTCCATACTGTAAACATCTTTAAAGCCGAAATCGCTGAAGAATTCGGCAAGGTGCTCACTGGCATGGCCGTGGTAACAATAAATCAGCAAACTGCGCTGCTTATCGCCGCGTTTAATTAACGCTTCTTTTAAGCCGTCATGAACATGCAGCGCATCGTCCAAATGCCCGGCTTTATAATCTTTCATGGCCCTACAATCGAGGATCATAGGCTTGGATTCTTTAATCAGGGTTTTAGAATCAGCAACGGAAATTGTTTTATAGTTCTTCATGGCAGTTTAATCACTCGGAAGGCCATTCCTCAACAGGAGGCGAAGGTTGTAGTAAAGCTAACAATAAATGGATTTTGTTAGCATTAAATGTCGTGAGCGGCTCTATTTGTTAGCGTTAAGGGCTATATAAAGGCTATACGGGTTACTCTAGCAAATTAGTTGCCATAATCTTGGACAGTACGCGCCGCCTGGGTTTGGTGCGATATTTTAGGCAAAAAAAAGCGCCCTAGTCGAGAAAATAGGGCGCAAAAGGTACAACGCTTAGGAAAGGCTATATAAAAACGAAACTCACTATGCAAATTATTAAGCAGCAATAATGCCAACATTTAATTCTATTTTATTTCAATGACTTGTCTATATTTTAGGCATAAGCACACCCGACACTTTGCACCAAATACAGCTATTTGTGTTGGTTAACCGCCCTAATTTAGTGCATTTTCGGCGGACTTTTCCAGATCCATGCCCCGGAATATCGAACAACGCTTAAACACCTCCAAGGTCGGCGTTACTTTTTTGTGCTGGCAAAACTTGGCGACCAGTTTGGAAAGCCCTTTGATGTCGCGGCCTGTCGCTTCCGGGAAACTATCCACCAATTGATTGATTAAACCGGCATCGACATCCAGCTCAAACTGATCGACCATGACCTGCCAGATGCGGCGGCGGGCATCACTGTCCGGCGGATAATACTTAATCAACGCGATACACCGGGAAACAATGGCTTCGTCAATGTCATCGACACGGTTGGTGGTCAAAAACAGCAAGCCGTTGAAATATTCAAGCACCCTTAGAAACACCCCGACCACCGCATTCATCGCGATATTATTGTCGCGCCGCTTGATGTACACATCGGCCTCGTCGATCAGCATCACCGCGCCCCAGCGCTGGGCGCGGGTTAACACGTCTTTTAAGGCTTTTTCCATTTCGCCGACGTTAAGCCCCAGTTGCCCGGAATGCACGCGGTACAATGGCCGCTTGATAATTTCGGAATAGACTTCTGCCGTCAACGTTTTACCGACACCGGCAGGCCCCGCACACAACACGGTTGTGCCCCCGGACTTGCCTTCAATAATGTCATCCATCAGGACGTCCATTTCAGCAGTAAGGATGTCAATTAAATCAATCTGTTCTTCGCGCAGGATAAGTTTTTGTTTTAATTCAGGCTGATAGCGATAAGGCTTGATGTCATTCACATGCACCCATAAATGATGGTGCAACTCCAAATGGAACATCAGCAGGTAGCAATGCACCGGCAGCTCGGTAAACAGGCCTTTAGGAATGTCTTTTTCCGATGCCTCAACTTCATTTTCAATCTTGAGGTCATAGCGGTTGCTTTTGGCAGCTTTGCGCAAATACTTGGCCAAAATGTCGCCTTTGGCATCCATTGACAAGGCGCGTTCGCTGAGGATGCTTTCATCATTTACCAGGCGCGCAGCACCGCCTTCGGCAGACAAAACCACGACATCTTTACGCGCCCAGTCGGTGTTGCGGTGCGAAGCCGTGGGGTCTTCCGCATAAAAGCCGGTGCCTTTGCCTAAAAACTGTGTGCCGGACTGGCCGCACCATTCAAAATAACGTCCGGCGGCATCGTCATAAGTGGCGATAAGTTCGGGCGTTTCTTTCAGAAAACCTTTGGCGACAAAAATTTCCGTGATCGTTTTATTGGCAATGTCCCGGGCGCGGATAGTAACAGTTAAGGTCGCGACTTTGCCTTTGGCGTTAGCTTTGAGTTCAAGCGTGACCCGCCCGGTTTCTTCTTCGCCCGACGGGGTAAAATCCAGCCTCGTGACCACGTAGGCCATGGGTTTTCCGGCAACGTTAGTTTGGAATAACCAACCGCGTATCGCGTCATTGGTGAGATAACGGGCAATTGCCGGCAGCAGCAGCTCCAAGTCGTGCTCTTCAAACTTGACAGTATCGTCGTTGATCGCTTTTTGTAGCGTTGAAAGCAATGCAACATGGCCTTGCATTTCAGTTCCGGCATCTTTATACAGATCCTGCAAAAAATTTAGCTCGGTATTGGACAGTTGCTTAAACGGCACTTCGGCCTTATTGCCGAAACGCAGTTGGTCTTTTAATCCTGCCAGCTCAGGGAACTTTGTCACCATCGCTTCTACATACTTGCGTTCAATCTGAAGTTTCATGGCATATATCGATGAGTTGGGCGGCAAGTCTTCCAGGTTTTTAAAACCTGGAAGACTTGCCTACAAGCGTTCAAATTGACGGAAAATTAATTCCGGCAATGTTGTTACGAACTGTGCAGCAGAAAATTATCTTTTAAAATCAGAAGACAGAAAGGCCAATCGAACCTTAAATGGCGCCCACTGCAGCTTCCTTGATAACTTCAATGGTGTTTTCTTCTGCTTCAGCGAATGACACCAGCGGCGTTTTCGGGTTATACGATTTGGCCGCCGCATAAGCGATAGCGACTTTATCTTCAGCGGATTGGCCTTTCAGCTCGCTTTTTTCGATATACAGCTCTTCAAGCAATTCATTCCACACCAGGCCGTCCTTGAACGGCATCAGTTTATAGGTGATGCCTTCTAGCTCAACCTGCATACCTTTGCCGATATTTTCGACATAGACTAACGCAACACAGTCATCGGCAATGTCGGCCTTATATTTTTCAACAAAAACGGGCAGTAAATCGAGCGTCGGCAACAAGCCGTTAATGAATTTGATTTTGTCGTTTTCAACAATTAAAGCGGAATGGATAAACAGAGCCTCAGGCGGCCTACGGTCGGTTGTTGAGCCTTCGCGCAACGAACCTTCTTTTAAAACCAAGTCGCCGCGATAAGCGTAAACGCCCGCGGTGCCAGTTTGGCCGTTGACCAAAGTGACGGTTAATAATCCTTTTGCTTGATAGGTTTCTAGTAACATTGTTTTTTCTCCAGGCGGGTAAAGTTAAATATTAACCTGAATTAAGCAGGGTTTATGCCATGTTGCAATGTCGCCTTATTGATCTTTTAAAACAATGGGATAGAAATATCCTGATGGCTTGATTGTTGATATTTAACTCAACAACCCTAATTGATTTTGTGAGGGATTGTCGGAAAGCATACATTTTCGCGGATTCTAAGCTTGGCAATTACCGACAACTATTGGGGCGGTTTTTTTATATGGATTCAACAATTAAAAATAGGCGCATCAAGTACACTTGAATTCGCCTCTTTTTCGCCTCTTTTTCGCTCTGTGTCGATTGCACTGATGAGTTGAATTCGCCTGTCATCAACTAATAAATACCTTACGAGTCAGGTGGGCGGCCAGTTTTGCACACCGTTTTCGGCACATAAAAAACCGCATAAGGAAGGTCTGTTACGTGGGCATAAACAACAATGCCCACCAGACCCGAATTTCAAAAAATAAAATACATTATCAATTTTATTTCACACGCTTTTTTAATGCATCAACAATGCTTTGAAAATCAGGTGGCTGTTCTGCCAGAGGACGGTTTACCAACTCTTTTGCAATCTGTTTGTTTTGTTCTTTTCCTTGAAGAAGCACATTGGAAGCATTTCTAACTTGGAAACATTCATTTGCAATAACTCGAAAAATTTCTTTGCCGGACATTCGTTCAAGCCACGATCCAGAACCATATCGAAGAGGATAAACGCCGGCGCTTAATTCGTTAACAAAGTCGGAATATGCCTGTTTAACGAAATCTTTTTCTAAAACAGCGACAACCGATGATTTCTTATCTGTAAATCCAGAAAGTTGTTCTAATTGCAATACACCTTCACTTTCATTTTTAAAGTGCTCAGGATTGGCGAAATGCCCAATTGCTAACGGTTTTCGCAATTTTCGATTCAGGTAAAGCAAGGTCAGATTCGCGGCATCAAGAAATAAACGGCTACAACACACATCGAGAATGCGTTGCCTGACATCAATGCCTGGCTTTAGAAATGAGGATTTTTCAATATAATCAGGATCGATAAAGTAATTTTCTAATTCTCTTTTTCGCCAAATGAGCATGTTGAATGCAGTGGGATCGGGAAATTTAGCCCATGATTGGTCAACAGTTGTCTGATCCTGGTCATCACGATCAATCAGAAAATAATAAGCCGGATGCTGATGAATTAATGCCTGAGCGGCACTACGCACATTGTCGCAACATCCCATTGATTGCACTTCGATTGCAGTCAAGCCGTTATTATTCAATAGCTCATGAATAACGGCGGGATCAATTTCCTGATTATCTTTACCTTCTACAAATAACTTGTGTTTCGCGGCTTGAAGAACCTGCGTGGCATCACCTCCACGTTGAAGCTTCATAACGGAACGCCGTTGTCATCAGGCACTAGAATGGCACGATAGCATTCATCAACAGAACGGAACATTTCCTCCGAATGGGTCGCTAAAATATATTGATTGTGCGGCGCCAGTTTATGAAGTTGCCTGACAAAATCGCCATGCCATTCCGCATTCAGATGTAATTCAGGCTCGTCAATCAACACAATACAGGGTTGTTCCTGGGTATTCCTCCAAATCAGGAAAAGCGTGGCAATCATTTCTTTTTGCCCTGAACTCAAACCATCAAAAGAGAACGACTCGCCACCTGCGCTGGGTTTTATGCGAATATCTACGGTATTATCCGGTAAAGAACGTAAATGTTCGATTTGACCGCCACAATACCGTTGAATAAGGGTGTTTAGTTGAGATAATACAGACTGGGATTCACCTTTATTGATGCCTTCAAATAAAGCGGCCTGGCCCATTAAAGCACGCAGAATTTCCAATTTAAAAGAACTCACTGGATTGCTGATAGTTCGTCCTGAATACTTCGAAATTCGCATAACGCGATGCCTGGGATAATCATCGGCCATCATGCCCAGCTCCGGGTTTGATTCCTGAACCTTCCGATAACTATTAAAATGCAACAATGGTGGCATAATCAACGGCTCACCTGAAAAAGCCAAAATGCTATTTAAGGGGTAATCAAGCTCATCGAAATAACGTTTTTTATTATTACCAAAAAACTCAAACAGCGATTTATCTCCTTCGATGTTTGGTTTTGAAAAGCCAGTCCGATGATTAATCGTTAAAAATACAGAACATTTTTTATTGCCCTGTTCAAACTCACCTTTGATAACAGCTTGTTCCTGACCAGCCTTCACCAATAAATTGGCGATATCCAGTAATATCTCACTTTCTCTAACTCTATTGAATCGATCTCCAACTATTCCTGCCAGCATCAATAAAGAACAGCACTCAAGAACAGAAGTTTTCCCGCCGCCATTTTTGCTGCCAAAAAGCAGAATATCGGCATCCCCTTTCATCACAGGACGCGGGAAATCAATCTCTAATGAATTGAGCTTTTTATAATTCTTAATCGTTAATCGACTAAGGCGAATACCTGATTTTTTTTCAGTCATAGTCATTCGGTGTTTGTGAAAAAGAAAAAGGTGTCATCTCTTTTTTATAATTTATAAGCTGATGGCGTTAATAGGTTATTTTTCAAAAAAATTAATCACAATCGATAGCACACTACCGATCAAAATACCCAACATCCATTTAATCAGGATACACTGACCATCATGCTCCACCTGTTTGAGTTTTACCTCCTGAACATCCATTTTAGTCAGCGTGGGCAGGCGGTTTTGCCCACCGATTAGCTGTGTCATCGTTCTGGCAGAGCAAATTGGCGTGTGTTTTTGCGTAAAAAGCGCAACTGTTTGTGGAGCCTAGTGTAGTTGCTTGCTATGCAAAGAAATCACCTATCACAAATCTTGCAATTTCGACATACAATGTCTAGCGACAACTCTTTCGATAGGAAATTGCTTAATCCCTTCCAAGAATCGCTGGGATCTTTTGCAGCTCCTTGACAAATAAACCGCCGACGCGATCAAGTCTGGTTTGTACGCTATCGGGGCAATCTCCCAACTTTGCATTATCAGCTTAAAAGGAAGCGCTCCAATCTTCGAAAGAACTTTAAAGCCCTCAACTCTTTCCAGCCAGTGGGCATATTGGTCGCTGCAGTTTTTAAAAATTGTTGCCTTCGTGTTGTCGGAAATCCTATCGCTGCATTCGCCAAGAACTCTATATATCCAAGCTTTTTGCCATGCAGTCAAAAACAAGTCTGAATTAATAACATCCTCTACTTGGAGCGCAACATCCTGAGGACAAATCGATGAGAGGGATATTAAGTAGTTACACACCAACTCTGTTTTGTCTGGAAACTTCGCTATTAAGCTTGAACATTTATCAACTGCTATATCCGACTTACCCGCAGCCAATCGCAGCATCGATTTCTTTATTTGCACATGAAACTGATCTTTAGGCAGCGGATTTTCACCATCAGGAATACCCACCATAGTTTCTTCAAATAACGCTTTGGCTATTTCCAACTCGTCGGGCTGCAAATGTTCTCTAATCTCTTCGATTACATCCTCTATAGATATAGACTCATGGTAAAACAAATCCCACTTCATTTGATCGTCCAGCTTTGCCTCACTCATGAAGTCTTGCAATACATCTGAATCGGAACTTACATCCTCGACCTTTTTTTCATACAGCTGTTTTTTTATAAGATCGTAAACTTTACTGGTTTTTTGAAGGTGAGTGTCGTAATGCTCAGTTCGTTGGATTACGCACTTTGATGAATTTAAAACCAAGCCGAGCTTTCTTAGCTCAATTTCAGCTATGGCTATTGCTTGACGAGCCAAAGATATATTCTCAGCGCTCATCCTAATATCATCACCATGACGCCAGTAATTAAATCCAGACCGAAGCATTGCAGAATCTACAGATTGAAGATAAAGAGTGGCAAGAGTATCGGAAGCTAATATACCTTGCGGCACTCCCCTGTTTGAGCCCATAACGTTTGTGAGAAACGAACTTATAGCACGGGCAAAGGTATCTTCGCCGATGATCTCTACAATCTTATCCTCTAACACTGAATGGTCTATAGAGTCATAGAATGCAGTAACATCGACGTTTACCACGTACTCCTCACCCGTAGAAATTGGGGCTCTTTCAAATTCACCCCATCTTTTTGGTATGTAGTTGGCTCGCGGCCACATTACATACTCATCGCTTATTAGTTTCTTCTCAATCGCGGGTTTTATTGAATCAATAAGAGCCTCATAAACCAATCTATCTGCCAGCGTGAGTAATGCCGCGGGACGTGTAGTGAATCCGGGTTTTGGGACATGAATGAATGAAGCTTCGTCTGGAGAATATCTTTCTTCATTGATGATTCTCTCAAGATGAGCCACGAACTCTTTTCCCAACTCACCTCCAACTTTGTCCTCATATCTCGAAGGTAACAAGTCATTAGGGATAGAAGCGCTTGAGATCGCACTTTGAAAATCTAACTTTTCTTGCAATTCTTTTAGGAGCTTATTCATAAACTATTTCGCTCGACTATCCTGGGTATCTTCAATGCATAACACCGCGTTCACCGGCTTATCCGGTGCAACGCTTTGTTAGCGCTCCACATGTCTCGCTCCCAAGCTCCAGAGACTGTGAAAATATTCCGAATCCAAGCGATTCTCAAGTCGTCCGGCGTGGCATTTTTTTTCGAAAATACAGTTTTTTCTCATATGCAGCTCATTTTTACCCAAACCAATCCAAAATTCGTCCTTTTTTTACGCATATCCCACATTTCTTAGCGACTGTCCCGGTCTTCGGGCGCAATAATCCCTCAGCGCGTCAACACCGAGAATGTTATCTCGCTCCCAAGCTCCAGCTTGGGAGTGACTACCCAACAAGCTCCGCTTGCCGAGACACATCAAGCAGAGCTTGACGGTAGGCATTCCCAAGCCAGAGCTTGGGAACGAGATAGCAGTATCACCGTTCCACGTGGGCAAAAAAGCCTTGCCCACCGAGCTCTGTGTGCCCAACGGCTATGAAAACATGCTGATTACTCTTGCTCATCCGCCCACACCTCCAGACAAAACTGCACAGGATAGGGCGCTTCCAGGGCGGTGCTGGCATCCCGGTTTGACAGATACTGCCGCATGACGCGCTCTGAAATGCCAATGCGCCGGGCAGATTCGCGCTGACTGACGCCTATCTTGCCGATCAAGCCCTTTAAATACTCAGGGTCTGGGTTGTGTTTGCTAATGTCCGGTATCATTTTCCAAGGATCTCCATTTTTATCGTTTTGACTAAATAGTCAAGGGTGGGCAGGCGCTGTTTTGCCCACCGTTTAGAGCTGTAGCGCTGCAAACCGCCACACACGCACCACGCCGATGACATCCTGCCGAAGTTGTGGTGGGTTGCCTACGGCGAATCCACCTTATAGCGTTATCGGTGTTCTATTTTTAAATTACAAACAATCTAATATAGCCCGTTTAACCGCATCCAGAGTGGCTTCTATGGTCACCGGATGCGCCGCTGAACATTGCGCTATCGCGGTATCGGGGTCTTTTAAACCGTTGCCGGTTAAGGTGCAGACGATTTTACTGCCTTCGGGGATGTTGCCTAGTGCGATGTCATGAAGAGCACCGGCTAATGAGGTGGCCGATGCCGGTTCGCAAAAGATGCCTTCATATTGCGACAGCATTTTTTGCGCAGCCAAAATCTGTTCGTCGGTGAATTTTTCAAACCAGCCGCCGGATTCTTTTTGCGCCGCCCAGGCATAATCCCAGGATTGCGGATTGCCGATACGGATGGCGGTGGCGATGGTTTCCGGGTCTTCAATCGGGTGACCAGCCAAAAACGGCGCGGCGCCGGCGGCCTGGTAACCGCACATAACCGGGCGCGTACTGCATACGCGGCTCGTGGCATATTCGGTGTAGCCTTTCCAGTAGGCGGTGATGTTACCGGCATTGCCGACCGGCAGGCAGTGATAATCGGGCGCGAAACCTAAGTCGTCGACGATTTCAAAGGCGGCGGTTTTTTGGCCGTCAATCCGGTACGGGTTGATCGAGTTGACGATGGTGA
Organism: Methylobacter sp.; assembly: GCA_030684815.1. Lineage (GTDB taxonomy): Bacteria > Pseudomonadota > Gammaproteobacteria > Methylococcales > Methylomonadaceae > Methylobacter_A. Next base: position 62,933 of record JAUXXQ010000161.1, on the reverse strand, counting down.
CCGGCGCGTGGTCGGCGATTTCTTTGACCAAGGCCATGCCTTTGTCGAAGTTGCCGTTAATCTGGATGATTTCAGCGCCGTACATCAAGGTTTGCGCCAGTTTGCCCTGGGCAATTTTGCCGTCGGGAATTAACACGAAGGCTTTGATGCCGGCACGGGCGGCGTAGGCGGCAGCGGCGGCTGAGGTGTTGCCGGTTGAGGCGCAAATAATGGCTTGACTGCCCTCCTCTACCGCTTTGGTCACGGCCATGGTCATGCCGCGATCTTTGAAGGAACCTGTGGGGTTCAAGCCTTCGAATTTGACGTAAATATCCACGTCTTTGCCGATTAGGCGCGGGATATTGTACAGTTGAATCAACGGCGTATTGCCTTCGTTCAAGCTGATGATGCGGGTATTGGCGCTGACCGGCAGGCGGTCGCGGTAACGCTCAATTAAGCCGGTGTGGTGTTTGTGATTAGACATTTTTTATTTATCCTAAAGTTTCCAGACGGATGCGGTTGATTTTGCCGCTCACGGTTGCGAGTGCTTCGATTTCAGCGATGGCCGCGTTCATTTCCTGTTCCAGCGTGATTTGCGTCAGTATGATAATCGGCACGGACGTTTCATTGTTCAGCGGCGCTTTTTGGCTGATGGCTTCAATGCTGATGTGGTGCGCGGCCAGAATGCGCGTCACTTCAGCCAATACGCCGGGCTTGTCTTCGGCATTCAGACGCAAATAATAAGCGGTTTTAAATTGCTCGGACGACAACACAGGAATGTCGGCGATTGCATCGGCCTGAAACGCTAAATGCGGCACGCGATTTTCAGGATCGGCCGTTAAGGCTCGGACTACATCAATCACATCGGCAACCACGGATGATGCAGTGGGTTCGGCGCCGGCCCCGGCACCGTAATAAAGCGTAGGGCCAACCGCATCGCCTTTGACCAAAACCGCGTTCATCACGCCATTGACGTTGGCAATCAAGCGGCGCTCGGGAATCAAGGTCGGATGCACGCGCAATTCAATGCCTGCCGCCGTTTTGCGGGCAATGCCCAAATGCTTGATGCGGTAGCCCAATTGTTCGGCATATTCGACATCGGTGCGGGTGATTTGGGTAATGCCTTCGGTAAACACTTTGTCGAACTGCAACGGGATGCCGAATGCGATAGAGGCCAAAATGGTCAGTTTATGTCCGGCGTCGATGCCTTCGACATCAAAAGTCGGATCGGCTTCGGCGTAACCTAAGGCTTGCGCTTCGGCCAATACGTCAGCAAAATCGCGGCCTTTATCGCGCATTTCAGTCAGGATGAAATTGCCGGTGCCGTTGATGATGCCTGCCAGCCATTCGATTTGATTGCCGCTAAGCCCTTCGCGGATGGCCTTGATAATCGGAATGCCGCCGGCAACAGCGGCTTCAAAGGCGACAATCACGCCTTTTTCGCTGGCTTTGGCGAAAATCTCGTTGCCATGCAAAGCAATCAGCGACTTGTTGGCGGTAACGACGTGCTTGCCATTTTCTATGGCTTTCAACACCATGTCTTTAACCTGCCCTGCCCCGCCAATCAATTCCAAAATGATTTCAATTTCAGGGTCATTGATAATGTCGAAAGGATCGGTGGTTAAGGCGATGCCTTGCGTGTCGCAAATGCGCGCCTTGTTTAAATCCTTGGCCGAAGCGCGGGTGATGATGATTTCACGCCCCGCCCTGCGCGCGATTTCCGCCGCATTGCGCTTTAATACATTGACAGTGCCGCCACCGACGGTACCTAGTCCTAATACACCTACTTTTACCGGTTTCAAATCAAACTCCAGTTAAAAACTATTTTGCACAAAGAAAAATGTGGAACACGGATGGCACCGGGTTAAATGGATAAGAACGGATTTGAAAACACATAACAGGCTCCAAGACTCGGCTTGTAGACTGCAATCTCAATATAAAAAAATCCGTGTAAATCCGTCTAATCCGTGCGCTCCGTGTCCTATCATTTATATAACATTGTCTTTCTTCATCATCAAACGGATGCCGCGCACCGCCTGACGGGTACGGTGTTCGTTTTCAATTAGGCCGAAACGGACATGGTCATCGCCATGCTGGCCGAAACCGATACCCGGCGACACCGCCACTTTGGCCTCATGCAGCAGTTTTTTGGCAAACTCAATCGAGCCCAAATGTTGATAAGCCTCAGGAATGCGCGCCCAAACAAACATCGTGGCTTTGGGTTTTTCCACCGGCCAGCCTGCCGCCGTCAAGCCTTCGCACAATACATCGCGCCGTTTCCGGTACATTTCGGCAATTTCAGCCACACACTCTTGCGGGCCTTCGAGCGCGGCAATCGCGGCGATCTGAATCGGGGTAAAAGTGCCGTAATCCAAGTAAGATTTGATGCGCGCCAATGCAGAAACCAGTTCTTTATTACCACACATAAATCCAACCCGCCAGCCCGGCATGTTGTAGCTTTTCGACAGTGAAAAAAACTCGACCGCAATGTCTTTGGCGCCTTCGACTTGAAGGATAGACGGCGCTTTGTAGCCATCGAACACGATGTCGGCATAGGCAATATCTTGTACCACCCAGATATTATGCTCTTTGGCGATGGCAATGATTTTCTCGAAAAAATCCAGTTCCACACATTGGCTGGTCGGATTGCCGGGAAAATTAAGGATTAACATTTTCGGTTTCGGCCATGAATCGATAATGGCTTTGTGCAATTCCTCGAAGAAATCGCCGCCCGGCACCATCGGCACATGGCGAAGATCGGCACCGGCAATCACCACACCATAAGGGTGGATCGGATAAGCCGGATTCGGCACCAGCACCACATCGCCGGGGCCTAAGGTCGCCAACGCCAAATGCGCCAGACCTTCTTTGGAACCGATGGTGACGATGGCCTCGGTTTCAGGGTCCAAATCGACATCGAAGCGGTTTTTATACCAGGTGCAAATGGCTTTCCTTAAACGGGGAATACCCTTAGACACCGAATAACGGTGGGTATCGGGGCGCTGCACTGACTCAATCAATTTGTTGACGATATGATCCGGCGTGGCCTGGTCGGGATTGCCCATGCCGAAGTCGATAATGTCCTCCCCCGCCGCACGCGCCTTGGCTTTCAGGTCAGTCACAATATTAAAAACGTAGGGGGGTAAACGACTTATTCTATGAAATTCTTCCATTGACTGCTCTTGAAAAACCGATGTTTAAGTGAAAGTTAAAAAATGTTGCCTAAGGTACTGTTGTTAATAAGCTATGTCAAATTCAAACTATTATTTGCTTAAGCCTACAAACTTCGTGACCTCGGGTTTCCCTGGTGATAATCTTTTTACCTTGCCGTTAACTAAGCATACACGTCATTGCAATTGTATCCGCCCATTTGAACCGACCGAAAATCCTATGAACATAAAACACAAAAAACGGCTGTCCTTTGCCCTACTCCTGTTGTCATTATCGCCCGCACTCGTCCAAGCCCATACCGGCGGCAATGCGGTCAGCGGCTGGTATAACGGTTTCAATCACCCGTTACAAGGCATCGACCATTTGTTGACCATGGTCACGGTCGGCATTTGGGCGGCGCAACTCGGCGGCCGCGCTATCTGGCAGTTGCCGCTGGCGTTTGTCGGCATGATGGGTCTGGGTGGGCTGGCCGGCATGATGGGCGTGTCCGTGCCTGGCGTGGAAATGATGATCCTGCTCTCGGTGCTGGTTTTCGCGTTTCTGGTTGTGCGCGTGATCCGCGTCCAAGCAACAGCCAGCGTGCTGATTGTGGTTTTTTTCGCCTTTTTTCACGGTTACGCACACGGCCAGGAAATGCCGGCATCGGCCAGTTTGTTGTCATTCGCCTTGGGATTTATGTTAGCGACGATGTTGCTACACGGCGCGGGCATTTTAACTGCACGTTTGGTATTACTCGCCCTGGCTTTTATTTTTACCAACACAGCTTATGCCCAGCCGTCGGCGGGCAAGACAACCGGCAAAACTAAAGCGCAAAAACAGGATGACGAATCCGTAGAATTTGCCGACCTGATTGTTGTCCAGCGCGCTGATTCGCAGGTCGGTATTGCCGACAGCGCCGCGCAAGGCAATGTCGGCCAAGAACAGTTACAATACCGCCCGATCAGCCGCCCCGGCGAAATCCTCGAAACCGTCCCCGGTCTGATTGCGTCGCAACACAGCGGCGAAGGCAAGGCCAACCAGTATTATTTACGCGGCTTTAATCTCGACCACGGCACCGATTTTCTGACCCAGATCGACGGTGTGCCAATCAATCAGGTTTCCAACGCGCACGGCCAAGGCTGGACTGACAGCAGTTTTTTGATTCCCGAATTGATACAGACACTCAGCTATCAAAAGGGCAATTATTACGCGGAAAATGGCGATTTTTCCAGCACCGGCGCGGCAAATATCCAATATTTCAAAGACCTGCCCGCTAACATGCTCAAATTTACCGGCGGCAGTTTCGATTACTACCGGGGCTTGTCCGCCGGTTCGCGCAAACTGGGCGACGGCAATCTGCTGTACGCCGGTGAAGTGGTCAATAACGGCGGCCCGTGGGCAGTGAGCAATGATTACCTTAAATTTAACGGTGTGCTGCGTTACAGCCAAGAGCATGACGATTCCGGCTGGAGCGCCACTGCGATGGCCTATAAAGCCGACTGGAAAGCCACCGACCAAATCCCTAAACGTGCGGTAGATTCAGGTTTGATTGACCGCTTCGGCAACATTGACCCCACCGATGGCGGCAACAGCCAGCGTTATAGCCTGAGCGGCGAATGGCACCGTCAAAGCGCGGCCAGTGCCACCAAACTGATGGTCTACGGGCTTTATTCCCAAATGGATTTGTATTCAAACTTCACTTATTTTTTGAACAATCCGGAGCGCGGCGATCAGTTTGCGCAACCCGACCAGCGCTGGACGTCAGGCCTGAAGGCGAGCCATAGCCTGTTCCATCAGCTCGGTGATGCCGATTCCGAGACCACATTTGGTTTGCAAATCCGCAACGATAATATCCATAACGGCCTGCTGTTAACCCAAGCACAACAACGCTATGACACGGTGCGTGAAGATGATGTTTGGATCAGCAGCATCAGCCCTTATGCGGAAAACAAAACGCGCTGGACGGATTGGCTGCGCACTAATCTGGGTGTGCGTTTTGACGGCTTTCGTTTTAATGTGGCAAACAGCACACTCCCGGAAAATAACGGCAACACCACAGACGGTCTGGTCAGTCCAAAATTGGGCATCGTGTTCGGGCCTTGGGCGGATACCGAATATTATTTGAACGGCGGCCTCGGTTTTCACAGTAACGATGCCCGTGGGGTGAATACGCGCATTGACCCGGCAACCGGAACATCCGTTGATGCCGATGATAATCCGGTTAAACCGGCCGTCCCGCTGGCGCGCACTTACGGCGCTGAAGTCGGAGTACGTACCACTTGGCTCAAAGGCCTGCAAAGCACGTTGTCGCTGTGGTGGTTGGATATTGATTCAGAATTGCTGTTCGTCGGCGACGCAGGCAACACAGAAGCCAGCCATCCAAGCCGACGTTACGGCGTGGAATGGGCCAATTATTATTCGCCGACCGATTGGCTAACTTTCGATGCGGATTTTAGCTATTCCAAATCGCGTTTTCGCGGTAATGTCCCCGAGGGCAATCATATTCCTGGCTCAATAGAAGCGGTGGTCGCCTCGGGTGCTACTTTCCATGATGTTTATGGCGGTTTTTTCGGCGGGCCGCGCCTGCGCTATTTTGGCCCGCGTCCGTTGAATGAAGACAACAGCGTGCGCTCGAAGCCGACTGCTTTATTGTCGGCGATGCTCGGTTATGCGTTTAACAAGAACTGGACGGTACAAGCGGAAATGTTCAATTTGCTGAACAGAAAGGACAGCGCCATCGACTACTCTTACGGCTCCCGCTTGCCCGGCGAAGACGCGGCGGGTGTTGACGACATTCATTTTCATCCGGTCGAGCCGGTCAGTTTTCGTATGAGTCTGACCGCAACTTTCTAGTTTTAGGCGATTTCCTGAAAAAGACATACCAAAAATTGTCCACGCTTAACACGAAAATTTTGTGGCTTTCGAGCCAAACTGCAGACCTTCCAGGTTTTAAAAACCTGGAAGGTCTAACTCGCTTTGACGCGCAATAAGCAACCTATTATTCGCGCCCTTCGTGGTGATAACTTTCACCGTGCCCTTTCAATATGAATCATCGTGGCTTTTAACGAAGCCAGCACGTCGATAAACAGACACACCATTGAGCTGAAAATAAACAGTACACTGCCGACCACGAAGGCTATCAACACTTCGGGATTGATAACGTCGGTAAAGCGCGAAGATATTGAACCCAGCATAAACATGCCGCTGCTGATGGCGCTGCACAACAGCAGGCCGAAACTCCATTTGAGCACATGACAACGGTACACCATGGCATTAAGCTCCCTTTCCATTTTTCTTGTGTCCTCGCAGCTGCCCAGTTCATCGTAAATGTCCCTGACCCGGCTGATTGCGTGGGTATAGCGGGCGTTTAGGGTCAACACGAAAATGCCGATGCTCGAAAACAACACCAGCGAACTGGTGACCAGCTCGACAATACCATCTATTCTGGACAGCATTTAACCGTCCTGACCGTCAATGCGCGCCCGGGTCAATATGGGCGCATAGACAAAAACAAATAACGAGAATGCCGCCAGCCAGGACAATGTCGACAGATAAATCAAATTGCCGTACCAGCTTGGCATCGCTATCGGCAGCAAAACCCGGAACAATGCCGCGACATTAATCAACACAAAGGCGATAGAGATCGCATTGGACGCTTTGAGCGCCCGCCCGGTGTGGCCTAATGAGACCCTCGCCATCATCCCCAAGGTCAACACGCCAACGCCGCCCAGCGTAAACGCGTGCAGCGCGAGCGACGGCAACACCAGCGAATAGGCGGTTAATGCGGTCAGGACAAAACCCAAAATGACCCAGGCGTAACCGGTATAAAGCACCCATAACAACGGCACATACCAGATACGTTGCACATACCATCCGGCGAACCGGAGGCCGTTAACCGCAACGGCAATGGCCGCCGCCAACGCCAGTAAAGTGCCAGAAATACCCGCCAATTGCAGCGCAAAGACAATAAGCGCAGAGGCAACTGAGGCATTATCCAGCATCGGGTTACGGATAATCAGCGTTCCCGAAATGCCGCGTTCAGTGAAAAAAGGGAACACGCGTCCGGCAATAATCAAAATCAAAATAATGATAACCGCAACCACCAGCTCAAGGCCTGTCGCTGCCGTATTGATTGATGCACCGAGCATTTCAGCATGGATCAAGCCGTTGCCTAGCATCAACAGCAGCAACAGGCCGATAAAAAATAGATTTTTGTGCTGTTTGGCCGAAATAATCGGCTTGCTGACTTGATAAGCCAACATCGGCAAAAAAGAAAAATCCACCAGCGCAATCAAAACGTCAGGCAACAGCCCCGCATAAAACGGCAGGATGCGGCCATAAAGCCATAAAAAACACAAGCTGGCCAAGCCATCGCCGGTCAACGTCGGCTTGCCCGTCCAGTTTTTCACCGCCGTCAATAAGAACCCGGCAATGACCGCAACGGCATAACCGAGCAACATTTCGTGCGCGTGCCAATAACTGTCGGGGAAATAATGTTCTGCCGCTAAAGTGCCATTGAACAGTGCATTCCAAAACACAATCAGCACTAGCGCGGCCAGTCCCGCCAAGGCAAAAAAAGCTCTAAACCCCAAAGCGAAAAGGGGGTAATCAAAAATAGGTTGTGGTTTCATTACAATGTTGTCCAAGCGGTTTAGCGTTCGATAGTGCGGGCAATTATAACCATTTCATGGCTAAAGGCTAAAAGCCGGAAGCCTGTGCGGCCTTATCGCCATTTCATAGTGTCGGCCAAGGCGCGGTTACAGGCTCATAAAGCGGGCGGATTTTCGTTTCCTAATCAGGTAATAAACGCCCATCAATACAACCGCGATACCCAAGATAATCCAGCTGCCGGTTTTGACGTAATCAATCATGGTTTGACCGTAATGGTAATACAGCGAAAAATAGACTGTCGTGGTGATGGTGCAGGCGGCCAAGTCGGCGAGTGCGAATTTTAGGAAATTCATTTCCCCCAAGCCTGCGGTCAGGAACAGGCCGTTCCTGACGCCGAACGGGATAAACCGCCCGAGAAAAATGGTGACCATGCCGTATTTGCTATAAAACCCATGAATCTTGTCTATTCTTTCCGGTGGCACTGCATTGGCAAAAAAGCGGATTTTAAAGAGTTTCGGGCCTAATATCCGCCCCAGTGCATAGCTGATGAGGTCGGAAAAATAAGCGCCCAGATAGACCGCGACAAATAATTTTGCTGCAACATCGGGATGTTGGCTGGCTAAAACGGCGGAGATGAAGAGCATGGCGTCTTCGGAAACAGGGATGTTAAATCCGGCGAGGATTAAGGCGCCGAAAATAATATAGGGCGCATAAAGCACGTTGGCTTCAATCAGGTTAATCAGCTCTTCCATGGTTATGTTTTTTAGGTGTTACTTTTGATGTTCAAATACCGACTAATGAACGCAGCTGGAAGTCTTCAACCAGGATGTGTTTCACTAGCCAATCGCGCAAATAAGATAAGACATCGAACAGGATGTGTTTCACTAGCCAATCGCGCAAATAAGATAAGACATCGAATTGGGCGACTAAGGGGTTGTCGTGCAGTTCTTGGTAAAACTCGCAGATTTTTGTTTCAAATGCGTGGTGCTGATGCTCCTGGCGGCCGATGCCTTCATAGTTGTAATGCGCCATCATCAGTTCTTCACTGCGGAAATGCACTTTGGCATAGGCATCCAAGGCCTTGATCAAGCGCGCCACTTCGCGTGCGCCGAGTTTATTGACCACCACATCGTACAAATCATTAATTAAATCAAATAGGTAACGATGATGCTCATCGATGACATCAATGCCCACACGCAACGAGTCATCCCAGGGTGCCCACACATCGTCCCTCGGTTCAACCGGCGGCAAGGTCAACACTTGTTTGGGATCGATAATATCGTCACGGTACAGTTCGCGTATGCGTAAGATTTCCGGCATGGCGGCCTGAAAAGCGGTCACGATGGCCGGATCGAAATGCTTGCCGGATTCGGCAATCACCCAGGCAGTTGCCTCCTCGACTGTCCATGCTTTTTTATAGGGGCGTACCGAAGTCAGTGCATCGAAAACATCAGCCACTGAACAAATGCGCGCCAAAATCGGGATTTTTTCGCCCACCAGGCCTTCTGGATAACCGGCGCCATCCCAACGCTCATGATGCGAACCGGCAATATCGCGCGCGGCGGCATTCATCGCATCATTGCCGGTCAAAATCGACACGCCGATATGGGTGTGCGTTTTCATGATTTCAAATTCTTCCTCAGTCAGCTTGCCCGGCTTGAGCAAGACTGCATCGGCAATGCCGATTTTGCCGACGTCATGCATCGGTGCGGTCACATACAGCAATTCGCGCTGATCCGCTGGCAAACCGAGCGCTTTGGCAATCGCCTGCGCATAATTGGTCATGCGCATGATATGCCAGCCAGTGTCGTTGTCCCGGTATTCCGAGGCTATGCCCAAGTTGCGGATCGCATCGGCGCGGGCTTCTTCCAACTCCAGCTCGCGGATGCGCAATGTTTCATTAGTGAGTACGCGATGAACCAAGCCGGACAGGACATAGGCCAAATCGTCCATAAAATCGACATGAGCCGCTGAGGGTTGATAATCAAACGGCACAAAAAAAGCTGCGTAGCCGATGCCTTGGTTACCAATACACAGCGGCAACAGAAATAAACGCTGCGGCCGCTTGCGCTCTTCGCCATGAAACAGCGGCACTGTTTCAACCCGGCAGCCTGTTGCAATCAGCGACGAAGCAAAAACGCCAGCATCCCAGCACAAATTACCTTCCCAGGCCGGCGCCATACCAAATTGCGCGACTTGAAAATAACGCCCTCGCGGATTCAGCAGCAACACCGCACCTTGCTGTTGTAACGGCAAATCGCGGTAGTCGCGCAATAGCGCAAATACATGTTTAAGCATCACATCCAAATCCGACCCGGTGGCATTGGTGACTGTTAACTCAAACACCCGTTTTCTGATGGCCTGTAATTCGTCTTTGTTCATAATGTGAATTCTCAATGACACTATTTAAATCAGCACAACCTTCTATAGATTAAGCCCGATAATCTTTAGCAAAACTACATGAAGGCCGAACAGAAACAAACAATTTAATAAGGCTTAACCGGTGCCAAATTATCCTTGTTAAAGTCTTCATCAAAATGCAAGAAATCCGACTCTTCCGGCAAATTGCCATCATGAATCAGGTATTCACGCTGTTGGAAATAGGCACTTTTAAAAAACGCGTAGCGGTCGATGGCCGCTTCTGAGGCTATTTTTTCGGTGTCCAGATTGTCCGCCCGCAAATCAACCGCATTCAACGCAAAAAGGCCGCCGGTAATGATGCCGTAATCAAGATAACTGATAGGATTCATCGCCGCATCGCCAATCAGGCCGCCGACGCCACGCGGTGAACTCGGCCCCAAAAGCGGCAACACCAAATAAGGGCCTGGCGGCACGCCCCAAACGCCTAAGGTTTGATCAAAATCTTCATTATGTTTGGGCAAATCAATCATCGTTGCAACATCGATAAAACCGCCAAGACCGGCAATACTGTTGACCAGAAAACGCGACCCATCCATGCCGCTTTGGGCAAGTTTAAACTGTAACAAATCATTGATTGTTACACCTATATCTTTAATGTTACTGAAGAAATTGGTGATACCCTGGTCAACAAATGAAGGTGTTATCCAACGGTAACCTTTTGCTACCGGCTTCATTGCATAGTCGTCAAGGCTGTCATTAAACGATTGCACGCTCCGGTTCCATTCTTCAAACGGATCTTTAGGATCGTGGGCAACCGTTGCACACCCCCCTAATGTAGTCAATAAAACAAGACATCCAAGTTGGGTCATCACTTTTTTCGGCAGCATTACATTATCTCCTGTTGCTCTATATATTTTTATAATGGGTAGATTTTCGCGTAACATACCATAAATAGCCGCATTTATGGCTCATCATTTCGACACCTTCTGGCAAATTCTAAAACAATGGATACACTTGCAATTCCCCTAAACAAACGTTTTCGAGGCTATCTCCCTGTCATTGTCGATATAGAAACCGCCGGATTTAATGCCAAAAAACATGCCTTGCTGGAAATTGCGGCGGTAATTGTCGAATATGACGGCAACGGCGACTTGGGCATTACCGAGCGCTACACCACACACGTCGTCCCCTTTAAAAATGCCGAACTGGACGAAGCCGCGCTTAAATTTAACGGCATCGACCCCTACCATCCGTTTCGCATGGCAATTGAAGAAAAAGACGCGTTAAACCTGTTGTTCAAACCGATTAAAGAAGCGGTCAAACGCAACAACTGCAGCCGCGCTATTTTGGTCGGCCACAACCCGGCTTTTGACATTGGTTTTTTAAATGCCGCCATTCAACGCACGCAAATCAAACGCAGCCCGTTTCATCCGTTCAGCTCTTTCGATACTGCCACCTTGGGCGGCTTGGCCTATCAGCAAACGGTATTGGCAAAAATTGCCCAGGCAGCGGGATTGGATTGGGATAATGAAAAAGCGCATTCAGCGCTCTACGATGCCGAAAAAACGGCGGAATTGTTCTGCATGATAGTCAACCGCTGGAAGCAGTTTGAAACCAATCAGTAAGAAAAGCCTGATCGTGGGAACGATGCCTACGTCACGACTTGCTGAAAGCAGTTAGGAATCAGGGCTACCAACTTAAGCCGGGACAAACTGGGAACGCCAAGCCCCAGCTTGGCGAGTGTTCGCGCCAAGCTGGGGCTTGGCGTTCCCGGCCACCCATTTAAAACTGTCCCGGCTTAAGTTGGTAGCCGGAATCAGTCAACAAGAAAAGCGCGGATTGCCGCTATACCCTGCCCCCCACTTTGTCGCGCCGTAGCCAAACAAGATTCGCTCATGCCGCCCAGGGCATAAACCGGCAAATTCACTTGGGCAATTAAATCGGAAAATTGCGCCCAGCCCAAGGCTTTGGCGCCCGGATGGGTTTGGGTGGCCAGCACCGGCGCCAGCACGGCAAAATCCACGCCTATATTTTGCGCCTGTTGCAACTGTTCAAGGTTATGGCAGGATGCCGCAAGCCATTGGCTGTTTTCGGGACGCTTGCTTAACGCCATCAAGTGTTGGCTGGTCAAATGAATGCCGTCTACTTGCGCCGGATAATCAACCGCAGAATTCATTAACAACAGCGCCTGCTGCTGTTGGCATAAGGGATAAGCCTGGTCGATGAATCTTGCCACCGCAGCGGGCGACAGTTTTTTCAAGCGCGCCTGAATCAACTTAATGCCCCGGTTCAATAACTTTTGCAGATTCGGCAATAACAAGCTTTCATCGGCATCATCCAGAATCGCGTAATACGGCGGCAGGCGGGCGGCGGTAATAATGGGCTGGTTGGCGGCGGGAAATGCGTAATGTCCCAGTTCGGCCGGTGTCACCCATTTGAATGGCTGGCCTTCCAAGCTTTTCACTTCGCCGGAAAATTGCTCGACCAGGAAAACCTTTAACTGTACGGACAGGTCGGGATATTGATGATTAATTGTAATCAATGGCGTTGCGGCGCTTACGCTGATATTAAGCTCCTCTTTAAGCTCACGGATTAGCGCTTGCTCTGCCGTTTCCGAGGCTTCGATTTTGCCGCCGGGAAATTCCCACAAGCCACCTTGATGTAGCTCTGCATGGCGCAAGGAAATCAAAATTTTTCCTTCCGGGTTTTTGACCACGCCTACCGCGACTTGAAGTGGTTTATCCTTGTTCCCACGCGCCGTATGGGAATGTAGTTCCGGCGCGCTACGCCGAACTTGTGTCTTTATCATGATCGCTGCGGCTGAAATTCTTGGCGCGGCGCGCCTGGTATGCGTTCCCTCGCAGTACGCCCGTCGTTATACACATACTGCAACAGCCCACTATTCAGAGCGCTGCAAGTTAGACCTTCCAGGTTTTTAAAACCTGGAAGGTCTGCATATCGGCCTGTTTCATGGTTACGCCAGACAAGAATCTTCGGAATCACGACAGCCCGTAAATACTTATGTATAAAGATGGGCGCGGCGCGTGGGTACGAAAGAGCACCCCACTTTCGCAACGCTGGAGCGTTGCCGGATGCATTTCCACGCTGGAGCGTGGGAACGATAACGCTGTAACATAGGAACGATAAACCTTTCGCCGTGTACCTTTCACCTGCTGTTAAGTCCTATATTCCGCATTGATTTTCACATATTCATAAGACAAATCGCAGGTTAGCACTTCCTGCACCGCATCGCCGCGACCGAGTTTAACGGTCACAGTAATCTCTTGCTGATCCATCACCCGCTGCCCGGCTTCCTCGGTATAGTCATCAGCCCGGCCGCCGTTTCTGACAATGCAAACCTCATCCAGATACAGCTGCACATTTTCCAACACCATGTTTTCGACACCGGCACGGCCAACCGCCGCCAATATCCGGCCCCAGTTCGGGTCGCTGGCGAAAAAAGCGGTTTTCACCAGCGGCGAATGGGCGATGGTTTTGCCGACGCGCACAGCTTCTTCATCGCTCAAAGCCTGTTCGACCACAATGCGCATCAGCTTGGTTGCGCCTTCGCCGTCCCTGACAATGGCTTCCGCCAGTTGTTTGCACACGCTCATCAGCGCAGCGGCAAACAGTTGATAATGTGCGCTGTCCTGTGTAATTTCAGGAGCCAACGAACAGCCGCTCGCCATCACTACGCAGGCGTCATTGGTCGAGGTGTCGCCATCGACAGTGATGCGGTTGAACGATTGCTCGACGGCCAGCGCTAGGCAGTTTTGCAACAGGGCTTGATCGATTTTCGCATCGGTGGCGATAAAGCCCAGCATCGTCGCCATATTCGGCTGTATCATGCCCGCGCCTTTGGAAATGCCATTGATAGTGATGGGTTGGCCGTCAATGTCGATGACGTTGGACACGCCTTTCGGAAAGGTATCGGTGGTCATAATCGCCTGAGCCGCCTTGTCCCAGTTGGCGGCATTCAGATTGCCGACGGCTTCCCGCAACGCGGCTTTAATTTTGCCCACCGGCAGCGGCTGGCCGATGACGCCGGTGGAAAACGGCAGCACTTGATTTGCCGCGCCCTCGACCACGGCGGCCACATCGGCGCAGGTCGCTAACGCATCTTTCATGCCTTGCTCGCCGGTACCGGCGTTGGCATTGCCGGAATTAATCAATAACCAGCGCGGACTCTGCGCCAGATTGGCTTTGGCGACATGCACCGGCGCGGCGCAAAAAGCGTTTTGGGTAAACACCGCCGCACACGTTGAATGTTCGGCCATTTGTATCACTAAAATATCATCCCTGACCGTTTGCTTGATGCCTGCATTGGCGGTGCCCAGCGTAATGCCTGCGACCGGATACATGGTTGGAAAACTGCGTTGCCCTACTGCCATAAATTAAGCCTCGTTAAGCTGAGTGGTATTACACTTGGCTGCTATTGTTAAATAAATGCCTTCAATCACTTCTTTTTTTGCATAAATCAGATTAATACTGTTAGCCATTTCAATCGCGTCGTCCTCATATTCATGGGCTAACTGATTTCTTATATTCCTTAAATCAAGCCATTCATTGGCAATATCCTTATCGATATATTTTTCTATTTTTTTAAGCACATCCAAAAACGCTAATCTGTCGGTATCCCCTTCAAATCGAGCCACTAAGAGTCTAAACAGTTTTTCGCCCATGCTGTCTTGCAGTTTGGCAAAGCGGAACAAATACTGGTCTATCGCCTGCACTTCATCTTTGGCTAAAGCTTGATATTTAGTTGCTGTAAGCGGCATGAATACCGACATATCGCTGTATGCTTCGTTTATCCGTTGCAGGTGCTTGCTGCATTCATTCAAAACCTTGTCGATTTTTAAGTTTTGTAAATTCAACTCAACTCCTTTTTCAATCGCTTGTTGTTCTATCGGCCTGCTGGGATCGGTAGCAAAAACTACGTCTATTTTTTGCTCACCTAAAACCTTATGCAAGGCAGTTAAAAATTTAATTTTTTTCTCAAATAAGTCATTTTTATTGTCAGGCACGACATATAAATCGATATCTCCGCCTTTTTGTTTATCATCAACCCGGCTGCCGAAAAGATAAACTTTTGCCGTATCGCCGAATATGTTTTTGGCGCTCTGTTGTATGGTTTTAATTTCAAACAGCGTTAAACGCACAGTTTTTTCAAACCTTAAAAAACAAAAACACATTATCGATTTTTTTAATATCCACCGACATCAGTCGGCATTGTTTTTTTATCGCCGCGAACCGTTCCGGCGACTCGCTCACCGCAAAAGGCAAAATCACTTCCACTTCAATTTGGCCGTCCAGATAATGGATTCTAAAATCGTCGATGGTCAGTTTAAAGTCGGCCAAATAGCGCTCCAACAAGCGTTGCACTTCGCCGCGCGACAATGGCCTCGATTGCTCCTGCAAACTTTCGTCATCTTCGGGGTCGACATGCACCAGCACATCCATCACATCGTCAAAACGCTTGATCAAATCATCACGCACAATATCGCCGATCATGTGGCCTTCTGACACAGTAATGCGCGGATCGACGACGATATGTGCATCAATCAGCGCATCCTCGCCCATGTGGCGGGTGCGCAATAAATGGATGCCTTCAACGCCGTCAATGGCGTTAATCGCCGCCCTGATTTCAGCGACCAATTCGGGCGGCAGGGAGGTGTCGACCAATTCTTTAATGCTCTCAAACACCAAATTCAAACCGATTTTAGCCACCATCAACGCGACCACGATGGCGGCAATGCCATCGGCCAACGGATAGCCCAACAGCACCGCGCCGATGCCGAATAGCACCACCAACGACGAAATCGCATCACTGCGCTGATGCCACGCATTGGCCAGCAATAATTTGGAACGGGTCTTTTTGGCGATGCGTTTGGTGTAGTGATACAGCCACTCATTAATCAAAATGGACAGCGCAGCAACCGCTAGAGATAACACATTGGGCACCGGCAAATGCTCCGGCTTCGCCATGCGCTCCATGACCGACCAGGCAATAGCGCCGCCGACCGCGATTAAGCTAAAGCCCAGAATAACGGTAGCGATGGTTTCAAAGCGGCGATGGCCGTAAGGATGTTCGTGGTCGGCCTCGCGGCTGCCCAATCTGACCGCGATAATCACCAGCAAATCGCTGAGCAAATCCGACAGCGAATGAATGCCGTCGGCAATCAGCGCGGCCGATTGGCCCAGAATGCCAAAGCCGATTTTGATCAGCGTTTGAATAACATTAATCGCCGCGCCGACATAACTGGCTCGGGCTTTTAATTTATCCAGTGTTGCGGCATCGACCAGTTCAGCCATTAGCCGCCCACTTCCAGAATAATAATGTATTCATGATCGCCGGAAACGGTTTCCAACACCTTATGCCCATTGATGCGGCACCAGGCCGGAATATCCTGCATCACGCCGGGATCGGTGCAAATCACTTCCAATTGGTCGCCGACTTTAAGTTGCTTGACCTTGTCCTGAGTACGAATCACCGGCAGCGGACACAGCAGGCGGCGGGCATTCAGCGTTTCTCTGGTCATATCAGCCATTCCTGTGGGATTTCTTCGGCGGCAAACGGCTTGACCTGAATAATGCGTTCAGAGCCGTCTTTGCCGATTATTCTTACATCGACTTGCTCGGCATTGCGGCCTTGTCCATAGCGGGCGGTAATTCTGGCGGCGGTAAACAAATCCTCGGCAGAAGGCGTGCCGTCGACCAGTGTTAGCGCGCCCGGATAATCGATACATTTCAAGGTGATAAAATCTTTTTTGTAACCTTGCATAAAACGCTCTTCGCCTTCTTCACGGGCGACGATCAGTTTAAAATGTTGCTCCGGCCTGATGTGCCGACCGACTTTAAGCAGCATCACATCGTCCAAATCGTATTCTTTATCGCCGTCACGCGCTTTCCATAAATCGACCAGTTTGGCTGAATAGCTGGCATCGGTCAGAAAACAACAACCGCCCGCAGGCTGGGCATAATCATCAAAGCCGAAATGTTTAGCCAGCGCCATCTGAGGCTTGCGCGAGCGTCCGGTAATCTCATGCAGCTTTTCCCGGTCGACCCAGCCTTCGCGTTCCGGCAAGGTTTCCGGTAAATTTTTCGCGCACAACGGCCGCAGTAATAAATCATCGGCGCCGGATTGCTGGGAGATAATGGGCATGGTGGCTTTGCGTTGCGACATCGGGCGCTGGCCTATCACTTCGCCGGTGATGATGAAGTCAAAATCGTTTTCCACCAGCCATTGTTTGGCCTTGTTGACCATGAAAATCTTGCAGTCCAAACAAGGATTCATATTGGCGCCGTAGCCGTGTTTGGGATTAATCAGTACCTTTTTATATTCTTCGATAACATCGACGATGTGCAGTTTTATACCTAATTGCTCGGCAACCCATAAGGAATTATTGCGTTTAGGCTTGGCCTTGTCTTGAGCGCGGATGGCGTGGGTGTGGCCTTCGACACAAAAGCCGGTGAAAAAGTTGATGCCTTCGACATGGACGCCCTGCTCCATAATGGTTTTCGCGGCCAACATGGAATCGAGGCCGCCGGAAATTAACGCCACTGCTTTTCTTTGTTTACTCATAACACTCAAAAATGGGGAAAATTTGGCTATTATACCGGCTTATCTTTTAGCGTGGCACGGGGTGGTCGTTGTGGGAGCGGCCACCGGGCCGCGAACGGTACGCGATTATCGCGGCCGGGTGGCCGCTCCCACCACAACGTACTCATGAATTGCGCTTTGGCAACATGCGCGAGAGCGTGTTGTCTTTGGCGACATAATGGTGAAATAACGCAGCGGCGGCGTGCAGGCCAATCAGAACGTAACCTACGGTGCCGCCGGTCTCATGCACTTCTTTAATCAGTTCCGCCGCACCTTTGCTTTCGCCGATAAGCGCCGGCAATTGCAGGCCGAAAAAAGGTATCAGCTTGCCTTTGGCGCTCAGCATCAACCAGCCCAACAGCGGCATGAAAATCATCAATACATAGAGCGCGCCATGCATCAGTTTAGCCGATACATGCTGCCATTTAGGCGGTTGCGGCTCAATGTGCGGCGTGAAACTCAGCAAGCGCAACAGCAGGCGTAGCCAAACCAGTATAAACACCGACAAGCCCAGCATAAAATGCCAGGTTTTCATCGCCTCGCGGGGTTCGCTGCCTTTAGGGAAAAACTCGCGCAATTCGATACAGGCATAGACCGCTATAAACAAAATGAGCATGAGCCAATGCAGCGCTATCGACAAGGTGCCGTAACGATTTTGAGTATTAAGCCAATTCATTTTTCAATCCTGATTAATCCATTCATAAATTTCTGTCAACGTGGTGTCGCACTGACAGCAGCTGGTTCCGCAAGACGCAGTCAGCGGCAATTTGCGCACCTTGCCTTTGCTGATCCAAAGATCCAGCATACCGCGTAACGCATCAGCATCCATGTTGAAATGCAGGATTAAATCAGCCAAAGCCACACGATGATGCTGCATTAAATAAGCGCGCAAATCAGACAGAATCACGGAGCGACTCCCGGCCTTGTTTGACGTCGGTCGCATCGGTGTTTTTACCGAGCAGCCATAGCACGAACAACACTGCTAAAAAGGCAATAATCAAGCCGCTGATCCAGACCAGGGAATACTCGGGATGCCGGGCATAGGTCATCGATTGATAAAAAATGGTGGCCGTCATGTAGGCAATGCCGGTCGTCCAGAACAGCACAAACAGCGTCCAGTTCCTGTTGGTTTCCCGATAGATGGCCGCTGTTGCCGCTACACACGGCGCGTACAGCAAAATGAACAACAAATAGGCAAAGGCTCCGGCTTTGCCATCAAAACTCAACTGCATCGCAGTAAAGGTGCCGGTATTGACGGCCTGCTCGGTGGCGGCGGCATCAAGATCATCGACACTGCCGATATTCAGCCCGAGCGGGTCGAGCAGATTGTCGGCCACTGCGCGTAAATTTTCCGGCACGGTCAGACAGGCGTCGATCAAGGCCTGGGCAAGATCGAACGGCGCTGCATCATCGGCGTTTGTGCCGGTCGCCGCCATCTGGCTGTACAGTGCATCTAAAGTTCCGACCACCGCTTCTTTGGCTAACACCCCGGTGAAAATCCCCACCGTGGCCGGCCAGTTGTCTTTTTCTATGCCCATTGGTTTAAACGCGGGCGTCAGGCTGCGGCCAATCTCACTTAGCACCGATTGGTTGCTGTTTTCCTGGCCGAAACTGCCGTCCGTTCCCAACGCGTTTAAGAAATTAAGCACTAACACCATCGGTACGATGACTTTGCCTGCGTTGAACAAAAACGATTTGAGCCTATCCCAAGTTCGGATAAAAACGCCGCTCGCTGTCGGCATGTGGTAAGCGGGCAATTCCATGATAAACGGCGCCGATTCGCCTTTAAATAAGGTATGGCGCATGATTAAACCGGTCAACACCGCAACCGCAATGCCCAACAAATATAAGCCGAACACCAGATTCTGGCCGCCGACCGGAAAGAATGCAGCGGCAAACAAGGCGTAAACCGGCAAGCGGGCGCCGCAGGACATAAACGGGTTCATCAGGTTGGTCAGGATGCGGTCGCGCTGATTTTCCAGTGTCCGTGTCGCCATAATCGCCGGGACGTTGCAACCGAAACCGACAATCATAGGCACGAAAGATTTGCCCGGCAAGCCGATCATGCGCATGAATCTGTCCATGACAAATGCCGCCCTGGCCATGTAACCCGAATCTTCCAGTGCCGACAAAAACATAAACAAAAAACCGACAATCGGGACAAAGGTGGCGACCACCTGAATGCCGCCGCCGACGCCGCTAGTGATTAATACAATTAACCATTCCGGCCAATGTTGCGCGGTGAGTACCTGACCTAAACCATCAATTAATAAGGCGCCAACGGTCTGGTCGAAAAAATCGACGAAGGCGCTGCCTATATTAATGGTGAACATAAACATCGCGTACATCACCAGCAAAAATATCGGGATGCCCAGGAAGCGATTGAGCACGATGTTGTCGATTTTTTCAGTGACGTGACGGCTCACTTCATTAAGTTTGCACACCGCGCCGTTGGTCAATTCATTGACGAAGCCGTAACGGGCATCGGCGGCGAGTATGTCTATTTCATCATTGGTTTCCGCTTCGACCCGCCGCTGCAAGGCGACAATTATCGGCAGCCATGCGCTTCCTGCAATCTGCTTGGCCAGGGTGTCGTCTTCCAGTGCGCGCAACGCCAGCCAGCGCAAATCGCAAGGGTGCTGCCGTGCGGTTTCGGTCAATAGCGGCGAAAGTTCATCGACGGCTTGTTCCAGTGCATCAACATAGCTGATTTTGACCGAAGGAATCGGCTTGCTGATGGCGGCGCTATTGATCGCCGCTTTTAGCGCATCGATACCGCCTTTAGTTGAGGCGGTAATAGGAATAACCGGGCAGCCCAGCAAGTGCTCAAGGAAAGCGAGGTCGATTTTAATGCCGCGCTGTTTGACCGCATCCATCATGTTGAGCACCAAAATCATCGGCACGCGCATCTCAATCAATTGCGAAGTCAGGTAGAGATTACGCTCCAGATTGGAGGCGTCGACGATGTTAATGATTAAATCGGCCTGCTGGGAGGCGACATAATCGCGGGCGACTTTTTCATCTAAAGACACCTGATCGTCAGCGGCTTCGAGCGAATACGTGCCGGGCAAATCGACCAATTCGATGAGCTTATGGCCAAAGCTGTATTCACCGGTTTTTTTCTCGACGGTAACGCCGGGCCAGTTGCCGACATGCTGCCGTGCGCCAGTTAATGCATTAAATAAAGTTGTCTTGCCGCAATTCGGGTTGCCGACCACGCCCACGATAAAATCAGTTTTCATCAAATTTCCTTGTTGGTTTGAGATCCCTCCCTTCAGGGAGATTCGTTCAACGTTGACAACGCTGCTTTAGCATCGTTATCCTTTCAAGTAACCTCGTCGTTTACGGCGAGGCAATCCACCGGCCTCCCTCTGTCGATGGATTGTCGTAAGACAAGTCATTTGGCAGATGAGGTCGAGTGTGGATTGAAATATCAGAGTTTCTCTATCAACAATATGGCCGCTTCATCCTTGCGCAGAGTTAAGGAAAATCCGCGTAATTTTATTTCAACAGGATCGCCCATCGGTGCAAAACGGGTCACACGAAACTCGGTTCCGGGCGTCAAGCCCATCGCCAGCAAGCGCTTACGGTAAGCCTTACCCGCCTGTTCAAAGCCGACTATCCTGCCCGAATCGCCTACAGCAAGATTTTTTAAGCTTATCGTCGTCATACAGCAACCTTAAAATAAAGCGCATCAAAAACCAACTACGCCGGAGTTATCAATAATCATTCTCATTAAGGTAACTATAGCATATAAGCGGTCATTTCAAATGTGAATTTTAATGGCGGGGGAGCGTTTTAGACAGGATGATTCGCGTGCGCTTACCCAAGCCATCACTGATGATGATTTTCAGTCTATATCCCGCCTGCTCGAAACGTTGCAAGTTAGACCTTCCAGGTTGGAATATCTGTATATTAGGCGCCATTAGATACGTGTGTATAACGATAAAAAGCCATCTTGGTTGCATTTTTTGCGGGCAAAATGCCGTATTCCCAGAAATATGCTCAGGGTCTGAATAATTACAATGGATGTAAAAGACGGATACTACAGGTGGAAATTAACACTAAGTGGAGGAGGGAATCTTGGGTGCTTTATATTTTATAAAGCACCCAAGACTTTAATCTATTTTTTAAACTTCAAACTCAGAACGGTCGCGCCCTGACTCTAACAGTTCTTGTAACCATTTTGGCATCATTCCGCGACCTTTCCAGGTCTTATTTGGATCATCAGGATGGCGATATTTAATGGCAACCTCCCCACCCTTTCTGGTTAGTTTCTTATTGCCCTCATGAATGTCTACAGTCGCACCAATGGACGCAGCGAGATCTTTTATCTGCGCTATAACTTCTTTATGCTTACTTGCCTGTTTATTTCTTAATGCTTTATTTGCATTAATAATAACGGCTTGCAATTCATCTTCAGATAGTTGTTGAAAATCAGTCATTTTTAATCCTTATAATAAAAAATTTTTTATATTGTATCATCAATAAACATAGAAAAGAATATGACAGTTGCCATTATAAATTCAAATCGCCCCAATTTCATCGATAATTTTTTCTGATGCGGATATTACCGCCCATGAATACTGCCCATGCTACCCATCATTGTAAAAAAACATACCAAGAACATCATGCCTTATTATTAAGCATAAGCGTGCATCAATTAAAACAGCCTATCCGCATAACCACTCACCGCACGCCTATACGCTGTTTTTTTTTAAACAGCCCAATCCATAGCCGACAAAAGTTATCGTTTGTTTTAAAGTTGCTGACCGGTTTAAATCTAAAAGCTTTGAATTCATATAATAAATACACCACCTTTTACCTAGGCGATTGCCAAGGATGAATATACCAACATGGGTCAAAAAACTTTTCAACCCGGATATATGCTTCGCAGCAAACTGCTTACCATTAAGCCCAAGTTGAGCCGACTTATTTACCCCGGAAATATCCAAACCGTATTGCCAACTAAATTGATTCCTAAAAAAAATTTAATAATAGCGTCTTGTCGAAAAAGAAAAACCAAGAAAAGCAGCGTCGCTTGTTTTATAATTTAACCGGCCAAGAAGCCCGCCTTCATCTTAGCGGCAAATAAAAGGCGGCTAATAACCAAGCCTAAATTAAGATGAAGGACTTTCTTTAAATATGTTCCCTGCCACATCCACAACCGACCTAAACAGTGCATATTTTAGTCAGAGAATGCGCCAAATCTTGGTAACATATCCTTTGAGTCATAATTCCTCTTTTCGTGGACAATTATTGGAGTATGCTATTTTCAGACACTACCCTAAGCCATTACCTAAAAATAAAACTTGCTCAAGTTATTTCATGATCGTTCCTTACTTTATTCCGGCTGTCTCGTTACCAAGCGCCGTTGCATAAGCATCAGGCACGATTGGAGGTTTCTTTCTGATGGAAGAAAGGTTCCTGAAAGGATCAGCCCATACAATAAGCCCAATGGTAGCTGTTCTTCCCCCTCATGTAACTTTTGGGTTCGCGTGCCTTGCTCCTCTCGACGAGTAAAATCGCCCGTGCTCCCTAGTTGAACAGTTACCATTTGAGAGTTCAACTAAGGAAGGTAGAAAAATATAATCATCCAAAATGTTTTATAACCAACTGATATTTATATATTATATTCTCTAAACTAGACGATTATTAATTTCCATCTCCCTAAAGACAAAACCCTTGCTGAATAAACCGGACATTCATAATGAGTAAGCTGCTTAAACTTTTTCAAGATTCCTCTTCCCTTTATGGCAGCAATGCCGGCTTTATTGAAAACTTATACGAACGCTTCCTTGAAGATCCTGATTCGGTTGAAGCTAGCTGGCAACAAAAATTCAGCGAAATCCACGACGGCGCAAATTTTGAAACCCCGCACAGCCCGGTTATCGAACGCTTTGCCCAACTCGGCCTTAAATCACAAGGCAGGCTGGCCAAATTGCAGGGTTTTACCGAGGAGAGCGTCAAAAAGCAATCGGCAGTTGCCCGCCTGATTAACCATTACCGGGTGCGCGGCCATCAGGTTGCGGCCAACAATCCGCTGGGGAAAAACCTGTCGTCACCACCGGACATGGATCCTGCTTATTACGGGCTGTCTGAGCCGGACATGGACACGCTGTTCGACACTGGCGCGCTGTACGGTATTGACCGGCTGCCTTTGCGCGATATTATCGCCAACCTGCAAGAAATCTACTGCGGCAGTATCGGCTCGGAATACATGCACATCGTCGACACTCAAATCAGGCGCTGGATTATCAACCGCCTGGAAAGTTCCAAATCCAACTTAAAGCTGGAACCTGACAAAAAACTCTGGCTACTTAAATTACTGACTGCCGCCGAAGGCATAGAACACCATTTGCACAACCGTTTTGTCGGTCAAAAACGCTTTTCCCTGGAAGGAGGGGAGTCGCTGATTCCGATTTTGGACGAGTTAATCCAAGGTTTTGGCAGCAAAGGTGTTACTGAAATTGTCATCGGCATGGCGCATCGTGGCCGGTTAAATGTGCTGATTAACACCTTAGGCAAAAACCCCGCCAATCTGTTTAATGAATTTGCCGGCACTTCGCCGCTATCGCCCGGCGTCAGTAGCGGTGACGTTAAATATCACATGGGATTTTCATCCGATGTCAGCGGCCCTTGCGGCCCCGTTCATTTAACCCTAGCCTTTAACCCGTCGCATCTGGAGATTATTAACCCGGTGGTCGAAGGCTCGGTCAGGGCACGCCAAGACCGAACCCAAAGCAATGGCAAAAACACCGTCATTCCCATACTCATCCATGGCGACGCCGCTTTTTCCGGGCAAGGCATCATCATGGAAACGCTGAACATGTCGCAAACCCGGGCATTTTCAACAGGCGGTACAGTGCATATTGTCATCAACAACCAAATCGGCTTTACCACCAGCAACCCGCAAGATGCACGTTCCACGTTATATTGCACCGATGTCGCCAGCATGATCCAGGCACCGGTTTTTCATGTTAACGGCAATGATCCCGAGGCAGTCATTTTTGTCACTAACCTGGCTTTGGATTATCGGATGGCCTTCAATAAAGATGTGGTCATCGACCTTATTTGCTATCGCAGGCTCGGCCACAATGAAGCTGACGAACCTTCAACAACGCAACCTTTAATGTATAAAAAAATCCGCAAGCTCAAAACAACAAGAAAGCTTTATGCGGAAAAACTTATTCAAGAAGGCCTTATCACTGATGAATACGCGACAGAGCTGGAACTCGATTACCAAAAACGGCTTGAAGCGGGCGAAGTCGTGTCCCGACCTATTTTGACCGACGCCCCCTACCCTTACACCAACCAATGGAATCAATTCTTACACAACGACTGGAAGTCGCCCTGCAATACGGCCATTTCCATCGACCGCTTACGTTTCTGTAACGATCGCATGCAACGCTTGCCGGTCGGCTTTGAGTTGCATCCCCGGGTCGCCAAAGTCATGGATAACCGCCAAAAAATGGCGGCGGGCGCCATGCCGTTGGATTGGGGTTTTGCCGAAAATATGGCCTACGCAACCTTGTTAATGGAAAAATATAATGTGCGTTTAACCGGGCAGGATGTCGGCCGTGGCACCTTTGTCCATCGCCACGCAGTGTTCCATAATCAGCTCAATAACAAAACCTACCGGCCGCTTAAACATTTGGACAGCAATCAGGGCAAGGTACAGATTTACGACTCCCTATTATCCGAAGCCGGCGTACTAGGTTTCGAATACGGCTACAGCACCACCATGCCGAATACCCTGGTTATCTGGGAAGCGCAATTTGGTGATTTTGCCAATGGCGCACAAGTGGTTATCGATCAATTTGTCAGCTCCGGCGAAACCAAATGGGGCCGTATGTGCCATCTGGTGATGCTGCTGCCGCACGGTTTTGAAGGCCAAGGCCCCGAACATTCATCGGCTCGCTTAGAACGCTACCTGCAACTGTGCGCCGAACACAATATTCAGGTTTGCACCCCCACCACGCCCGCACAAATATTCCATTTACTGCGCCGCCAAATGTTGCGCCCCTACCGCAAACCGCTGGTCATCATGAGCCCTAAGAGTTTGCTGCGCCACAAACTGGCCGTATCTACGCTGGAAGACCTTACCGATGGGCAGTTTTTACCGGTCATCGGCGAACAAGACGACATCAACCCGAAAAAAGTCACCCGTTTGGTTCTGTGTGCGGGTAAAGTTTATTACGACCTACTGGAAACAAGACGGCAGGATGAGACCCTTAAACACGTCGCCATTGCCCGGATAGAACAACTTTACCCCTTTCCGGATGAATTATTTAAAGCAGAAATGGCCCGCTACACGCACCTCAAAGAATTCGTCTGGTGTCAGGAAGAACCGCAAAACCAAGGTGCCTGGTACCAATCAAAACATCATTTTAGCGACAATCTCGACCCTAAAATCAGCATGACCTATGCTGGCCGAGAAGCCTCCGCAGCACCTGCTGTCGGCAACTTCCGCGTCCACATAGAACAACAAAAAGCCGTCGTCCACACCGCCCTTTACGGCAAACCTTCAGGAAAATAACAATGAGCATTGAAGTCTTAGTCCCCAACCTACCCGAATCCGTTTCCGACGCCACTGTAGTCGCTTGGCACAAGCAACCCGGCGACAGCGTTATCAAAAACGAAAACCTGGTTGACCTCGAAACCGACAAAGTCGTGCTCGAAGTGCCTGCACCTGAATCCGGTATCCTCGGCAACATCATTAAAGAAGAGGGTGCCATTGTCGTTGCCGGTGAAACACTGGCGCTACTGGAAGCCGGGAGCGTCACGGCAAGCCCCAAAGCTACAGCAACTGAAACTGAAACTGAAGATGATAGGCAAGCCGACGATATACCGCTAAGCCCTTCGGTACGGCGGTTAATTGCCGAAAATGCATTGGATCCCGCCGCCATCAAAGGCTCAGGAAAAGATGGCCGGCTCACAAAAACCGACGTGCTGGATTATCTGCATAAGAAAAACCTGCAGGAAGCGCAACTGATAAAGCCAACTGCGGCCGTTAAAACCCAACCGCCGCCGCCCAAAGAAATCCCCTCGGCGCCCGTGTCAAACCTACGCCCGGAACAACGCGTGCCAATGACCCGGCTACGCGCCAAAGTGGCCGAACGCCTGTTGCAGGCCCAGCAAAATGCCGCCATGCTGACCACCTTCAATGAAGTCAACATGCAAAATGTCATCGACCTGCGTAACCAGTACAAAGAGCGTTTCGAGCAAAAACACCACGTCAAATTGGGCTTCATGTCCTTCTTCGTCAAAGCCTCCATCGAAGCCTTAAAACGCTTCCCGGCCATCAACGCCTACATCGACGACAACGACATCATTTACCACGGCTATTACGACATCGGCATCGCCGTCAGCACCGAGCGCGGCCTGATCGTGCCGGTGTTGCGCGACGCCGACCAACTCGACTTTGCCGGTATTGAACAAAGCATTGTCGATTTCGGCGCCAAAACCCGCTCCGGCAGCTTGACCTACGACGACCTGAAAGGCGGTACTTTCACCATCACCAATGGCGGCATTTTCGGCTCCATGCTGTCGACACCGATACTCAACCCGCCGCAATGCGCTATTTTGGGCATGCATGCCATCAAAGAGCGCGCCGTGGTTGAAAACGGCCAGATAGTGATCCGGCCTATCATGTACTTGGCCTTATCCTACGACCATCGGCTGGTTGACGGCCGCGAAGCGGTACAATTTTTAGTCACCATCAAAGAATGCCTGGAAGCGCCCGCCCACCTCTTACTGAACATATAACGCCATGACTCAAAAACAAACACAACCATTTGACGTTATCGTCATCGGCGCCGGCCCTGCCGGTTATTCCAGCGCAATCCGCTGCGCCCAACTTGGCCTAAAAACCGCCTGCATCGATAACTGGCGCGACCAGGAAGGTCAAAGCAGCCTAGGCGGCACTTACCTTAACGCCGGTTGTGTTGCCTCCCTCGCCTTACTGGAATCGGCGAAAATTTACCACTCGCTGAGCCACGACCTAAAACAACACGGCATTCAGACTGCCTCCGTTTCCGTGGATATTGCACAGATGATGCAGCGCAAAAACCGCATTGTTGACAGACTCAGCCAGCACATTGCCGACGCATTCGCCGAACACAATATCGAGCGCATCCAAGCCGCAGCCATCCTGCTCAATGAGCGCGAAGTGGAAATCACCCCACCTGCCGCCGCTTCACCTTATCGGCTTGAAGCCAAGCATATTATCCTCGCCACCGGCTCCTCACCCGTCGACTTGGCCTGCGCGCCGATTGACAATGAATTTATTATTGATTCCACCGCCGCACTCAATCTCAACACTGTCCCCAAACGCCTCGCCATTATCGGCGCCGGCATTATCGGCCTTGAATTGGCCGGCATCTGGAACCGGCTCGGCGCAGAAACCATTCTGCTGGAAGCGCAGGAAACCTTTTTAAGCCTTGCCGACCAGCAAATTTCCCGTGAAGCCTACCGCATCTACAGCGAACAAGGCCTGGAACTACGTTTGGGCGCACGCGTCATTTCCAGCAAGAAAAGCGGCAAAAGCGTCACCGTAGAATACCAAGATCATGAAGGCACCCACACCCTGCGCGTCGACAAACTGATTGTGGCCTCGGGCCGCACGCCCAATACCGAACATCTGGCCGCTGCCGAAGCCAATTTGCTGCTCGACGAAAACGGCTATGTCCACGTCGATGAAAACTGCCGGACTAACCTGCCCGGCGTTTATGCCATCGGCGACTTGACCGTGCTCGGCCCGATGATTGCGCATAAAGGCATAGAAGAAGGCCTGTTTGTGGCCGAACAAATTGCCGGATACCATAACCCGGTCAACTACCACCTTTTGCCCAGCGTCGTATTTACCGACCCTGAAATTGCCTGGGTCGGCCAAACCGAACAAGCCCTAAGGGCCATGGGCGAAGCCATTAAAATCGGCGTATTTCCGTTAAGCGCGACCGCCCGCGCCCAAGCCGCAGGACAAACAGAAGGTCTGGTCAAGATCATCGCCCACGCCGATACCGACGCCGTGCTCGGCGTCCATATCATCGGCGTCCAGGCCTCCGAAATGATAGCCGAAGCAGTGCTGGCAATGGAGTTTTCTGCCAGTAGTGAAGACTTGGCCAGAACCATCCATGCCCACCCCACCCTAGCCAAAGCCCTGCACGGCGCGGCGCTGTCACTGAAAAACAAAACAAATTAAAAATGGCGCTAAAAAAGAACAAAAAAAAAGGCCGCGTTAACGCGGCCTTTTTTTGTGATAGATCCGGCTACTTTTGACTGTTTTCATCCGCCAATGCTTCAGCCAGTTGCTTTGCAGGCAAATAGCCGGGGAAGATAGTGCCCTTCCCGGTAAC
Source organism: Methylobacter sp. (assembly GCA_030684815.1). Lineage (GTDB taxonomy): Bacteria > Pseudomonadota > Gammaproteobacteria > Methylococcales > Methylomonadaceae > Methylobacter_A. The sequence continues at coordinate 33,875 of JAUXXQ010000161.1, read as the reverse complement.
AATCATCGGCGTCCCTTTTACTTCAAATTCCTCAGCCAATTGCATGTGCTGGTCAATCGGATTGTCGCAAGTCTTGGCAGGCGGGGTCTCGCCTTTTTTCGCCGCAGTCAAGGCCGCTTTACGGTCATCGGCACACCAAACCGACACCGCTTTGCTGTATGAATCGGAACCTTTACCTGCCCTGGGGAAAAACAGATACTGGATGGTGATGCCTTCCGCCAGGTACTGGTCGATTTCGGAATGCAATTTGCGGCAATAACCGCAATCGATGTCAGTAAAAATGCTGACGGTATATTTGTTTATTTTCGCTTTGAATACGATCATATTATCCTGACCGAGTTTCTCCAAAGCCTGTTTACGCGCTCCGCCCAACTTTTCTTCGGTTAAATCGGTGCGCGCGGCAATATCGACCAAATGCCCTTGAACCAGATACTTGCCATCGTTGGACACATAAAATATGTTGCCGCCCACGGTCACTTCATAAAGGCCGCTGATTTCAGACGGTTTAATCGAGTTTATTTTGACCGAGGGCATGGATTTGCCCAGCGCCTGCCTGACGGCGTCTTCATCGGCCTGCGCGACGGACACGGTTAAACCCAGCAATGATAATGCGGCGATTTTGATAATTTTTTTCATATTATTCCTGTGTTAGCTTGATTAGTTAAATAAACGTCCAATATCCAAAAACATCGCCAAGGCCATCAATGACAGCAGCAATGCAATGCCGATTTGCTGAAAGAAAATTTGCGCTTTTTCCGAAACAGGACTGCCTTTAATGCCTTCTATGGCGAAAAATAATAAATGTCCGCCATCCAGCACCGGTATCGGCAATAAATTTAATATGCCCAGGCTGATGCTGATCAAGGCCAGATATTTTATAAACGGCACCAAACCCATGGTAGCAGACTGCCCGGCATATTGGGCAATACTGATGGGGCCGCTTAGATTTTCCACTGAAGCTTTGCCAATCAGCATTTTCCCCATCATCTTTAATGTAGTGACGGAATAAAAATAGGTGGTTTGGAAGGCAACGGGGATTGCCGCCAGCGGCGATAACGCGTATTCAACCGTAACCGACTGCATCAGCTCTTCAGGAATGTACACCGAAGCCCCTACTTTACCTTCGGTATTCTCGCCCACAACCACGCTTTTCGGCGTTATGGTTAGCGGCAATCGCACACCATCGCGCTCAACCACCAATTTTATCGGCGCACCCGGATGGCTTTTGACTATGCCGACCCATTGCATCCAATCGCCTATAACGGCGTCATCGGCGCTGACAATCAGGTCGCCTGTTTGTAGGCCTGCCGCCAAAGCGGCGCTATCAGGCAGCACCTGCCCTATGATGGGCTGTAACTTCGGCGACCAGGGTTTAAAGCCTAAGCGCCGGTATAACTCATCCGGATTTTTACTGTCATCTTCAGCAATATGCAGCGTCCTGACCTGCTGCTGGTCATCGGTATTTTTGACGGTAATGTTGATGCTCTGCTCGCCATCCAGTGCCAAAGAAACCAATGTACCCATGGCTTCAGTCCAGGTTGGCGTCACTTTGTCGTTAACCGAAATAATCTCATCGCCATCGACAAAACCTGCGTTGGCGGCCAAGGTGCCCTGCTCTACTGCGCCGACCATGGGTTTTATGCCGGTTTCGCCGATCACCAGAACACTCCAGAACAGCACTACCGCGAGCATCAGGTTAAACACCGGGCCGGCGGCAACGATTGCGGTTCGGGCCCATAATGACTGCCGGTTGAAAGCGTATGGCAAATCCGCTTCCTTGACTTCGCCTTCCCGCTCGTCGACCATTTTGACATAGCCGCCCAGCGGAATGGCCGATATTACATACTCTGTCGTATCCGGATCTTTTTGGTACGACCACAACACCTTGCCGAAACCGACCGAAAAGCGCAGGACTTTTACCCCGGCTTTGCGGGCAACCCAAAAGTGGCCGAATTCATGAATTGAAACCAGAACACTAATGGCAACGACGAAATAAAACAGGGTATGCAGCAAATCCATCAACAATTAAGCTCTTCAATAATCTGTGTCGACACGGCTCGAGCCTGCCGATCCGTGTCTAAAATAATGTCCAGGGTATCGGCAACCCGGGACTCGATTTGTTTCATGCAACGCTCAATAATAAGCGGAATATCAGTAAATTTGACCTGCCCGTTTAAAAAGGCCTCGACCGCAATCTCATTGGCCGCATTTAATACCGTTGGCATGGTGCCGCCGGTCGCGATAGCCTCGTAGGCCAAACGCAAACAAGGGAAGCGCTCCAAATTAGGCTCGTAAAAATCCATGCGCCCGACCTCAAAAATGTTCAGCGGCTCAACGCCCGAATCGAAGCGCTCCGGCCAGGCCATGGAATAGGCAATCGGAATGCGCATATCGGGATTGCCCATTTGCGCCAACACCGTGCCATCGACATAATCGACCATCGAATGGATGACGCTTTGCGGGTGAATCACCACCTGTATTTGATCCGGGGTCATGTCGAATAAAATACAGGCTTCGATCATCTCCAGGCCTTTATTCATCATGGTTGCCGAATCCACGGAAATTTTCCTGCCCATATCCCAGTTGGGGTGGGCCACGGCTTGCTCAGGCGTCACGTCGCTCAATTGTTCGACCGGCATGTCCCGAAAAGGGCCGCCTGAAGCGGTCAATAGAATACGCCGCGCCTGTTTCGCCTGCATACCGGTTTTATAACCGGCGGGCATACACTGGAATATCGCATTATGCTCACTGTCTATCGGCAGCAATTGCGCCCCCGAATCGGCAACGGCCTGCATAAAAATAGCACCCGACATCACCAGCGCTTCTTTATTGGCCAGCAATACTGTTTTACCGGCCTTGGCCGCCGCCAAACTGGGCAATAAACCGGCTGCACCGACAATGGCCGCCATCACTGAATCGACATTATCCAGCGTAGCCACCTGCTCCAGCGCCTTCGCACCGGACAATACTGTTATGTCCGCAATCGGCGAGTTTTTAAGTTTTACTTCGAATTGTTGCGCTTTTTGTTCATCGACGACCACGACCACTTCGGGATGATGTTCGAGGCATTGCTGATACAGTACATCAATATTGGTATGGGCGGTTAATGCGATAACCTTGTACAGATTGGAATGTCTGGCCACCACATCTAAAGTGCTGACGCCGATTGAGCCTGTCGCTCCGAGTATGCAGATACCTTTCATGCCATCAGCCCAATCATTAAGATGCCGGCATAAAAAAACGGGACTGCGGCAATCAAGCTGTCAATCCTGTCCAAAATGCCGCCATGACCGGGCAGTATCGAACCGCTGTCTTTCATGCCGCCCTGACGCTTGACCACGCTAAAAAACAAGTCGCCATAGATGGAAATCAGCACGGTCAATACCGACAGCAACACAAAATCGACCAGCCGCATCCAGACAAAACCTTCCTGGTAACCATAATAGCCAATGAACATCGCTGCCCAAACAGCACCGGCCAGCAAAGCGCCGTACATGCCCTGAACCGTTTTACCCGGGCTGATTTCTGGCGACAATTTGATTGTGCCGTATTTTTTGCCGGCAAAATAGGCGGCAATATCGGCAACCCAAACCAACACCAGGAAATACAAAGTCATTTCCGACCCATAAAAAGCCCTTAACCGGGTCAGGAACATCCAGCAGGCCAGCAATATAAACCAGCCGATCAATGCCTTATAACGGAGTTTCATCTCCAGCTTTAACACACCTTCCGGCGCTTTCCTGATTAAAAGCATCACCAAAATCCAGAATAACACCGGCAGTATCACCAGCCATTCCAGAGCGCCTGAATAGCTCCTGATATCGGGCCAATCCAATACTTGGGCTGCCAATTCCAAAAACTGCGTCCAAAACTGCAGCCACAACATAGACAGAATCAGCGCCAACAAAAATAACCCACGTTTAAGCGGCGAATCAATGCCGACAAGACGAGTCCATTCCCATCCCGCCAACAGAGTAATCAGCCCCATCAGCAAGGAAAAATACTCCAAAGGCAGCTGAAAAACAGCCAACACAACCAGAGGAACCAGAATTAATGCGGTAATAATTCGCTGTAGTAACATTTTAATAATTATTCTAAGTAGTTAAAATTAAGTAGGGGGCTTCAATGGCTTAACGCAACAATCGGCAGCTTGAGGTTAACGTGATTGTTCAAGCAATTGCTCACCGGTATGGCCAAAGCGCCTTTGCCGGGTTTTAAAGCTGTTGATGGCCTCTTCCAGTGAGTTTTGATCGAAATCCGGCCACAACGTCGGTGTAAAGTACATTTCGGTATAGGCCAGTTGCCATAACAAAAAATTACTGACCCGTTGCTCGCCGCCGGTTCTAATGAACAAATCGGGTTCCGGCAGGTCTGCGGTTGATAAATGCTGATTGATCAGCTGTTCGCTGATATCCTGATGGCGCAATGCTCCGGCTGCTATTTTTTCGGCTACAGTGCGAAATGCCTGGCTCAAATCCCAGCGTCCACCGTAATTGGCGGCAATAACCAGCGTTAAGGCAGTATTATCTTGGGTTTGCGCCTCGGCTTCAGTCATTTTGGCCTGCAATTTATCGGAGAATGCAGCCCTGTCACCAATAAAGCGCAAACGGATGTTATTGCGGTCAAGTTTATCGACTTCCCGTTGCAGCGTCGCCATAAATAAAGCCATCAACAATGACACTTCGTCTTCCGGCCGACGCCAGTTCTCACTGCTGAACGCGAATAAGGTCAAAACCTCCACCTCATGTTTGGCGCAATACTCTACAATTTTCCGGACTGTTTTGACCCCGGCCTGATGACCAAAGGCTCTGGGCATGAATCTTTTTTGTGCCCAGCGACCATTACCATCCATGATAATGGCGATATGGCGGGGATGGGTATTTGTGCCTATGAGAGCGCGCGCCGATTCCAAGCTGTTACTGTCATCCGTAGGCATCGTGTTAACCCCGATTACATTGACAATAAATCGGCTTCTTTTGCTTCCAGCAATTTCTCAACATCTTTGACAAACTGATCGGTCAGTTTTTGAATTTTTTCTTCGGCTGCACGCGCTTCATCTTCAGAAATCATTTTCTCTTTTAACGCGTCTTTGATCGCTGAATTGGCATCGCGGCGAATGTTACGGATTGCCACCCGGCCATTTTCCGCTTCATTTTTAACGACCTTGACCAACGTGCGGCGACGCTCTTCGGTCAAAGGCGGCAAGGGAATACGGATAACCATGCCGTTGGTCGCCGGGTTTAAGCCCAAATCCGATTTCATAATCGCTTTTTCGATAGCCTGTACCATACCCTTTTCCCACGGTGTAATGGTCAAGGTACGCGCATCTTCAACGGCAATATTGGCAACCTGCGATAACGATGACTCGGTACCGTAATATGAAACGTTAATTTGATCCAACAAGCTAGGATGCGCCCTGCCTGTCCTTATTTTTGAGAATTCATGTTTTAAGGCATCAATGCTCTTGCCCATACGTGTTGAAGCATCCTGTTGAATATCACTAACCATTATCTGTTCCTCGTTCAATAAGTGAGCCTATTTCTTCGCCCATCATCAGTCTCATGACCGCGCCTTTTTCAAAAATATTCATCACCCGCATCGGCACATTATTGTCGCGGCATAATACCAACGCCGTCGTATCCATCACATTAAGGCGCTGATCCAGCGCTTCATCGTAAGTTAAACGCGGGTAAAATTTAGCATTCGGATCTTTTTGGGGGTCGGACGAATACACGCCTTTGACTTTAGTCGCCTTAATCATCAGTTCGGCGTTAATCTCGATCGCGCGCAGGCTCGCAGCCGAATCGGTGGTAAAAAAAGGGTTGCCGGTGCCCGCTGCAAAAATGACCACGCGGCCTTTTTCCAAATGCCTGACCGCCCTGCGGCGAATATAATCCTCACAGACCTGATTGATTTTCAGTGCCGACATCACCCTGACCTCCTGTCCATGCGCTTCCAGCGCATCCTGCATGGCCAAAGCATTAATGACCGTAGCCAACATACCCATCTGGTCGCTGGTTACCCTATCCAATCCTTCCGACGCTTTTTCGGCGCCACGCAATATGTTGCCGCCACCGATAACCAAACCGACCTGAATACCAGCATCACATAACTCTTTAATTTCAGAGGCCAAACGATTAACAATATCTGCGTCAATACTGCCACCGGTCTCACTCATTAAAGCTTCACCGCTTAGTTTAAGTAAAATTCTTTGACAAATTGCTCTCGTATTGAAAATGGCTGTCATTTTAAGGTCTTGGAGTTGGTAATTATTATTGATGGATAAAGGGGTGAAAGGTTCAAGATGCCCCATCTTGAACCTTTCGCCCAAATTAATTGCCTCTAACTTGTGCCATCACTTCCTCGGCAAAGTTTTCTTCTTTTTTCTCAATGCCTTCGCCAACTTCAATGCGGGCAAAACGAAGAACATTGTTGCCTTTTGCCGCCAGCAATTTGCCGACCGTCAATTTATCGTCCTTAATGAAAGGCTGGCCTAACAGGGTAATTTCAGCCAAAAATTTAGTGATCTGACCGCCGATCATTTTCTCAATAATATCAGCAGGTTTTCCGCTTTCAGCCGCTTTAGCTGTGAAAATTTCCTTTTCTTTTTCAATCAACTCGGCAGACACTTGATCATCAGAAATACAGCTCGGCTTGCTGGCCGCAATATGCATGGCAATATCTTTGCCTAATTCATCATCCGCCTTAGCCAGTTCAACGATTACGCCGATTTTCTTGCCGTGCAAATAGCAGGCAGTGCCGCCGGTCGCTGTGTGGTATTTGTGAAAGCGTCTGACGGTAATGTTTTCGCCCAACTTGGCAATCAAACCGCGACGGACTTCGTCGACAACCGTACCGTCAGCCAATTTCATGGCCAGCAGCTGCTCATCGCTTTCAACATCGGAGGTCAATAAAGCCGCAGTGACGTTATTAACGAAATTGACAAAATCATCTGCCTTCGCAACAAAATCAGTCTCGCAATTAATATCGACAATCGCCACTGTTTTTCCGTCATCACTGACTTTAGCGCCGATAATGCCCTCAGCAGCAATACGGTCAGATTTTTTATCGGCCTTGGCCAAACCGGCTTTGCGCATATTTTCAATAGCCAACTCCATGTCGCCATTGGCTTCAACCAAGGCTTTTTTGCATTCCATCATGCCGGAGGCCGTTCTTTCACGCAATTCCTTAACCATTGCCGCACTAATAGTATTACTCATTCTTTGTCTTTCCTCATTTATTCATCACTGTAAAAACGCCCCCGTAAGGAGGCGTTTTTTGCCTAACATCAAGCGCTCAAAGAACGCCGGTAAAAAACTTATTCAGCTGCAGCTTCTTCAACAAAATCATCAGCTTTTGCTGACAAGCCCAAGTTTGCTGCCTTCGCTTCCATCACCGCTGCAGAAACGCTTTCGCAATACAGTTTGACTGCGCGAATTGAATCGTCATTGCCAGGAATAATGTAATCGATTTGTTCCGGTGAATTATTGGAATCAACAATACCAACCACTGGAATGCCCAGTTTTTTAGCTTCACTGATGGCATTTTTTTCATAACCGACATCCAGAATAAAAATCACGTCAGGCACGCCTTTCATGTCTTTAATCCCGCCCAGGCTGCGCTCCAACTTTTCCAGTTCGCGCTCCATGCCCAGTGCTTCTTTTTTGGCAAAACGTTGATACAAAGTACCGTCCGCTTTCATCGCTTCCAATTCTTTCAAACGATTGATAGATTTTTTGATGGTCTTGAAATTTGTCAGCATACCGCCTAACCAGCGATGATTGACATAAGGCATACCGCAACGCGCGGCTTCTTCAGCAACCACTTTACGCGCCGCTTTTTTGGTGCCGACAAACAGGACTGTGCCTTTGTTTGCTGACATCTGACCCAGATAATTCATTGCGTCATTAAACATCGGAAGCGTTTTTTCCAAATCGATGATATGGATTTTGTTACGGGCACCGAACAGGTAGGTTGCCATTTTCGGGTTCCAATAACGGGTTTGGTGGCCAAAATGGACACCCGCTTCAAGCATTTGACGCATTGATACTGCAGACATGTGTTCTCCTAAGATAAAAAATCCGAAACATCTGTTTCGAGTTGGGTTACGCCTCCACCTATCCCGCTTGGAAACCGTCTACAAAGTGTAGACCGGCACCCTTCCAAGTGTGACGATAGGCGTGAGTATTAGTTCAAAAACGAACTTCCCTTTATACCATAATTACTTTTTTACAACAAGCAGACCGCTGTCAAAAAAATGATGGTTTATTCGGCAATATTCCGGGCTACGGCTACCTATAGGCAAAGGGAAATTATATATTCACGACCTTTACCCCCGCTCATCCCAGGCCTTATCCATCCTCTTCACAGAAACCGGATAAGCGGTTTTAAGCTGCTGGGCAAACTGCGATACCCTGAATTCCTCCAGCATCCAGCGAAACAGCTCCTGTTCGGGAATAATCTTATCTTTTTTGGCTTTTTTCTCTACGTCGCGCCAATAGCGAATCGCATAACGGCTGACTTCCTGCACTTTTTGCGGCGTGTTATCGCGTTTATCCAGCCGGTATTGAATGGCCTTCAAATAGCGCGGAATGGCTTTCAGCTGCTGATACGGCGTGTTGCGGATGAATCCGGCATAAATCAGCAAATCCAGTTGTTCGTTAATGTCTTTCGCCAGCGGGTCATTCGCATTCAGGCGATTCAGTTGCGTTTTAATCGCGCCGTACAACTCCATGATGTCCAGCGCGGTTTTCCCGGCTTCATTGGCGGCACTGATTAACCCGGCTTTGTTGGCCTGCATGATCTGCTCAAAAGCCTGTTGGCTACGAATAGTTTGGCCTTCAACAAACACACCGTACAGCGCCACATAAAGCAGGTCGTCTTTATAAGAAGGACTAAAACCGTAATCCAGCAACGGATGTTTCGGCAAGCGGTTATAAGTCAATTCTACCGCCGCCGATTTGGGCATATTTTTGGCAATATAGGTGCATTCTTTGCGCAGTTGCAGCTGAAATAGGCGCATTAAGCCGGCCTGATGCTGAATGGCTGCCTTTTGTTCGGTGTCGAAAATACGCACGCCGACCGCATCGCCCTCGTCAATAATCGCGGGATAGCCGACAAAGGCTTGCCCATTCTGGATAAACTGATAGGTTTCCGGCAGATCATCGAACGCCCAGCCGATGCAGCCGGTGTAATTCAGCTCGTCAGCGGCAATCTGGTCGAAGCTGTCAACCGCTTTGGCGGTATGTTTAAGCTGCAATGTCTTCAGGTCGCGCCCGTAATCGAGCAGCTGGCCTTGATCATCGACCACACGAAAATTCATCTGTAAATGATCGGTCAACGTTTCGGTGTTCCAAGCATTGAGCGGAATCGCCTCGCCGGTTAATTTCCTTAACCGGTTGCCCAGCCATTCCGGCAACGCGCCTTTAAAATCCGGCTCAATCTCCAAACATTGCTTGACCGTTTCCGGCACCGGCACAAAATGTTTTCGGATGTTTTTGGGCAGCGCTTTAATCAGCGCGATACATTTTTCTTCGAGCAGCCCTGGCACCAGCCAATCGAATGCGGTTTGCGTGACCTGATTCAATTGATGCACCGGAATGATAGCAGTCACGCCGTCTTCGTCGTGCCCCGGCTCAAAGCGGTATTGCAGCGGAATGGTCAGATTGCCGACCTTCCTGCTGTCCGGGAAATCCCATTCGTTGACATAATCTTCTTCGTGTTCCCGCGTCAAATCGTCCTTGGTCAAAAACAGAATTTTAGGGTTGTCGCGTTCGACGGTTTTGCGCCAGGTATCCAAGGTCACGCCGCTGAACACCTCGGGCGGCAATTTGCTGTCGTAAAAGTCATACAGCCATTGCTCGTCCTCAACCAAATCGACCCGGCGGCCTTTGTGCTGAATCATGCCAACTTCTTCAAGCAATTTTTGGTTGGCGACATAAAAGCGCGCATTGCTGTGATAATCGTGATCGACCAGTGCCGAGCGGATAAAAATCTCCCGCGCAGCCTTCGGATCAACATGATCGTAAGGAATCTTGCGCCCGGCTTGTAGCGTCAAGCCATACAACAAAGTGCGCGATGACACCATGCAGCGCGCGCCTTTTTTCGACCAATGCGGGTCGTAATAGTTCTGTTTGACCAAATGCTCGGCGCAATGCTCTATCCATTCCGGCTCAATGCGGGCGACATTGCGCGCATAGACCTTGCTGGTTTCGACCTGTTCCGCCGCCATAATCCATTTGGGTTTGAGCTTATGCAGGCCGGAGCCGGGGAAGATGAAAAACTTCAGGCCGCGCGCGCCCAAATATTCGTATTGTTCATGGCGAAAGCCGATATTGGATAACAAGCCCGGCAACAAGGCGCGATGAACCTTTTCATAACCGGCTTCATCGGTGTTCGGAGTCATTTTTAAATCGCCTTTGACCACCTGCATAATTTGCGCGTGGATGTCGAACCACTCGCGCATCCGCATATACGATAGAAAATTATCGGTGCAGTATTTGCGCAATTTGCTGTTAGACAAATGCTTTTTCTTGTCCTCGTAGATATTCCAGACATTGACCAGCGTTAAAAAGTCGGATTCGGGATGACGAAACGCCGCGTGCTTTTGATCGGCCTGCGCCATTTTGTCGGCGGGTTTTTCGCGCGGGTCTTGCACGCTTAACGCGGCCACGATAATCGCAACCTCAGTCAGACAATGCTCGTGCGCAGCGGCAATCAGCATCCGCGCCAATTTAGGGTCGGTCGGGAATTTGGCTAACTGCTTGCCCACCTCGGTCAGCTTGCCGGCTTTATCCAGCGCGTTGACTTCATGCAGCACGGTTTTGCCGTCGCGAATCATCTTGTCTTCGGGCGGCTCGATGAACGGAAAATCTTCAATGTCGCCGAGCTTTAACGAAATCATCTGCAAAATAACCGCAGACAAATTGGTGCGCATGATTTCCGGCTCGGTAAATTCCGGTCGGGCTAAATAATCATCGTGCGAATACAACCGGATGCAAATGCCTTCGGCGACACGGCCACAGCGCCCTGCCCTTTGATTGGCACTTGATTGTGAGATGCGCTCAATCGGCAAGCGCTGGATTTTGCTGCGATGGCTGTAACGGCTGATACGCGCGTGGCCGGTGTCGATCACACAACGGATGCCCGGCACGGTCAACGAGGTTTCTGCAACATTGGTCGCCAGCACAATACGCAGCTTGCCGCCTTTGGGTTTGAACACCCGCTCCTGCTCGCTGACACTGAGTTTTGAGTACAACGGCAGGATTTCATATTGGGTCGGATGGTGTTTTTTCAGCGAATCGGCGGTTTCCCTGATTTCCCGCTCGCCGCTGAGAAAAATCAAAATGTCGCCGCGCAAGTCCCGGTACAGTTCATCGACCGCATCCAGTATCGCGTTTTGCAATTCATCGCCGGTTTCGTCTGTCGCTTTTTCGCCATCCGCTTCCTCTTTTGGAACGATAGGCCGATAACGCATTTCCACCGGGTAAGTGCGTCCGGAAACTTCAATGATCGGCGCATTATTAAAATGCGTAGAAAAGCGCTGCGTATCGATAGTCGCCGAGGTAATAATCAGCTTTAAATCAGGGCGCTTGGGCAACAGCCATTTCATGTAACCGATCAAAAAATCGATATTCAAACTGCGCTCATGCGCCTCATCGATAATGATGGTGTCGTATTGATTTAAGTAAGGATCGTTTTGCGACTCGGCCAGCAAAATACCGTCGGTCATCAGCTTGATTAACGAATCGGCGTGGGTTTTGTCGTTAAAACGAATTTTATAACCGACCGACTTGCCCATCGGTTCGCCCAATTCTTCGGCGATACGGTCGGCGACGGTGCGCGCCGCAATCCGCCGGGGCTGGGTGTGGCCGATAAAACCCGCCGCGCCCCGGCCAATCGATAGGCAAATCTTGGGCAATTGCGTGGTCTTGCCGGAGCCTGTTTCGCCGCACAATATCACCACCTGATTGTCCTGTATCAGCTGGGCAATATCGTCTTTTTTGCCGGTGACCGGCAAATCAGGAAAGGTCAGTACCGGAAAATTGGCAAGGCGTTTATTTCTGGCCGCAACCGAGCGTTCAATCCGAGCCGCCAGCGCATTCAGTTCTTCCGGGATTTTTTTACTGCGGCAACGGTCTAACTGCCGTTTTAAGAGCGGCCTGTCCTGATTGAGGCATTGCGCTAATTGGAGGGAGAGTTGCTTAAAAAGATCGGGGGTGGACATCAAGAACAGCCAGATAAAAAACCGGCATTATACGTTAATTTGCAGGTAAAAAGATTGTCGCCACAAAGAGCACGAAGAATGAAACTTCGTATGCTTCGTGATAAATAAAAGCTGTAACTGCTCAGCCGTTGTTAAAAATGACTAAAGGAACACGGATGGCACTGATTAAAAGCACGGTCTATTTTAAAAAATCCGTGTAAATCCGTCTAATCTGTGCTTTCCGTGTTCTATTTCTTTTTCCGCTGGGTAGTTACTAAAAGCTGTTAGTAACCGGCCGCTTTCGCCTGCCCAACCCACTCGGAAATTGGCCCCAATGAGCTTAGGTTAGCGCCGTCGTAAAAGTAGAGTTGTTGATCCTCTGCGTTGTAGCCGACAGCCGTTCCCGAAGCGTTATAAAAGCGCGCATAGTAAGGCGAAAGCTCAATGGAGCGCTCGGTACCCACCGGTTGGAGTAGTGATGTAACGGTCGCTTCACCCCAAGCAAACAGGCGCTCGTAGGCAATTTCCGGTACGTGCTGTTCTATCCAATCAAGATAGTTGGCAACTTTGGCATAGACGCCATAATTGGTCGCGCAAGTGGCGCCATAACTAACAATACCGATCTGCAGCCAGTCGTTGCCCCGGTTATTGCGCATAAACAATGGGCCGCCGCTGTCGCCCTGGCAAGTGTCCTTAGGCGTGCCGCTGTAACCGGCGCAAAACATGTTGTCGGTGAGCGTATCACCGGTGCTGTCACTGCAGGTGACGTTGTCAATCAGCGGCAAATCAACTTGCCGCAATTCATCTGAACCTCCGGCAGCGTTGATAATAATGTCCGCCATATCAACAAGCCCTTTGCCATTGGCCTTGTAAGCGGCGGCCAGTTGAGCCAGTGTCGGTTGCACGGCATTACCTAACAGGCTTTGCGCCAATAACTCGCGGTAACCAATGCCTTTCCTTTCGTCGTCAAGACCATTGGCAAGCAGCAATGAGCCGACAATGTCGTCTTCACTGATACCCGCTTGCACCGCCTCATCGAGACAGCCTTCAAGATCCTCACTGCACGACACTTCCAGCGCATACTTATCCGCCAAATAATTAGCGGGCGCAGCCAGGCCGCCGCGACCGACACTGCGGGCAACAATTCCGTTCGCCAACTCATGCACAGGCGCAGCCAATTTAACCACTGGGGCATTGGCGGCTTCCGAAAGTTCGACCAGTGCAATGTCATTATCGTTACTGGTTGAGTCGTAGTCAGGATGCCGAATCAGGGCGGTAGCAACGATAGCCTGCCCCGTCGAGGTTTCGCTCAATTTCTGGCGTCCAATGACCACCTTTACCGTACTTGCATCCTGCCCTTCTTCAAAACAATGGGCGGCGGTCAGTACGTAACGCGGATGAATCAGCGAGCCGCCGCACGAAGGCTCGTCATCGCTAAGAATTGACGCAAACCAAGGATATTGCCCAGCGTCAGATTGAATGCCATTGACAATACGTGTCTGTATCTTACCCGCCATGGCGGTACCGGACAGCAGCAGTGTCGTTGCCAGCGTCAGTGCGATTTTTTTTGTGTAGATGTTTTTCATATATTTAAAGTATCCATAGAGATGTTGTTACACCGGAAAAAATAATGCCCGTGACCTTAATTTGATCGGCGGTAAGGTTGCCACAAATATCCGGCTGATAAAATATTTTTTTGTTACGTCTGAGCATCTTAATGATGCGGCAAACGTAACTTCTCATCAGTTATAAATCTACAGGGCCATTCAATGTATTTATTCACCACGAGTAGGCGCTTTAGGCGGCACGAAGTTTCATTCTTCGTGTTCTCCGTGCTCTTCGTGGTGACAATCTTTTTGCCTGTTAATTAGTGAGAAGTTACGTGGCGAATCGGCATTTTATACTGATTACCAAAAAGTTAATTTTACTTACCCCGTAGACGATTGACTGATTGTTTATTAAACTTAAAAGAGTTCCTCTGATGTGAAGGTGCATCATGATTTCCTCCCTATCCGGCAATATCCCCGCGTTCAAGCAAGCTGATTATTCCCAGCACCCCCCGCTTGTCCCAGCAAATGACGTTGAACAGAAAGCCCAACAAAACCCTGAATTAAAAGCAACTGAAGCGTCCCCATCCGACGGCAAAAAAAACGGCCAGCTTTCCGACGAAGAGCTGAAAGTCGTCAGAGAACTGAAACAAAGGGACTCTGAAGTCAGGGCACATGAAGCCGCCCATTTAGCTGCGGCAGGCGGCATTGCCGTCAGCGGCGCCAGTTTTTCATATCAGCAAGGGCCGGATGGTATCCGTTACGCGATTGGCGGCGAAGTCAGCATTGATACGTCAGGAGTTCCCGGCGATCCGGCCGCAACGTTACGCAAAGCCGACACGATTAGGCGCGCCGCATTGGCGCCCGCCGAACCTTCCGGGCAAGATATGCAAGTTGCCGCCAACGCAACGGCAATGGCGGCCAAAGCCCAAGCCGAATTGTTCCAAAAAAATCAGGACAACCAAAATGGCAATCAAGACCGACAAGGAACCCAAATCGACCTGTCGGTATAAACCTGCCACCCAAAAACCAAAACTTGCTGAATATAGCCCACGCAGTTAGCCCCCCCCAAGCCGCTGCCCAGTGGCTGGGGGCTTTTTTATTGTGTATAGTGCAGGAAAACAGGGCATTGCCTTTTTTACCACATCACCGAAAGACACTACACAATGAACGAAATAAAAAACAAATCAGTGCAAACCTTTATCGATGAATTGGCCAGCAAAGCACCTACGCCGGGCGGCGGCAGCGCGGCTGCAGTCATGGGCGCACAGGCTGCTGCCTTAATCAGCATGGTTTGTAATTTGACCCTAGGTAAGCCCAAATACGCTGGAGTCGAAGATGACATGTGCGCGTTGCTGGAAAAATCAGAAGCGCTACGAGAAACCTTGACCCAAATGATCAAAGCCGACATTGATGTTTTTGACCGATTAATGGCAACCTACGGCTTACCGAAAAACTCCGATGAAGAAAAGACTGCGCGCAGCGAAGCTATCCAGGCGACATTAAAAGAAGCCACCCTTATTCCATTGGCCTGCGCGCAGGCGTGTGCAGAAACTATCGCATTAAGCAGGATTGCCGCAGAAAAAGGCAATACAGCTGTGATCAGCGATGCGGGCGTTGCTGTTATGGCAGGTTACGGTGCGCTAAAAAGTGCCGCGTTAAATGTGTATATTAATGCAAGCGGACTTAAAGACAGAGATTTCGCTGATACCCAACTAGCTAAACTGGAAGCGATCTTAAAGGGGGTTGATGTGGCTGCTGAGGAAGTTTATCAAATAGTTAAAGCTAAATTGTAAGCATTATCCCGCCATCCCTTAATTATCACTAAAAAAATAATAAAAAAATATTGACGAAATAAGGAAGCATCGTTATTATATGCAGCTCTTCAAGGGTGATTGGTAAGTATAGCAAGCCATTAAAGAGGATTTATCGGGGTATAGCGCAGTTTGGTAGCGCGCCTGCTTTGGGAGCAGGATGTCGGGAGTTCGAATCTCTCTACCCCGACCAATTTAGCGCTTGTAGCTCAACCGGATAGAGCACCGGCCTTCTAAGCCGGGGGTCGCAGGTTCGAGTCCTGCCAAGCGCGCCATTCATAGAATATCCTACATTAACACCACCATATTATGGTGAGCGTAGCTCAGTTGGTAGAGTCCCGGATTGTGATTCCGGTTGTCGCGGGTTCGAGCCCCGTCGTTCACCCCATTAAATTCAGTATCCTCCGACATATTTTCAATATTCGTTTTTTCCGGATGTAGTAAATTTTCCACCGCTTTAGCATGTCCAGTAAATTCCAAAAGATGCTCTGATGATAAATGAGCATATCGCTTTACCCTCTGTACATAACAAAAAATAACCTAATTGAAATAGAAAGAAGCCTCCCTATATCCAGCTTTTTTCCAAGGTGAATACTAAAAAACTGGATTGCCGTGCTGGGACAGTCGGCGTCCCCAGTTATTTGCCGACTGTCCCGTAGCCCAGCCGGCATGTTAATCGCCCCGACCAAGCTGAGACAAGCTATAAGTCGGACGAACCTGTCTTAGTCGACGGTTAAACGCGCCAACATAGCCAAATCATGCTGGCATTGATCGACTCGACGCTGATAGCTGGCCTGGTTTTTTTTGCAAACTAAACTATAAGGGCGACTGTCGCATTGAGTCCTGTAATCGACATCGAATTGGTGACTTTTAATCGCCGATTCAATATGTGTGCGCCTGCTTTCAGCCGCTTTCAATTTCCATGCCGATTGGGTCGGGCTGTCTAAAAATGCGCGCAATTCGGCGCAATCCTTACAACTGCAAGTCATTTGGCTGTCCCGTTGCCAATCGGCAGGCGGCTCTAGCGCTTGAGCCGTTCTGGCCTGCAAATGTTCCCGTACGGCATGACGCAAGCGCACGGCAACCGCTAACTCGCGACTGCTCGCCGATTCAGTCAGCCGTAATGCTGCCGGTAACAGGACTCTATCTTTATCGTAGATGGCAGGCCAGGCGAGCAAATAATCCAGTGTGTTTTCAGCCAACGCGGCATCAATGGCGCTAAACCCGGTCAAAACATCAGCCACTAAGTTGGCATTGACCGGTATCCTGGAATGTTGCCAGGCTTGCAGTTGAGGAAATCGTTCCGGGTCACCGGGCAGCGCTAAGAACAAGGCGTGAGCGGCGATGCGAAGTTCGCCAACATCGCCTGTGTTAAGCCGGCTCAAACAAGCGAGCAAGGCGGCGCAAGCACCCTGAGCTGTTTCGGCGCTCATGCCGACCAGCTGTTCCGTCCACTTCGCGACATCCGGCCAGGGCAGTAATTCTGCGGCTTGCGCTAATGCGACGCTATCGTCTTGACAATAAAAACCGTTGGCAGCCACCATTGCCCAAAAACGCCCCAGCTGTTCGCTATCGCCTAAACGGTAGCAATAATCCAAAAACTGGCGCACAAACTCGGTTTTATAGCTATAGTCGGGGTCATAATAATGTTGGCGAAGTGCTAAAACAGGCCAATCGCGCACCATATAACCCGCCAGGCGATGTGCCTGCTGCCAAATACTTGAGCTTTGATCTTTATTTTCGCTTTCCCACTGCTGACAAAAAACCTCCAGTACCGGCATTGTTGCACTCAATCCCGCCTGATTGATAATCGCCAAATAGCGTGTTCGCGGCCAAAGCACCAAAGCGGCGCGGCAATAGCTGCGTTCAAAAGAGGCGCCTTCATTACCGGTGGCTTCATGGAACTCGATATCATCAGGTTCCATGCTCTCGAACGCTTCAGGCGGGCAAAATTCTTTGGCAAAAAAAGGTAACGTCGGTAATTCCGCCGCCTCGCCATCAGGCCTTCGCCATTGGGAAATTATTTCCTTACGCTCAAAGACTTCAATCACTTCAAAGTCATCATCATCCCAATAACGCCCGCCTCCCGCATTCTCGGCACTGCCATTTTCTTCGACCGACACCAGCGCCAGATGAATGGCGCAATCGACCGCTTGCGCTGCAGCAAGCAACACCTCGGCCACAGCCTGATCGGCATTTTTTAACGCATCAAAGCCTAATTCAGCGGGGGTGTAGGCATGTTCCAACGGATAAATCAGTTTTTCCGGTGTCTCTTCATGCGCGTCGCCATCAAGTTCGGCCATCCAGTTGCGCAATAGACCGCTCACTTGATCTTGTTCCGAATGGTAATCCGGCGGCTTAGGCAAGGGGATTTTTTTATCGGTGCGCAACAAGTTATAAATCAGGGTCAATCGACAACCTTGAGTAATCGGCAAGACTTCATGCACGCAATCGGCGTAAAAAGCCGCGAAAGCGATTTCAGAAGGATCATCGCAACCTAAATCAAGTTTTACCTGTTGCTGCTGATGTTTTATCAGCAACTCACCGCCGCTGTATTCGGAGGGCAGCACAATGACCAAGGTTGCAAACATGCCGGCTGCTTTTTCAGTATCGCGATGGCTGATGAAAAAACTGTCGGCATCATAGACCAGCAATTTATAAAGTTCTGCATTGACTTTGCCATTAACACCTAACCCAAGCGCCGCACGGCTGACAATATCATCGATAGTTTTCTGCCAATGCTTGCCGCCAAGCTTGACCCGACTGGCATCAATTTGCCAGGTACGCCGCACCTCGGTATCGACCAGGGTTTCTTGACCGCGACCGTAAGGCGCTTGTTCGGCGGCGGCCACAAGCTGTTCGGCCTGCATCGGTAACAAGGGCAGCGCAATGCGCCCGACGCCTTCAACCTCAAGCTGAGGCGGAAAAATCTCCAGAGTTCCGGTGGCATAAAATTGCCCGGGACGCTCGACATTGTGCAGTACAGTAAATAATTGCTCCGTTATCGAAGACATACGCGACCCTTGGCAGTTAAAATGATTGATATTTTACGGCTTTCAAGAAGCAAATAAAAACACTTTTAAATCCAAAATTCCAACCTTTTGGATTTCCAAAAAATGGCATAAAGCCCCATTTTGGAAGCAGCCTGTTTCAAACCAGATAAGTGGCTCTGGTTAATGGATTGTCGGCCTGCTTGGGCAAAATACGCTGCTGTTGTCATCTCGTTTTTTTGTAGGGTTGGAATGGGCGCTTATTTTACTCATGTTTGGTATCTTGGTTTACGGAAAAGGCCTAATGGACACCCATCAGCCAACGCTGGATATTCTCTCCAGCCTGTTGTGCCAAATCAGTAAACCCACTAATCGCCCCCGCTGCATCCGGCGTCTTGGTAGGCTGTTGCAAATAAAACGCCTGCGTACCGACTTTGTCATTGCCGGCATAGGCTTCCGCAGTAAAACGTAACACCACGCGCGCCCGGTCTGGCGCCTCGAATTGCTGTTCAAAATCCTGTAACCGGATGATCACATTATAATCCTGCGCCTTGCCGCTAACATTCAGCAGCTGTTCAAACAATTCAGGTGGCGCGGCAATCCAGCGGTCTAAACCGTAAAACATGATCTGGGAGGATTGTGCAAATAGCAAGCGGTAACGGATACGGTTATCCCAAAGCCAAGTCGGCGCATTGACGCTGACCCATGCCCTGCCCTGCTGATCCGCAGCCGACAGCGGTACTGCAAAATCATGCAAGGCGGGGCGCTTGCCAGTTACGCTGCAAGCGATGCTAAACAAGGCGAAACCTACTATTAATAAAATTCTCATGGCGCCCCCTGATAGCCCGGTTCACCCGGCCCTAAATCGTGTTGACCTGGGCCAAACAATAAGCCTTGCGGTTCGTGTTCCAGCATCGCGGCCACCCTTTTTACCTGTTGTGTAGTTGCCTGCAATTCGGTCAGCAGTTTGTTGACTTTCGGCAATGTGGTCAGCATTAACGCATCACCGGTACTTTTGCCGCTATCGACTAGGCTACCGGCTTTAACGCTGAGGGCTTGCACTTCGCGGCTCAAGCCCTGCAATTCATTAGCTAGCGTATCGATATTGCCCAAGGTTTTTCGCGCATCGGTGGTCAATACCGGAATACCGACCAAGGCTTTATCGACGCTTTTTTGCAATTCGGCCAGTTTGTCGGTCAATGATTTCAGGTTGCTTAAAATGCCGCCGATATTTTTCTCGTTTTCGTCGGTCAATAAGCCGCTTAAGCGCTGCATCAAATGGTCGGCTTTATGCAACAGCTCTTCGCCCGAATCCATCAGTTTATCGGTCAGCGAGGGCACTAACGGGATACGCAGCAGCGGATTATCCCCCGGCGGCAAAGCCTCGGATACAGTGCCGGAATCTTCCAGCTGAATCTGGGTCAAACCGGTCACGCCTTTTAAGCGCAAAGTCGCATAAACCCCTTTGCTGAGCACAATGTTTTTATCGATCTCAACCGGCACCAAAATAATGCCGGAATCCAACGGGTCGAAACGGACATTAAGCACCTTGCCCACCGCGATACCCCGGTAAAAAACCGTCGATTCGGGGTTCAGTCCGGACACCGAAGCCCGCGTTGAAATCACATAGACCTTGCGCTCCTTATCCATGCTGCCGATCCAAAAAATAATCGCCGTTGTCGCCGTCACCAATGCAATGACAAACAAACCAGTGATCAGTGCATGATTTTCTCTACCCATGAGCCGCCTCCTGAGCACTTACGATAGACTGAAATACCCGCTCGGCGCGTTTATTGTGAAAAAACTTGTCGACAAAAGGATGCTTGCAAGCCAACACAGACGCTAAGCTGCCAAAAGCAACCAGCTGGTTATCCGCCAGCACCGCAACCTTCGTGCATAAGTCACGCAATATATCCAAATCATGGGTCACCATGACCACAGTGAAATGCAGGGTCTTATGCAAATCGGATAACAAGGTCACGAAGTCTTCGCTGGAAATGGGGTCTAGCCCCGACGTCGGCTCATCCAGCAACAACAGCGCCGGTTCCAGCACCATAGTGCGCGCCAGCGCCACCCGCTTGATCATGCCACCGGACAAATCGGCCGGTTTTAACCAAGCGTCGGTAGCCGCCAAGCCGACCATGTCCAATTTCATAAACACGATGCGTGCAATCGATTCCTCATCGGAAAAACCCAGTTCACGCAGGGGGAAAGCGATATTGTCGAACACATTCAACACACTGAACAACGCGCCTTTTTGAAACAACACACCGCAGTTATTGCGTAGCCGTTGGCCGTGATTGGCATCTTTCAACCGCTGCCCCATCACCCACACCTCGCCTTCGCTAGGTTGTTGCAGACCGATAATTTCGCGCAGCAAGGTAGTCTTGCCGCAACCGGATGCGCCCACCAGCCCCAAAATTTCGCCCTGTTCCAGGCACAGATTCACATCCTGATGCACCACCTTCTCTGTGTCTTTATGCGGATCGCCAAAGCGCGTCCAGATATGTTCCAATTGTATTGCGTAAGGTTGACTCATGGCATTCCCACATCCATAAACAAAATGGCAAAGACCGCATCGACCATAATCACCACGGTAATGGCCGCCACCACTGAATTAGTGGTCTCGTTGCCCAGGCTCTCGGTATTAGGTTTGATGCGGAAACCGAAATGACAGGCAATCAGCGCTATCATCAGACCGAACACCGCGCTTTTGCCCAGGCCGATAAACACATTCAACAAGGGCACCACATCCGGCAGTTTAAAGAAAAATTGCCGATAGCTGATATCCAGCGTATTTTGTGCCGACACCATGCCGCCAAGCAGCGCCAACGCGCTGGTCCAAATGCTGATTAACGGCAGCACCAGCGTCAGCGCCATGACTTTAGGCAAAATCAGCCGCAAAGAATGGGAAATGCCCATCGCCGACAGCGCATCCAGTTCCTCGGTCACCCGCATGATGCCAATTTGCGCGGTCATCGCCGAACCGGAACGTCCGGCAACCAGAATGGCCGCCAGCAACGGCCCCAACTCACGGATCACGCTCAAGCCCAAAATGTCGATGATATAAACCTCCGCACCGAAAATCTTCAACTGCAACGCCGACAAATAACTGAGCACAATGCCGATCAAAAAACCCACCAGCGCGGTGATGCCCAGTGCCCGGACGCCTGATTCATAAATCGTGATGGATATTTCCGACCAAGGCATATCGCCCGGATGCCGCAGCAAATGCCCGGCATCCAAAAACAGCTGCCCCAGCAAGGTGATTAATTGCAGCAACTGGCCGAAAAAATCAGTGGCAGTTGCATAAATAAATTTGACCGCCCGTATTGAGCGTGGGCTGACCGACTTTGCTTCAGGGATAAGCTGCGCCTGCCAGCGCTCGAATAAAGCCTGATGTTCCGGCCGCAACTGCACCGAAGACGGCAGCTGTTTACCCCACGCCTGCCAAAGGATCAACGCACTGCCGCTGTCGAGCAAGTCAACTGCAGTCATGTCCCACTGCACATTTTTACGCGCAGAATGGACACGGATTTTTTTGTTCAGCCCAACATCGCTTACCACGTTGCTAAGGCTCCATCGGCCTGATAGTTTGACGCAAAACTGCCCCGCGTCCTGTTCAACAACAGTTAACGCAGGCGGCATAGCCTGCTGAATCGGGCTGTCAGTCATAATTTGATCTGTTTTTCTGACTCATAGACGCCTCGCGCATCGTTCATTAGAACTATTATCTATCACCTAAATCTGTTGATGATCGCTAGTCGCGACGTAGGCGTCGCTCCCACGTGTGGGCGACGCCCATCAAGGGATGTCATTTATCGGAAATCAGCTAAGGCCAACGTCGAGGTGTGCATAACTCGATAGACGCCGCATAGGAACCAGAGCACGATTCAGACATCGTGCCGCCTAGAACGCCTTTTATACTTTTTGTGGACTTTACCATCAGCTATCATAAAGCATCCGGCTGTTGCGGACGCCCCAAGCCGAATGATTCCGCCAGCATTAATATCACGCCCAAGGTAATCGCGGAATCGGCGATATTAAAGGCAGGCCAATGCCAGCTACCGTAATAAACATCAAGAAAATCGATCACATAACCGTAAGCCAGCCGGTCAATCAAATTACCGATGGCGCCGCCTAAAATCAGCGCCAACGCCACTGCCAGCAAGGTTTCGTGTTGTTTCAGCCGGGTTAACCAAACGGCTATCACGGCACTGATCACCAATGCCAATCCGGCAAAAAACCAGCGTTGCCAACCCCCGGCCTCGCTTAAAAAACTGAACGCGGCACCGGTATTATGCACATAAGTCAGCTTAAAAAACGGCATGAGCTCAATCGATTCATACAGTTGCATCGATCCTGCAACGGCCAGTTTGCTGACTTGGTCGAGAATGACCGCCAGCAACGACAGCCATAACCATTTCAACATCACCGCCTTACGCATAAAGCCTGCGCTCGCCTTCGCCCGCTACGTTTTCCACGCAACGCCCGCACAATTCGGGGTGTTCTGAATGTTTACCGACGTCAGGCCGTTGATGCCAGCAACGCACGCATTTTTCATGCCCGGACACCAGGACTCTTAATTTAACGCCACCGATTTCAGTTTGAATGGCATCTTCAGGCGCATCGCCTTCTGCCATCACCGTGGCATTGGAGGTAATGAAAATAAAACGCAACTCATCCGACAAGCGCTTTAAATCATCAACAAACTCGACGTTGCAATACAATTCAACGTCGGCATTCAACGACGATCCGATGTCACCTTTAGCGCGGCTCTTTTCCAGTTCCTTGCCGACTGCGGCGCGGACGGCCATGATTTTTTGCCAGAATTCGCGGTTTAAAACATCATCATCAAGCTCAGCCAGCCCCTGATACCAGGTTTCCAAAAACACCGACTCACTGCGTTCGCCCGGCAAATATTGCCAGATTTCATCGGCGGTGTAACTGATAATCGGCGCCAGCCAGCGGGTCAATGCTTCCAGTACGTGATACATCGCAGTTTGCGCCGAACGCCGCGCCAAACCATCGGCTTTGGCGGTATATTGACGGTCTTTGATAATGTCCAGATAAAAACCGCCCAAATCGATCACGCAAAAATGATGCACTTTTTGATAAATAAGCTGGAACTGGTAGGTTTCGTAAGCCGCTTTGACTTCTTCCTGCAATAAAAATGCCCTATCCACCATCCAGCGATCCAGCGCCAGTAAATCTTGGGTTTCGACCAAGTCTTGTGCCGGATCAAAATCATTCAAATTCGACAGCAGAAAACGCGCGGTATTTCTTAATCGCCGGTAACCATCGGAGGTGCGCTCCAAAATCTCATCAGACACGCGCATTTCGCCGCGATAATCGGTTGCCGCAATCCATAAGCGCAACACATCGGCGCCCAGATTTTTCATCACCGATTGCGGCGGCACCACATTGCCTTTCGATTTGGACATTTTTTCGCCGTTTTTATCAACGGTGAAACCATGCGTCAATACCGCTTTATAAGGCGCGACCCCGTTCATCGCGACCGAAGCCAACAATGACGACTGGAACCAGCCGCGATGCTGGTCTGAACCTTCCAAATATAAATCGGCCGGAAAATGCAGCTGTTCGCGCCGTGCCAAAACCGCCGCATGGGTGACGCCGGAATCGAACCAAACATCCAGCGTGTCGGTCATTTTGTCGTAGTCTGCGGCTTCATCACCGAGCAATTCAGCGGCATCCAGTTCAAACCAGGCTTCTATGCCTTGTTGTTCAATACGCTGCGCCACCTGTTCAACTAGTTCAGCGGTGCGCGGATGCAGTTCGCCGCTTTCCTTATGGACAAACAAAGTAATCGGCACGCCCCAAGTACGCTGACGGGAAATACACCAGTCCGGCCGACCTTCCATCATGCTTTCAATCCGTGCTTGACCCCATTCGGGAATCCAGGCCACGCGTTTGACTTCAGCCAGCGCCTGCTCGCGCAGTTTGTTTTTGTTCATCGAAATGAACCACTGCGGCGTGGCGCGGAAAATAATCGGGGTTTTATGCCGCCAGCAATGCGGGTAGCTGTGCAAGATGGCGATGTGATGCACCAGTTTGCCTAGTTGTGCCAACACTTCAATGACGTGAGCATTGGCGTTGAACACATGCTCACCAGCAAAAAGTTCGGTATTGGGCAGAAATACGCCATCGTTGCCGACCGGGTTATCAACCGGCAAGCCGTATTTCAAGCCAACCACATAATCGTCCTGGCCGTGTCCGGGCGCGGTATGCACTGCGCCGGTACCGGCTTCGGTGGTGACATGATCGCCCAGAATAATCGGCACTTGCCGGTCATAGAAAGGATGCTGCAATAATTGATGCTCTAAATCCGCACCTTTGCAGTAAGCAATGACATGATAATTTTCGATGTCGTAGCGCAGCATGACATCTTTCAGCAGCGCTTCGGCAACAACCAGACGTTCTACATTGCCGTCTTTTTCGCATTGCACCACCGCATATTCCAGTTCGGGGTTTAACGCCACGCCCTGATTGGCAGGCAATGTCCACGGCGTCGTTGTCCAAATGACCACCGATAACGTTCCCCTGCCCTCATGCTCAGGCACATGGTGGCACTGAGCCAAAAATCCGGCTTCATCGACCACCTGAAAACGCACATCGACCGCAGGCGAATGTTTGTCTTCGTATTCGACTTCCGCCTCTGCCAGCGCCGAACCGCAATCGGTGCACCAATGCACCGGTTTTGCGCCTTTAGTTATATGACCGTTTTGGCTGATTTTGCCCAGCGCGCGCACGATGTCGGCTTCAAAAGCAAAATCCATCGTCAAATACGGATTTCCCCAATCGCCCAAAATACCCAGGCGGATAAAGGCTTCTTTTTGTATGTTGACCTGTTTTTTGGCATAGTCTCGGCAGGCATGGCGAAACAAAGCGGGGGAAATTTTAACGCCCGCCTTGCCTCGTTTTTTCTCAACCTGCAATTCAATCGGCAAGCCGTGGCAATCCCAGCCCGGCACATAAGGCGCATCGAAACCGCTTAATGCTTTCGACTTAATAATGATGTCTTTCAACACCTTGTTGACCGCATGGCCGATATGAATTTCGCCATTGGCATACGGCGGGCCGTCATGCAGGATAAACTTTGGCCTTCCTGCAAATTCCTGCCTGATTTTGTGATACAAATCAGCGTCGTTCCATTTTTTTAGACGCTCCGGCTCACGCTGAGCCAGATTGCCTTTCATCGGAAACGCCGTGTTAGGTAAATTCAGTGTTTTTTTATAATCCATTGTCATAACAATTAATCTCGGCAAAAAATATTTATCAGCTGGAATGGTGTTTATTGGCTAATACAGCTTTGGCTTCAGCCACGTCTTTTACAATTTGCGCTTTAAGTTCGTCCAGCGACTGAAAACGCATTTCATCCCTAATCTTTTGTTTGAAATGCACTTCCACATAATGCCCGTAAATTTCTCTATCAAAATCGAACAAATACACTTCCAGTATCACTTTGTCGCCACCATCAACCGTAGGTCTCGTGCCGACATTGGCAACGCCATCAAACTCACGGTCATCAATACCGGTCAGGGTCACCGCGAATACTCCGTTAACTGGGGTGTTTTTTCTAAACATTTGTATATTGGCGGTGGGATAGCCGATGGTTCTGCCGCGTTTGTCGCCGTGCGCGACCCGTCCGCACACAGAATAACAGCAACCGAGCAGTTTTTCAGCCAGCGCCAAATCGCCATCGCCTAGTGCATCTCTGATCAAGGTGCTGCTGACGCGAAGCCCGCCGATCTGATACGATCCGGTGTCTTCCACATCAAAACCAAAGAGTTTGCCCTTGTCTTTGAGCATAGCGAAATTTCCGCGCCTGGCCTTGCCAAAATGAAAATCGTCACCGACCACCAAATGCTTCACGTTCAGCAGCTTGACTAACACATCAGCAATAAACTGCTCGGCATCATAATTGGCGAAATGCTGATTAAATCGCAATATCACCAAAGCATCAACGGGCAATTTAGCAAAAGGGATAACTTTTTCCCGCAAACGCATCAACCGCGACGGTGCATTTTCGCCCAAAAAATACTCCAGCGGCTGCGGCTCAAAGGTCATGACCACAACAGGCAAAGCCAGTTTTTCACCCCGCTCAGCCAATTTTTTTATCACCGCCCGATGACCTAAATGCAAGCCGTCAAAATTGCCAATCGTTAGTACGCAACCTTTTTTTGACGGCTCTAAATGAGATAATCCTCTAATTAAACGCATGAATATAATGAATTCAAAAGCGCCTATTTTACCATGGCTACAGCAGGCTTGGATTCAAATCATCACAACTAAAACATCGGCTCAAAAAAAAAGCCCGGTGGAATTCCACCGGGCTTCTTAATTCTTAAAATCAGCGATGATTTATTTCATCATTGATTTTTTGAACATGCTGTCCAGTTTGCTGTTTGTATCTTGAGCATATTGTGCTGCACGGTTAGCTGCAGCTTCTGCAGAAGCTGCTTGTGAAGAAGCAGAATCAGCAGCGCTTCTTGCGCTAGCGGCATCGGCAGATGCTTGTGCAACTGAAGATTTCAAACCATCAATTTGTGACTGTAAGTTTTCGATATCTGAAGTGCTTGCGCAACCAACAACCAAGCTAGCAATCAGAGCAACCATTGACAATTTAACTACTTTTTTCATCTTATTTTCCTTATTAAAGTTATTACTACAAAAAAAAACGCCTACTAGTTTTTATTTTGCACTGCTTTTAAATTATTTTCCAGTTTTATTTTATTCTGACCACCGTCCCTTTATCCAACCAGTGACTCAGGTGATCTATCTGTTGGTTAGTCAAGGCAATACAGCCATGAGTCCAATTCATTGCCTTATGAATTTTTTCATCTGCCCGCCC
This sequence comes from Methylobacter sp., assembly GCA_030684815.1. GTDB lineage: Bacteria > Pseudomonadota > Gammaproteobacteria > Methylococcales > Methylomonadaceae > Methylobacter_A. The sequence continues at coordinate 6,447 of JAUXXQ010000161.1, read as the reverse complement.
CAAACCATGAATGCCAATACGCCCTCCTAAAGGCGTATTTTGCGGAGGCACTTGGTGCGCCCGATGAGCATTCACAATACTGTCATAAGCCACCCGGTTAATCACGCCCTGTTCCAGCGCTTTTTGGGCGTCTTCTGCGGATGGATAGGTCAAACCAAAAAACTTCCGGAACGAGCTTTGCTCACCCACCCAACCTATTTTATAGTCCCCATAAGGCGTGATGTTATCGCCCTGATGGAGCTTAATTCCGGCACCGCCACGGCCAATGGCAATATCGTTTAAAGTTTCAAGCGTCTGCTGACCTTTTTTGACTTCAATAGTCAGCGCCTTAGTATCCACCAATAACCAAATATCATCATTGGCAACAACAGAAAAAGAGAAAAAACTGCAACAGAGCAATAAATAAATTCGTAACATAAATGTTCTACACTAGATAAGAGTTTTGGTGTACTTTAGCCACCGGTTTAATTGTTGAATTAAGGATGTAATATGCACACAGAAACGATCACAACACAGCCCTATAGCGACCAAAATCCAGGGACATCGGGACTCAGAAAAAAAGTTAAGGTCTTTCAGCAACCCGGATACCTGGAAAATTTTGTCCAATCCATTTTCGACTCGTTACCCGACTTTAGCGGCAAAACGCTGGTGTTAGGTGGCGATGGCCGTTATTTTAACAGGCAAGCCATACAAATCATCATTAAAATGGCGGCGGCTAATGGTTTCGGCCATCTAATTATAGGTCAAGGCGGGCTACTGTCTACCCCGGCGGCTTCACATATCATCAGAAAATATAACGCCTTCGGCGGCTTGATCCTGTCCGCCAGCCATAACCCCGGCGGCCCTGACGAAGATTTCGGCATCAAATACAATGCCGGCAATGGCGGCCCTGCCCCGGAAAAAGACACCAACGCCTTTTATCAGCGCAGCTTAAACTTAGACAGCTATAAAATAGCCCAACTCGACGACATCGACCTTGATTGCATCGGCACCCAGCAACGGGAAAATTTGAGCATCACCGTCATCGACCCGGTCACTGATTATGCCGAACTGATGCAGTCTATTTTCGATTTCAACTTGCTCAAACAAAGTCTCAGTTCCGGCTATATCACGCTGCTGTTCGATGCCATGAGCGCAATTACCGGGCCTTATGCCAAACGGATACTGGTCGACATTTTGGGTGCAACGCCGGATTCAGTCATTAACGCGGAACCGCTGGAAGATTTTGGCGGCCATCATCCTGACCCTAATTTGGCACATGCCCAAGAATTGGCCGAGCGCATGTTCAGCGAGTCAGCCCCGGTTTTTGGCGCGGCATCGGATGGCGATGGCGACCGCAACATGATTACCGGCAGCCATATTTTTGTCACGCCCAGCGACAGCCTGGCCATTATGGCGGCTAACGCGCATTTAATCCCGGCTTATGCCCAAGGCTTGCGCGGCGTAGCGCGCTCCATGCCAACCAGCCAGGCAGTTGACCGTGTTGCCGCCCATTACAACATCCCCTGCTACGAAACCCCAACCGGCTGGAAATTTTTCGGCAACCTGCTCGATGCCGGAAAAATTACCCTGTGCGGCGAAGAAAGTTTCGGCACCGGCTCCGACCATGTGCGGGAAAAAGACGGCTTATGGGCGGTGCTGTTCTGGCTGAATTTAATTGCCAGAAAGCGCCAATCGGTTGCTGACATCGTGCATGAACACTGGCAAAAATTCGGCCGCGACATTTATTGCCGCCATGATTATGAAGCCGTCGCCATGGACATTGCCAACGGTATTGTCGAGCATTTAAGAAGTCAACTGCCCGCATTAGCAGGACAAACATTCGGCGAATATACCGTTAAATATGCCGATGAATTCAGCTATGAAGATTCAATAGATCAAAGCATTAGCCACAATCAGGGCATACGTATCGGTTTTGGCAACGGCTCGCGCATCATTTTCCGTTTATCGGGTACCGGCACTGTCGGCGCAACATTACGGATTTATCTGGAACGTTTTGAAGCCGACGCCGCCAAGCATAATCAAGATGCCCAGGTGGCACTGGCAGAACTGATCAGCCTGGCCGAACAGTTCTGCGAAATTAAAAAACGCACCGGCAGAACAAAACCTGACGTCATTACGTGAGGAACACGCATAAATTAATTTAAGCCATTACCATGAAGGACATGAAGCGCTAAATCCTTCATGTTCTTCATGGTGAATAAAATGCTTTTTTCGCCGACTGGTTTGAGCCCTCTAAAATAAAGTAAAATAGCCCCGGTTACCGGATCAAATATATTTATCAAGAAAAGCCGCTAATTTTTAACTTTTATCTAAAGGCAACGACTAAGGGCGGCCATGTTTCAATCCACACTCGACCGCTATCTGTCGAATGACTTGTCTTACGACAATCCATCGACAGATAGCGGTCGGTGGATTGCCTCGCCGTCAACAACGAGGTTAGCTGAAAGGATAACGACGCTAAAGCAGCGTTGTCAACTTTGAACGAATCTCCCTGAAGGAAGAGGTCTCAGACCAACAAGGAAATTTGATGAAAACTCCAAAAAGTATTGAACCGCTGGTGCGGGACGGCCTCGTTGACGAGGTAATCCGGCCGCTAAAAAGCGGCAAGGAAGCGGCTGTTTACGTCGTATCTTCTGAAGGCGAAATACGTTGCGCCAAAGTCTATAAAGACATTAACAAACGCGGCTTCCACAAACAGGCGCAGTATCAGGAAGGGCGTAAAGTGCGGAACACCCGTCAGGCGCGCGCCATGGAAAAAAACACCCGGTTTGGGCGCAAACAGCAGGAAGATGTCTGGCAAAATGCCGAAGTCGATGCATTGTACCGCCTTGCCGCAGCGGGTGTGCGCGTGCCGCAGCCCTATAATTTCGTCGAAGGCGTGTTGCTGATGGAACTGGTTACCGATGGCCATGGCAACGCCGCGCCCCGGCTGAATGACCTTGAACTGAGCCGCGAGCAAGCACTTGAATACCACGCCTTGCTGATCAAAGAAGTGGTCAGGATGCTGTGCGCAGGCCTAGTGCATGGCGACCTGTCGGAATACAACATCCTGATTGACGCTGACGGCCCGGTTATTATCGACCTGCCCCAAGCTGTTGATGCGGCGGCAAACAATAACGCCGCACGGATGCTGGAACGCGATGTCGATAATCTGGCCGATTATTTTGGCCGTTTTGCCCCCGAGCTGCTCAGCACACAGTATGGCAAAGAAATATGGAAGCTCTACGAGAGCGCCGAACTCGATCCTGATGTGGCCTTGACCGGCCGATTCCAAGCCAGCGACAAACAGGCGGATGTGGGCAGCATCATGCGGGAAATCAACGACGCCCGCGATGATGCAATACGCAGGCGTTACGAACATGAAGATTAACACGCACCACTCAGGTACGCTTAATGAATGATAAACAACCGCAAAATCCGCTGCATGGCGTCACCCTAGAAAGGATGCTCACTGAATTGGTAGCCCATTACGGCTGGGATGAAATGGGCAGACAGATTAACATCAGATGCTTTAACAACGACCCCAGCATACAATCGAGCTTGAAATTCTTAAGAAAAACGCCATGGGCAAGGGCACAGGTTGAAGCCTTGTATTGCTCAGGACAACAGTAATTATGCTTGCCACCACGAAGCGCCCAAAGGATATTAATTTTCTTCGTACCTTTCGTGGTGAATAGTTTTTTCAATGTAACGAATGCCTCTAACGCTGTTAAAGCGACCGACCGTCGCTTTCCTCAAGCTTAAAAAAAGCGACCGCATTTTGCAGCTGCATAGCTTGGCCGCTTAATTCCTCAGAAGTTGCCGCCAATTGTTCTGCACTTGCCGCATTTTGCTGAGTTGCCTTATCCAATTGCCGCATGGCATCGTTAATCTGGTTAATGCCACTGGATTGCGCTTTCGAAGCCGCATTGATCTCTTGCACCAGACCGGCGGTTTTGACGATATTGGGCACTACGTTGGCAATCAAGTTCCCCGCTTTTTCGGCTATGGCCACACTACTGGTCGCCAGCCCGCTGATTTCCTTGGCGCTAATCCGGCTGCTTTCCGCAAGCTTGCGCACCTCGGCAGCCACGACCGCAAAGCCTTTGCCATGTTCGCCTGCAGACGCCGCCTCAATCGCAGCGTTTAAAGACAACAAATTGGTCTTATAAGCAATATCTTCAATTTGACCAATCTTTTCGGCAATATTCTTCATTGCTGAGACTGTCCCATTAACCGCATTGCCCCCATCTTGGGCTTCACTGGCCGAGCGGGTGGCCATTTGTTCAGTGACATGTGCATTTTCAGTATTTTGTTGCACCGATGCATTAAGATGTTCAATCGACGATGTCGTTTCTTCGACGCTGGCAGCTTGCTCGGTGGCCATCTGGCTCATCGATTGCGCTGTGGCACTGACTTGTTGGGAAGCGCTGGCGAGGTTATCCGCCGCGCCTCTGACCTGCCCCACCACTTGCTTTAAGTCGTCCGCCATGTTTTTCATACCGGCCAAAACCCCAGTCAATGGTTGCCCTCCCGCATTGATTTTAATCGACAAGTCACCAGCCGCTATTTGTTCGGCGACATTAGCCAGAGTCCCCGGCTCGCCGCCTAACTGCCGCAAAATAGTGCGCACGATCATGACAGAGACAATAACGCCGACCAACATGGCGATTATCGTCACCGCAACCACAAAAGACTGGGATTGGGCGCCGTCATTTTCCATACTTTTTTGCAGTGCGACCGCTGACTCATAAATCAGTTCCCGCATTGCCGCCAGATTTGTTTGTGTTTCGCGCAAATTGGGCAGTGTTTCTGCCCTATAAAGTGAAATTGTATGTTGCTGACCTTTATCGCTGCTTGACTGCGCAGCCTCACTACGCGCTTCTTTGATACGCTTGGCTGACTCGTGTAACTTACGGTGCGGCTCCTCAATATTAAGCAATGGGGCTTTTAGCGCGGGAAATTGCGCCTCGGCCTGATGCCGTTCATCACCGTAATACCAACGGCCAAAGGCACACTGGGTATGATCCAACTGCACATCGAGCTCATGCACATGTTCGTCAAAAACGAAAGCATTAAGCCTTGCCGTCCAATTCAAATGGTCGACCTCGCGTTCCACCAATGCCGTACGCAGATTGTCCGCTGTTACAACATGACGGGTGTCAGCCAATAAGGCTGAAAGGCTGTTAACACCCAATCCCGCCGTAATTAACAACAAAATCAATATGCTTCCAAAACCGAGAGAAATTTGGGTTTTTAATTTCATGTGCACATCCTAAGTTAAAGTCAATATTCGGCAAAAAACATAGATTAATTTCTGATTAATAACAGGTTAAAACTATTGCATGACGGATAGCCAACAAAAAACGACCAAAGCGACCCTTTTTATTTCACGAAACAATTTTTCTCCGCATACTCTTCCGCTTCTTTCAGACGCTTCCTTAAATCTTTCGATTGCATCGGATCGCGCATCGCAGAACCGGCATCACCGGTTTGGCCCTTGCTTAAATAGGTAAAAGTTTTCGCGGCTTCATATTCAGCGAAAGCCAATTTTTCTGCGATTTTATCGATCTTACAGCCGCAGGCGTATTGGGTTATATAGGACAAACCGCCATGCTGGGCAACGCAGTTTAAGACATATTCAACGCGGTCACGGGTCGGGTAATCGCTGACAAACGGCGCAGGTTCTGCCGGTTTTTCCGGCGCGGTGGCGCAACCTGAAATCACAGCAATTAAGGCAAGGCTAAAAATAGAGGCAGTATAATTAATGTTCATGAAGTTTTTTATTCCTATATATTTTAAGTCAGACAGTAAATAAAGTGTGCCCACTACACAAAGCAACAGTGGGTGATTAGCCAGCTATCGGTCATGCAATCCGTAGGCTTCCAGCGTTTGCAAAACAGACCCGACTAGCCGCAGGCAAGCAACGCAAAAGACTATTTTCCACGAAGGGCACAAAGAGCGCGAATAAAAATGTTAAAAAACTTTTACCAAAAAAGCCCGTAAAGCCCCTTCCTTCAGGTGGGGGATGTAAGGATGCCCTTGATTCATCTTGTTTGCAGCCATCCTGTGAGCGCCCATACAATTAATTTGGCGATTGAAACCGTCCTAAGATTTAGCTTTTTTTATCGCACAGAAAAAATCTGCTGTCATCCGAATTTGAAAACGTTTAATCTGCTTAGCCATAAAATGCGCTGTACCACTGTAATCCAATGAAAACACAAACCAAAACACTAAAAGTCAGGACAGGGATAAACATACAGATGTGTTGAACCGCATGGCTTTCGAGTGCAATGGCAAAGTCCGTTTTAGATGCAGGCTGGTCGATGCTAAAAACACAACTTGAATATAAGTCGATAGCGACGCAAGGCGTGTTCATAGAAGTCAACGAAGCATACAGTACCCAAGCTTGTTCGTGTTGCGGGAGCATTTCCGCCAACAGTCCGAAAGGTAGGGCAGGACTTG